>PNJQ01000030.1 GCA_013821985.1 Opitutus sp.
GTCGAAGCCACGATCCCCGCGGGCGCCTCCAGCGTCGCGCTGACGATCCAAGCCGTCACCGATTCCGACACCGAAGGCAGCCAGACCGCCATCTTCACGCTCTCCAGCGTCAGCGGCTACTCCCTCGGCACGAGCGCCCTCGCGCTCGCGATCAACGATCCCGGCGTCACCACCGCACCTCCGACGATCCCCGGCTCCGGCTCGACCGGCAGCACCGGCGACACCTCCACGGGCGGCACGACGACGAATCCGCCGTCGGCCAACACGATCTCCGTCTCCGCGACCGATGCCGCGATGACCGAAGGCGGCACCGATAACGCCGTCGTCGTCTTCACGCGCACGGGCGACACCACGAATCCGCTCAACGTCGGCTTCTCGCTCTCCGGCAAAGCCACCAAATGGATCGACTACCGCCGCACGCCGCAGGGCGACATGCCGGTCGAAATCACCATCCCCGCGGGCGCTACGTCCTACACGATGACGCTCACCGCGCCGACCGACACTGAGGTCGAGACCGGCGACACCGCGATCATCACGCTCGCGATGGCGCCCGCCACCGGCTTCGCCATCGGCACGCCGAGCAGCGCGACGATCACCATCGCCGACGCCACCGCGCCGGGCTCCGGTTCGACCGGCGGCTCGACGGGCGACGACACCACGACGCCTCCTCCGACCGACGACACGGGTGGCACGACGACCCCTCCGCCGACCGATGGGACGGGCGGCAACACCGGCACGATTCCTCCGGGCACCGGCACAATCACGCCGTCCAGCGGCGACGTCGCCGTCGTCGATTACACGACGCTCGAAATGCCGCAACCCGGCGACCACGCACTCAAGATCGTCTCACCGACGACCGTCGAACTGCGCCTCATCAACACGAAGGATTCCCAGACCACCGCTCCGGCGCTCTGGAACTTCGTCTCGGGCTCCACGTTCACCGCGCCCGCCACCTCGCAGTTCGCGGTCACCGTCAACGGTCAGACCGTCAACGTCGCGAGCGTCGGCTTCCGCCGTCGTCCGCTCTACGCGCCGCTCGCCGTCCGCGACCTGCGCCTCGACAACAGCCTCATCCTCGTCCTCTCGACCAACATCGCCGAGAACGCCGAAGTTGAAGTGAAGAATCCGGGCAACGCGCTCTGGCCGACGTCCATGACTTTCAAGTCCAAGGCCGAGCCGATGCGCGAGAGCGGTGCGATCCACGTGAACCAGGAAGGCTATGTCCCGTCGTTGCCGAAGAAGGCGATGGTCGGTCACTACCTCGGTTCGCTCGGTGAACTCACCGTGCCCGCCGGCACGCCGTTCCACGTCGTCGATGCCGCTTCCGGCGCGATCAAGTTCTCCGGCTCGCTCGCCGCGCGCCTCGAGAAGGGCTTCACGTATTCGCCGCTGCCTTACCAGAAGGTGATGGAAGCGGACTTCTCGGCGTTCCAGACGCCGGGCGAATATCGCCTCGTCGTTCCGGGTCACGGCGCTTCGCTGCCGTTCCTGATCAACGACGGCATAGCGATGGCCTTCGCGCGCACTTACGCGCTCGGCTTGTTCCACCAACGCTGCGGTCACCCGAACCACCTGCCGTTCACCCGCCACGTCCACGACGCGTGCCACACTGCGCCCGCCGCAATCCCCTCGATGACCACCCACGCTTACACGTGGTCCGTCATCGCCCAGGAAAGCGCGAACAAGAACCCGTCGCAGACCGCGCCGCAGCTCAAGGATGAAGCCTCGATGCTCTATCCGTTCGTGAACAAGAATCCGATCGACGTCTCCGGCGGTCACCACGACGCGGGCGACTACTCGAAATACGTGAACAACTCCGCGTTGCTCATCTCGACGTTGATCTTCGCGGTGGACTCGATCCCCGGCATCGCCGCACTCGACAATCTCGGCCTGCCCGAATCCGGCGACGGCATCTCGGACATCATGCAGGAAGCGAAGATCGAAGCGGACTTCATCGCGAAGATGCAGGACACCGACGGCGGTTTCTACTTCCTCGTGTATCCGGCGCAGCGCCGCTACGAGTCCAACGTCCTCCCCGACAAGGGCGACGCGCAGATCGTCTGGCCGAAGAACACCTCCGTGACCGCCGCGTCCGTCGCCGCGCTCGCGCAGATGGCTTCATCGCCGAAGTTTAAGGCCGCCTACCCGCAGGACGCCGCTCGTTATCTCGAGAAGGCGAAGCTCGGCTGGCAGTTCCTCATGAACGCCTTTGCCAAATACGGCAAAGTCGGCGCCTACCAGAAGATCACGCACTACGGTGACAACTTCGCGCACGACGACGAACTCGCCTGGGCCGCGGTCGAAATGTATCTCGCCACCGGCGAGGCGCAGTATCGCACCAAGATGACGGAGTGGTTCCCGAATCCGACCGATGCCAACACGTATCGCTGGGGTTGGTGGCGCATGTATGAGTCCTACGGCAACGCCGTGCGCTCCTACACGTTCGCCACGAAGTCCGGCCGCACGCTCGCCTCGATCGACGCCGCCTACCTCGCCAAGTGCGAATCGGTCGTGCTCGCCGCGGGCGATGACTCGCTCCGTTGGACCAAGGAAAGTGCCTACCCGACCGCGTTCCCCGATGCCACCAAGCGCATGCAGGCCGCCGGCTGGTATTTCTCCCTCGACTCCGCGATGGACATGGCCGTCGCCTACCAGCTCAACCCGAAGGCCGACTACATCGACGCCCTCGTCGGCAACATGAACTACGAAGGCGGCACCAACCCGGTGAACGTCTCGTATCTCACCGGCATCGGCACGAAGCGTCAGCGCGAAATTGTTCACCAATACGCGCAGAACGATCGCCGCGTGCTCCCGATGACGGGCATCCCGCAGGGCAACGTCCAGCAGGCCTTCGCCTACCTCGACAAATACGGCGCGGAGCTCAGCGGCTCGGTCTTCCCGACCGACGACACGCAGCAGACGATCAAGTATCCGTTCTACGATCGCTGGGCCGACGCCTATAACGTCGCGACCGAGTTCGTGCACGTGAACCAGGGCCGAGGTCTCCTCGCCTCCGCGTTCCTCGCGACGCTCACGCCCGCGAAGAACACCGCGTGGAAATCGGGCACCGTCTCCATCGTCGCCCCGACGGCCACCGTCGAGGTTGACAGCCTCGTCGAACTCAAGCTCCAGACCTCGCTCGACCTCACCGGCGCGCGCATCGTCTGGGAAGCCCGCGAGCAGGAGCCGGCCTTCGGCACCGCCTACACCATCCAGCCCAAGAGCACGGGTGAGCAGTGGGTCGAAGTCGAAGTGCAATGGCCCGACGGCCGCCGCGCGTTCGCGCACGGCAAGTTCACCGCCGACGCTTCCGTCGTGAAGTTCATCGACGACGCGCTGCCCGCGGGCGCTTCCGTCTCCACCGCCACTGGCGGCGACACCTGGAACTGGGTCACAAGCAGCCCGACGCCGAAATCCGGCACGAAGGCGCACAAGACCTCGTCCGGTGCCACGGGCACGCGCGAGCACTCGTTCATCGGCGCTTCCTCGCCGATGGAAGTGGGCACGGGCGACACGCTCTTCGCCTACGTCTACGTCGAGTCCGGCACCCAGGAGATCATGCTCCATTGGTTCGACGGCACAACGTGGGACCACCGCGCCTACTGGGGCGCCAACAACATCGGTTACGGCACCACCGGCACCGCGAGCCGCATGGGCATGGGCGCCATGCCCGCCACGGGTCAGTGGGTCCGTCTCGAGATTCCGGCCGCGAAGGTCGGCCTCGAAGGCAAGAAGGTCTATGGCATGTGCTTCTCCACCTACGGCGGCGGCGCCACGTGGGACGTCGCCGGCCGCGCCAAAGCGGGCGCCACGATGCCCTGATGATCGAAAATCCAATTTGCCGTAACCGGCAAATTAATCGCCCTCGCCGGGCGGCGGAGATTCGCCCGGCGAACTGGCTCAACGAATTGCCGGCTAACACCAAGTAAGCCGGCTTCTCCAACCGAAGCGGACGAGCGCAAGCTCGTCCGCTTTTTTGCGTCCGAATTTTCGCCACCGCCAGCCCTCTGTAGGAGCCTGCTTGCAGGCGATAAAAACGTCCGCCCGCACGCCGCCGCCCCCGAACCTCCTACACGCCACCCGCGCCAAGAATCTTTGCGACGGCCAAAACTGGAACGAACCTCCATCCAAGCGCACCGAAGCACCCGCATAAAAACACACGCATCCTCCCCGCTCGCTCGGGCCGGCCTGCCGGCCGAAGCCTTGGCGAAGGCCGGTGCGCACCCCATATCCCCGTAGGCGGACAATGGGCACGCTCTCCGCGTGCCATGCTTCCTTTCCGCGTCCGTCCGCTTGCTTCTTGCGATTGCCTTTCTCTCACCGCTCGCGAGCTCCGGCACATCCGCGCCCAACGAACTCGCGCTGCCACGCGCCGGTGATCACGCCCTGCGCGTGCTCTCGCCCACCGTGCTCGAGCTGAGCATCGTCACACAACACCACGCGCCCGACCAACCTCTCGCGGGAATCGTCGGCGAGAAATTCACGCTGCACTTGCCGCCGGCCGACGCCTTCGTCGTCACCGCGAACGACACACCCGTGGCCGTGCAATCCGTCGGTTTCAAACGCCGCGTGCTCTACGCCCCGCTGACCAAACGCGACGTCCGCCTCGGCAACTGGCTCTACCTCGAACTCGCGGAACCGCTGCCGCCGAACGCTAACATCGCGGTCACGTTGCGTGAAGGCGGGGCGCAAACCGTGGTGGGAGGGGCTTTCATGTCGGCCGAAGCCTTGGCGAAGGTCGAAGGCCCCGACGTTGCACCAGCGAATGAAAACTCCACGTCGGGGCGTAAAGCCCCTCCCACCCACGACTCCGCCGCCCTCTGGCCCGCCGACTGGCAATTCACCGCGCGCACCGACCCGCTCCGCGACTCACCCGCGATCCACATCAGCCAAACCGGCTACGCGCCTTCCCTCCCGAAGACCGCGATGATCGGCTACTACCTCGGCTCGCTCGGCGAACTCGCGATCCCCGCCGAAGTATTCTCCCTGCGCGATGCGCGCTCGCACCGCGAAGTCTTCCGCGGCCCACTCGCACCCCGCACCGACAAAGGCTCATCCGTCACGCCGCCGCCGTATCGCGAAGTCTTCGCCGCGGACTTCTCCGGGTTCACCACGCCCGGCGAATACCGGCTCGCGATCGACGGTCTCGGCGTGTCCGCGCCCTTTCGCATTCACGACGGCGCCGCACTCGCCATCGCCCGCACCTACGCGCTCGGGCTTTATCATCAGCGCTGCGGCTGCCCCAACGAACTCCCGTTCACGCGGCACACGCACGCTGCCTGTCACGTCGCGCCGGCCGAAGTGCCGACGACGGCGGAGAAATTTCCGTTCACGTGGAAACTCATCGGCGAACTCGCCGCCGAAGAACGCGCCGACGCGAGCAAGCCGCCTCGACCATTCACCGCGAGCGAGACTTCGCAGCTTTATCCGTTCGTGAAAGCCGGTCCGCTCGACGTCGCGGGCGGTCACCACGACGCAGGCGATTATTCGAAATACACCGCCAACAGCGCCGCGCTCGTGCACACGCTCATGTTCGGAGTCGATGCGCTCCCTGGCGTCGCCGCCCTCGACAACCTCGGCTTGCCGGAAAGCGGCGACGGCATTCCCGACCTGTTGCAGGAGGCAAAATGGGAAGCGGACTTTCTCGCGAAACTCCAGGACGACGACGGCGGATTCTACTTCCTGGTTTATCCGCGTGACCGCCGCTACGAAAGCAACGCGCTGCCCGACACCGGTGAGCCGCAAGTCGTCTGGCCGAAGAACACCGCCGTCACCGCCGCCGCCGTCGCTGCGCTCGCGCAATGCGCGTCTTCGCCCGCAATGAAGAAACACTTTCCCGCCGACGCCGCGCGCTACCTCGCGCAAGCACGGCGTGGCTGGGAATTCCTCCAGCGGGCCGTGGAGAGCGGCGCTCCGTCGCCGCCGGGAGATCTCGTTCGCGGCGGCGCCGACGGAGCGGCGCCCTCTACGCCGCCCGCCCTCGGTGGTCTCACCACCTACCAGCGCCTCACGCACTACGGCGACAACTTTGCGCACAATGACGAACTCGCGTGGGCCGCGTGTGAACTTTTTCTCGCGACCGGAGAACCCGAGTTTCAGCGCGCGCTCTTCCGCGCGCTGCCTGAACCCGGCCGCGACACGTTGCGCCGCTGGGGCTGGTGGCGCTTGAGCGAAAGCTGGGGCAACGCAATCCGCAGCTACGCGTTCGCCGCGCGCTCGGGTCGCCTGCCCAAGGAAAAATTGGACCAGCGCTACCTGAAGCTCTGTGAAGGCGAACTGCTCTCCGCCGCCGACGACGCGCTCACGCGCTCACGCGCCAGCGCTTACGGCACCGCGTTCCCGCTCGAAACAAAGCGCTATCGTAATGGCGGCTGGTATTTTTCGCTCGATAGCGCAATGGACCTCGCTGTCGGCGCGCAGGTCCTCGCCACCAATGCTGGCTTTTCTGATGTAGGAGCCTGTTTACAGGCGATGAAGAATTCCGCAGCGGATATCGCGAGCGATCGTCCTGAATCGCCTGCACGTGTCCGCCGAAGCCTCGGCGAAGGCGGAAGCAGGCTCCTACAAAACCAATCAGCGAGAGCACCGAGCAAAGCCAAGCAAGACATGCAAAACTACGTCGCCGCTCTCGTCGGCAACCTGAACTACGAGACAGGCACGAACCCAGTGAACATCACGTGGATCACCGGTCTGGGTCGCACGCGCCAACGCGAGATCGTGCACCAGTATTCGCAGAACGATCGCCGTGCGCTGCCGCCGAGCGGAATCCCCATCGGCAACATCCAAGCCGGACAGCCGTATCACGCGCCGAGCGAACTGCCATTGCGCTTGCTCAGCTTCCCCGACGACGGCGCCGCGTCCGATCCCTATGCATTCTACGATCGCTGGAGCGACGTGCACAACGTGAGCACGGAATTCGTCGTGACGAATCAGGCGCGCGGACTCGTGAGCGCCGCCTTTCTCGCCGCGCTTACGCCCGCGAAAGATCAACCGTGGCGCGCGGCGGACGCGAAGATCGTGTTGTCAAAAGAAAATCCCGAAGTCGGGGAACGCGTGACGGCACGGCTGGAGATGGTGGGAGGGGCTTTAGGCCCCGACGCTCCATTCGCGAGCGCGGGCGCAACGTCGGGGCGTAAAGCCCCTCCCACCCCGAATTCCGACGACCCCAAATGGGGAAGCGAAGCCCTCGCCGACGCCGACATCATCTGGGAGGCCCACGACCACGAGCCGCAGCGCGGCGCGGAATTTTTCTTCACGCCGCAGCGCGGCGGGGCGCAGTGGATCGAAGCCGAGGCCGTGTGGCCGGACGGACGGCGCGTGTTCGCGGTGGCGGAGTTCCAGGCCACCAGTTCGCAAACCGCGTGGATCGACGATGCCTGGCCCGACGGCGCGCAGCCGCACGCCGGCGGGACGGCGTGGATTGGCGCGGAACCGACCCCCTTCTCCGGTTCGAAGGTGCACACGTCCGCCACCACGCTCACCGGCGGTGCCGCGGGCATTCACGAGCACGGTTTCGACCATGCCAGCGAGCCACTCGAGATCGGCGCCGACGACGTCTTGTTTACCCACGTGTGGCTCGATCCGCAGAATCCGCCACGCGAGATCATGATTTCCTGGAACGACGGTTCGTGGGAACACCGCGCGTATTGGGGCGCGAACGTCATCACCTACGGCGCCGACGGCAGTGCCGGGCGCAAGCGCATCGCCGTCCTCCCCGAAAACGGAAAATGGGTGCGACTCGATGTGCCTGCGAGCGCCGTCGGCCTGGGAGGAAGGAAAGTGCGCGGGATGTCGTTCGCGTCCGTCGATGGCCGCGCCGTGTGGGACCTCTGCGGCGTGCGAGCGAGAAACGCACCCGATCCTCCACCGAAGAAGTAGCGCCGGGCCTTCGACCGACTTTGTGTCGGCCGCCGCCACCGAGGCGCGCGAAACGCCCCTGGCCGCGCGTCAGAGGCCACCAACCCGCTTGCCAGTTCCCGCGGCCGGGTCTTCACTCCGCGGCGTGACCGAAATCCTCATCGCGCTCCTCTCCGCGATCCTCGCCGGCGGCCTCGGCTGGTTCATCGCCCACTCGCGCGCCGCCGCCATCGCCGAACGCGCGCGCCTGCTCGAAGCCGACCTGCTCGCCACCCGCGCGCGTCTCGCCGAACTCGAAATCGGAAAATCGCGCATCGAAAACGCCCTCTCCGCCGAACGCGCCGCCGCGGCCGAAAAAATCGCCGCGCTGACCGATGCCCACCAGCGCCTCACCTCCGAGTTCAAGGCATTGTCCGCTGACGCGTTGAGCAAAAACTCCGACGAGTTCCTGAAACTCGCGCGCGAATCCTTCGGCAAACTTCAGCAGCAATCCGTCGGCGAACTCGAGAAGCGCCAGCAGGCGATCGATTCGCTCGTGAAGCCGCTCAAGGAATCGCTCGAGAAGGTCGATGCGAAGATCGGCGAGATCGAGAAAGCCCGCGCCAACGCCTACGGCGCCCTCTCCGAGCAGCTCAAATCGCTCACGACCACGCAAAGCCAGCTCCAGGCCGAGGCCGCGAAACTTTCCACCGCCCTGCGCTCGACCACCACCGCCGGCACCTGGGGCGAACTCCAATTGCGCCGCGTCGTCGAGATGTCGGGCATGACGGCGTATTGCGACTTCGTCGAACAGCAGAGCGCGACGGACAACGTCGGCCGTTTCCGCGCCGACCTCGTCGTCCGCCTCCCCGGCGGCCAGCAAATCGTCGTCGATGCGAAAGCCCCGAACGATGCCTACCGCGAGGCCGCGAGCGCCTCCGACGAAACCGTCCGCGTCGCGAAGCTCACCGAGCACGCCGCCAAAGTCCGCTCGCACATCGACGCCCTCGGCGCGAAAAATTACTGGGAGCAATTCCAGCCGTCGCCCGAGTTCGTCGTCCTGTTCCTGCCCGGCGACCAATTTCTCTCCGGCGCGCTCCAAGCCGACGCGACGCTCATCGATCGCGCCATCGCACGCAAAGTCCTCCTCGCCACGCCCGCCACGCTCATCGCGCTGCTCAAAGCGACGGCCTACGGCTGGCGTCAGGAATCCGTTTCGAAGAACGCCGAGGAAATCGCCGCGCTCGGCCGCACGCTCTACGACCGCATCTCTAATTTCGCCGACAACCTCGACAAAGTCGGTCGCGGCCTCGACAGCGCGAGCAAGGCCTACAACGCCGCCGTCGGCTCGTTCGAATCCACGCTGCTCCCGGGTGCGCGCAAATTCGAGGAACTCGGCGCCAAAGGCGCGAAGCAACTCGAGGAGCCCAAGCCCGCCGAACTCCAGGCCCGTGACGTGCTGAAGCGCGTGTAGCCGCAAGACTGATCGGGGTTCGCTCTGCCGATGGAGGAGCCTCTTGCAGGCGATCAAAATCCGCGCAGACGAATTCGGGTGCGAACATCCTTATCGCCTGCAAGCAGGCTCCTACCCAGCCTGGGCGGCCACGCGCCAAGATTTCGTCGGAGCGGCGCTACTCACGGGCCAGAACTTTTTCGTGTCTTTCGTGGGTTTCGTGGACACCTTCTCCGCCTCATGAATTCCCTCGAAGGTCGCTGGCAGCCCCTCTTCGCCGAACTCGATGGCGAGCAGGCGCCCGTCGAAGTCCTCCAGCAAACGGAACTCGAGCTCACTGCCGCGACCTACACGGTGCGCTTCGGCGGCGTGGCGGCAGACACCGGTGACTTCGCCACCGAGGATGCGCCGCATCACCTTTCGCTCCACGGCACCGCCGGTCCCAATGCCGGCCGCACAATTCCGTGTCTCTTCAAGTTCATCGAGGACACGCTGATGATTTGCTACGGCCTCAGCGGCGCGCGGCCAAAAAACTTCCGCACCGCCCCCGGCGCAAACCTCTACCTCGTCACCTACCGGCGCAAGTAGCCGCCGCGCCATTTTGAGTTTCTCTGTCGCCGGACTCGCTGGGCCCGGTCGGCTCCTCTCCGGTCAACCGCAGTCTCACTGCCGGGGTCAGCGACCCCGGCCACAACCATGGCTCACACTCAAGCGCCCCGGTCGCGCACGTGGCGCAGGATTTCCTTTCAGCGCTTTTTGTGCTCTCTGTGGCCCGACTCCATGCCCCGCATTTCCGGTCTCTTTCTCTATCCCGTCAAATCCTGCCGCGGCTTCGCGGTTTCCGCCGCCGAAATTGACGCGCTCGGTCTCGTCGGAGATCGGCGCTTTCTCATCGTCGATGAGTCCGGCAAATTTCTCACGCAGCGCACGCACCCGCGGATGGCGCAAATCTCCACGGCGCTCAGCGCAACGACGCTCACGCTTTCCGCCGAATCTGCGGGCGCGATCGAAGTCCCGCGCCTTCCCGATCCTACCGCGCCGTTGCGTCGCGTCACGATTTGGAAACACGCCGACCTGCAGGCGGAGGACTGTGGCCCGGCGGTCGCGGCGTGGCTCACCCAATTTCTTGGCGTGCCGTGTGGTCTCGTGCGTATCGGGCCGGCGTTCACGCGCGACGTGTTGAAAAAAGCCGCGCAACCCGGCGACTTGTTGACCTTCGCCGACGCGGCGCCGCTCTTGATCGTGAGCGAGGCGTCGGTCGCGCACCTCAACGACCGCATCGTCGAAAACCAAGGCGAGCCGGTCACCATGGACCGCTTCCGCCCGAACGTCGTCGTCACCAACTGCGCGCCCTTCGCCGAGGACACGTGGCCGAGCGTCCGCCTCGGCAGCGCCGTCACGCTCCGCGGCGCGGGCCCGAGCATCCGCTGCATCGTCACCACCACCGACCAGCTCACCGGCGAACGCGGCAAGGAACCGCTCCGCACGTTGGCGACGTTTCGCCGCGTCCCAGACGAGCCGACCTCGGTTTATTTCGGCGCTAACTTCATCAATGAATCCAAGCACGGCACGATTCGCGTCGGTGATGCGATCGAGGTTGCCGGGAAATAAGTTTCTCCGCCCGCACGTTTCCGTGCTCACTCGCCTCCTCTTACCCCGTCGCTGTTCCATCTGATGCTCGCCGCGATATTTACTTACGACGTCCTCGTCCCCGCCGGCGTCTGCCTCGTCGTCCTCGGCGTGGCGTTGCGCGGCTACCAAACGAGCATCAAGCGAAGGCTCGCGAGCGAAAGACAGGACCAGCGCCTCAGCGGCGAACCGACCGCCGAACCGCGTCCGCTCACCCACTGGGAGAAAAACGCCGGCAACTACTCCCGTGCCGCGATCATCCTCGGCGTGCTCGTGACGATCGCGGGATTCTTGCGGCGGTAACGGAAGGACCCCGCGTCCGCGGCTATTCCGCCTGCCGCTTCGCCGCGATGACCCGCAGTTCCTTCGCGACCAGCAAATCCTTCTCGCGTCCGAGCGCTTCTTTCCCGCGGATCAAGTCCGGAAGGGACATCAATCGGTAGCTGCGTCCGTCCACTTTCGTGATTTCAGCCGAAGCGCAAAGCTGAGCAAAGTCACCCACTCCGAGCACCGAGGAAAGGATATCAACGACGCCCAGATCCGTGCGGAGATAAAGATTGTTCAGCGGCGTGCCCGGCTGGGGGTTGGTCAGAAAGGAAAGATCCCCGGGGAGCATGCGGTGTCGCGGATTCAAGTCGCGCAACGCGTCGCGTAACCGGGCGATGTTTTCTTCCGAGAAGACGATGCAAATATCCACGTCTTTGGTCACGTAAGATGACCCGTGCGTGACGGCCGCGTAGCCGCCCACGATCACGAAATCCAAACCGTGATCAGCGAGGATCGCGAGGAGTCGGCTGAAGCTCTGCATCGGCTCTTTCCCGGCCTTGTTGCAACTTGAGGATCAATTCCAACGCCGCATCATGCTGTTCCCAGCGTTCCTTCACGGAGAGACTGAGGTTCACGTCAATCAAGCTGAGGTCGATCCCGGCGCGTTCCGCAGCTGCGATCGCGTCAGTGGGCTCGAACGACTGATTGGGCGAAGACACGGTGTGAGTGTTTTCAAAATCCACGGGCGCGCAACGTCTCATTCGGCGCTTGGTGTTTAGCACTCACCACCCGTCCCCGCCGCCGCGGCGCGCGCCCTTGATCTTCGCGCGGTGTTTCTTGGTTTGGATCATGCGCGTTTTCTGACCGCGCGATTTTTGGCGGGTCTGGCGGCGGGTAAGTTCGCGTTCGGCGCGGGCGGCGTTCGCGGCTTCGGCGCGGCGCCATGCCAGCTTTTCGGCGAGTTCCTCCCACGCGAGCAGGCGATTCGTGAGTTGCGAGCGCTCGCGCTGGCAGCGCACCTCGACGCCGGTCGGCCCGTGGCGGAGCCAGACGGTGGACGACGTCTTGTTGATCTTCTGCCCGCCGGCGCCGGTGCCGCGGATGAAACGTTCCTCGATCTCCTCCGGACGCACGCCGAGGGAGACAAATTTCGCGCGCAGCGGCGCTTCGAGGACCTCTGGAAAATCCGCCATCTTTTTGTCGCGCAAAGTGAAACTCCGCCTCGCCGCATGAGTCAAATCATCGCCCGTCGGACACCTCCCACCGCACCGATTGCCCACTTGGCCTTACCGGCCTTGGCGGGCGTGGTTCGGCGCTTGTCACTCTCGAAACCGCCCCATTCACTGCGCTCTTATCCCTATGAGTAACGGCCCCGCTTGGTCCCAGAAACTCCGTGCTGAAATCGGCAAGGCCGTCATCGGCCAGGATGCCGTCATCGAACGCCTGTTGGTGGCGCTGCTCGCCAACGGCCACGTGCTCCTCGAGGGCATGCCCGGCCTGGCGAAAACCCTCCTCGTCAAATCGCTCGGCACCGCGCTCGGCGTGCAATTCGAGCGGATCCAGTTCACGCCCGACCTCCTGCCCTCCGACGTCGTGGGCACAATGATCTTTTCGCCGAAGGACGGCGCCTTCGCCACGCACAAAGGCCCGATCTTCGCCAACCTCGTGCTGGCCGACGAAATCAACCGCGCGCCCGCCAAGGTCCAGTCCGCCCTGCTCGAAGCCATGCAGGAGCGCCAAGTGACGATCGGTGGCGGCTCGCACCAGTTGCCGCGCCCGTTCTTCGTCATGGCGACGCAGAATCCGGTCGAACAGGAAGGCACTTACCCGCTCCCCGAAGCGCAGACAGATCGCTTCCTCTTCAAACTCATCGTGGACTACCCGTCCGCCACCGAAGAGGCGCGCATGATGGAGATGTGGGGCCAGGTGACGAAGTCGCCCGCCCTCCAAGCCGTCTCGAGCGGCGAGGAACTCCTCGCGCTGCGCGCTTTCGTCGATGCGATCCACGTCTCGCCGGGCGTGCAGGCCTACATCCTTGCACTCGTGCGTGGCACGCGCGATCTCGCCGCGGCGGCCGAAGCCGGCGGCGGAGCGAAGCGCCTGCTCAACTTCGGCGCGTCCCCGCGCGCGTCGCTCGCGCTCTTCCAAGCCGGCCGCGCGCTCGCGTGGCTGCGCGGCTCCGACTACGTCTCGCCCGCGCTCGTGCAGGAAATCTTCCATGACGCGCTGCGTCACCGCGTCGGCCTCACCTACGAGGCCGAAGCCGAGGAACTCTCCTCCGACAAAATCCTCTCGCAAGTCCTCGAGCGCACACCGGTGCCGGCGAAGACGAATGGCTGATAGACTGAAAAGCTAAACGGCTGAATCACCTCGAGGGCGTCGGCGCTCTTTCTGATTCAGCTCTTCAGCCCTTCAGACCTTCAGCCTTTCCCGAATGCCCAACCCCCTCTCAGAACACACCTCGATCGTCACCTCCCAGCTCGCGCTGTTGCGCCAGCTGGAGTGGAAGGTGCGGCACGCGGTCGAGAATGTGTTGAGCGGTGAGTATCGCTCGGCCTTCCGCGGACGCGGCATGGAATTCGACCAGGTCGTCAAATACACCTACGGAGACGACATCCGCGACATCGACTGGAATGTCACCGCGCGCCTCGGCGAGCCCTACCGCAAGAAATTCATCGAGGAACGCGAAGTCACACTCCTGCTCGTGCTCGAGGACAGCGTCAGCCTGCAATTCGGTTCCTCCCAGCAATCGAAGCGCGAAGCGCTGCTCGAACTCGCCGGCCTCGTCATGCTGCTCGGCGCGGTGAACCGCGACCGCGTCGGCTTTCTCCACGCCTCGCCCGAAGGCTACACGCTCAAGGAACCCGTGCGCGGCCGCGGCCAGATTCTCCACCTCGCCGCACAATTGCTCGGCCGCCCCGCGCCAGCGATGGAGAGCGGAACGCTGAACGCGGAACGCGGAACGCCAGCAAAAGAGGCGACACCCGATTCTGGCGTTCCGCATTCCGCGTTCGGGGCTCAGCCTGACATCATTCCCTGGCGTCTCCTCGCCCACGCCGCGCCGCGTCACTCGATCATGATTTGGTTGGGCGATTTTCCGCCGCGCCTCGCACCCGAGGGCTGGAGCGTGCTCTCGCGGCGTTACCAGACGATGGGTTTCCGCGTCGATGATCCGTGGGACCGCGAGTTGCCGCACACGCGCGTGCTCACCGCCTACGATCCCGTGAGCGGTCAGCTCGTGAATCTCAACGGTGCCTCCGCCACCCAACGCGCCGCGCACGCCGCGTGGGTTGCTGAGCGCGATGCCCATTACCGCGCGCTGTTTCCGAACCCGCTCACGCGCCTCGTCGTCAGCACCGAGGAAGATCGCCTCGAGGCGCTCGTGCATTTTTTCCACGCCCGCATGGCCGCGGGAAAGCGGCGCTAGCCGCGTAAAGTCCCAAAAGTCCAAATGGCGAAACTCCCAAAGAACATCGTCCCTGCGAGCCTCCGCTTCGCCGCGAACTTTGGCGTTGGGGGTTTGGCGTTTGGCGTTTTCGCCCGATGACCCTCACCAACTACACCCTCGCCCACCCCTGGTGGCTGCTCGCGCTGCTCGCGCTGCCGCTGCTCGTGTGGGCGCGTGGGCGGCGCGGGGCGCCGGTCTTGGTGGTGCCGTTCGCGGCGGCGTGGCATCGGCCGACGTTCATCCCAAGTTCGCGCTGGCCGGCGGCGTTTGCGCTGGCCGGATTACTGTTGCTCGTCCTGGCGCTCGCGCGCCCGCAGATCGTCGAGGACAAACGCGAGGTGAAGCAACAGGGCTACGACCTGATGCTCGCGATCGATTTGTCCGGCTCGATGCTGGCGGAGGATTATGAGCGCGGCGGCGAGCGCATCAACCGCCTCCAAGCGATCAAGCCCGTCATCCAGGCGTTCATCACCCAGCGCACGAGCGACCGCATCGGCATGGTCGTGTTTTCCGGCCGCGCCTACACGCTCGCGCCGCTCACGTTCGATCACGAGTGGCTCGGTCGTCAGGTCGAGCGTCTCAAACTCGGGCTCATCGAGGACGGCACCGCCATCGGAGACGGCCTCGGTGTCGCGCTGACGCGTCTCGAGCAGGCCGGGCGCGAGGAAGGCAATCAACGCAAAGGCGCATTCGTCGTCCTCCTCACGGATGGCGCGAACAACCGCGGCGTGCTGGCGCCGGAGCAGGCCACCGAGATCGCACGGTCGCGCGGCGTGCCCGTCTATACGATCGGCGCCGGGCGTGACGGCCTCGTGCCGATGCCGGTGTTCGACGACAACGGCCAGAAGATCGGCTATCGCCGCGCCATCTCCGACCTCGACGAAGGCCAGCTGCGCGCGATCTCCGACGCGACCGGCGGAAAATTCTTCCGGGCGTTCGATTCCGACACCGTCGAGCAGGCGTTCGCGGCCATCGACCGCGCGCAGAAAATCGAATTCACCGCGAAGTCCTACCTGCTCACGACGGAGTTGTTCGCGTATTTCGCCATTCCCGGCGCCGTGCTGCTCTTCCTCGGCGCGTTGATCGCGCTGCCCCCGCAGTGGCCGTTCGCCCGCAAGTCCGCCGCATGAAATTCCACTCGCCGCATCTTCTCTGGCTGCTCGTGCCGCTCGTGATGCTCTTCTCGTGGGAGCTGGCGCGGCGCGCCTCCGGCGCGGCGGCGAATTTTCCGAAGATCGCGCGCGCGTGGGCCGGGGCGTTCAACGTCTCGCTCGGCACGCAGCACACGACCGCCGAGACGCGTCCGCGCATCTGGCTGTGGTTCGGTCTCGCGCTATGCATCATTGCGCTGGCGCGTCCGCAGTGGGGCGTGATCGAGGAACAAGTTTTCGACCAGTCGCGCGAAGTGCTCATCGCCGTCGATCTCTCACGCTCCATGCTCGCGCAGGACGTGAAGCCTTCGCGGCTTGACCGCTCGAAGCTGCTTATCACGTCGTTGCTCGACGGGCTGAAAGGCGAGCGCGTCGGCCTCGTGTTGTTCGCCGGCACCGCGTTTCTCCAGAGTCCGCTGAGCGCCGACTATGAAATTCTCCGCGAGTTTCTGCCTGCGCTGAAACCCGAATACCTCCCCGAAGGCGGCTCGAACTACAAGGCGATGCTCGAGACCTCGATCCAGGCGTTCGGCACTTCGACGGCGGATCGCTACCTCATCATCCTCTCCGACGGCGAGAGCACCGAAGACGGTTGGAAGGAACTGGGCGAATCGCTGAAGAACAAAGGCATTCGCGTCATCGGTCTTGGCGTCGGCACGACCGCGGGCTCGTTCATCCCCGACGGCAGCGGTGCCTTCGTCAAGGACGAGCGCGGCGCCGTCGTGATGTCGCGCCTCGAGAGCTCCACGTTGCAGTCCCTCGCGCAATCGACGGGCGGCGCCTACACCGACGCGAGCGGCTGGGTGGACTTGCCGGTGTTGCTCAAGAAAACCGTCGAAGCGGGCAAAAAGGGTGAATTCTCCGAGAAGAACACCGCGCGGCTCATCGAGCGCTATCAATGGTTTCTCGCGCCGGGCCTGCTGCTGTTGTTCATCAGTTTCTGGGCGGAGTTCCCTGTGCGTCCGCGCGAGCGGGCTTTGCCACTCGGCAAGGCGCGGAGTGCGGAACGCGGAACGCGGAGCGCCGGAAAGCTGGCGGCCTCGCTCCTCATCGGTCTGGCCTGGCTCTCCGCGCTCAGCTCTCCGCATTCCGCGTCGGCGCAATCAGCGCCACAGAGCGCGCCCTCGAGTGAGGACACGATCGCGAAGCCGCTCACCACGACCGTGGCCCGTCTCGCCGACAAAACGGACCTCTCCGCGAAGGATTGCGCCGACCTCGCGCAAACGACCATCACCTTCGGCCAGCGCGTGAAGTCCGCCCAACAGCAGGCGCCCGAGGGCGTCGTGCGCGACGGCCTCGCGGCGGTCGATCTCGGCGAAAAAACCGACGCCAAAGCCGCTGACTGGCCGCGCCTGCGCCAGGAGCTCGAAGCCCTGCTCGAAAAACAGGAGCCGCCGCCGCAGGACCAAAAGGACCAACAGAATCAACAGCAGCAGAAGCAAAATCAGGATCAACAGAAGCAGGACCAGCAGAACAAGGATCAGCAAAAACAAGATCAGGAGCAGCAGGACCAACAAAAGTCCGATCAGCAGAAACAGGACGAACAGCAAAAGAACGATCAGGACGCGTTCGGCGAGATGCAGGATCCCAAGGAAGAACAAAAATCCGAGGAGCAGAAAGAGCCACCGCCAAAACCGCCGCAGCCGCAGACCCAGAAAGTCGGCGGGCAAAAGAAGGAAAAACAGGAAGCTCCGCTCGATCCCGACCTCGCCGTCCCGCTCCAGAAGCTCGATCAGGTCCGCAATCAGGACTCCCCCGCCAAGCTGCAACAGCTCATGCAAGGCCGCCCCGTCAAGCAGCCGAAGAAAGGCAAGGACTGGTGATGCGCACTCAATTTCCCATGTTCGCTCGTTCCCGTTTTGTAGGAGCCTGCTTGCAGGCGATCCCCTCAGCCATCGCCTGCAAGCAGGCTCCTACCTTCGTGCCCAGTCGTCTTCCCTGCCTCCTCTTCTTCGCCGCGCTCGTCTGCGCCCTCATCGCCGCCACGACACTCCGCGCGCAATCCGTCCGCTGGGATCCGCCGTCCGGCCAACTCGGCTACAACCAAGTCAGCGAACTCTCCCTCGTGTTCGAAGAATGCGAACCCGACGGCGTCCCGCAGCTGCCCACGGTTGACGGCCTGCAAATCGGCCGCCCGTCCCAACGCAGCGAGACCTCGATGGTGAACTTCAACGTCACCCGCAAATTCTCCCTCGCCTACCCCGTCCGCCCAAGCAAACGCACCTCGATCACCATTCCCGGTTTCACGATTCAGACCGACAAAGGCGCGCTCCGCGTCGCGCCCGCCACCTACACGGTCGGCGACGCGACCGTCGGCAACAGCGGCCTTTCCATCGACGACATTTCCTCCGCCACGCTCACCGTGCCGAAAACGACATTCTGGGCCGGCGAAGTTTTTCCCGTCACCTACAATCTCAGCGTCATCAAACGCTATTTCCATTCGCCCGCGACGCTGGTCGAATGGCAGTCCGCGCCGCTCGTCACTGAGGAATGGTCGAAGCCCGAGCCGACCGAGACGATGCTGCGCGGCGAGCGCCGCCTCGTCGCCACCCAATCCACCCGCGCCTACGCGAAAACTCCCGGCACGCTCTCGCTCAAACCCGCGCAACAACTCGTCAACCTCGTCGTCGGCACGAGCGGCTTCGGATTGTTCTCCACGCCGGCCGTCGAACAACGCGTGCTCACGACGCAGCCGCTTGACCTCACGATCCGTCCGTTGCCGGCCGGTCCGCAGGATTTTTCCGGCGCAGTCGGCCAGTTCGCGCTGATCTCGAAAGTCATCCCGACCACCCCCGCCGTCGGCGAACCCGTCACGTGGACGCTCGAACTCACCGGCACCGGTAACTGGCCCGACCTCTCCGGTCTGCCGCAACGCGAGGTATCGAGCGACTTCTCCGTCGTGCAACCGAAGTCGAAGCGCACGATGAAGGACAACTCGCTCTTCGAAGGCACCCTCACCGAAGACGTCGTCCTCGTCCCGACCAAACCCGGCCGCTACACGCTCCCGGGGATCAAGTTCACCTACTTCGACACCGTCAGCGGCACCTACAAGACGATCACGACCGAGTCCGTGACGCTCAACGTCGGCCCCGCCGCCGCCGCTCCCGCGCAAACGCAGCCGAGTGGTCCCGTGCAATTTTCGCTCAACCCCTCCGGCCAACCTTCCGTCCCGGCCGTGCAACTGCCCGAAGCCGTCGCGCCTGCCCCGCCGGAAAATCTCCCGCGCGATCCGCTCACCGCCGCCGCGCACGGCTTCGTGCCGCGGCCGATCGACCGCCTCGTCGTCGCCGCCCTGGTCGTCGTCGCACTTCCGCCGTTGCTCGTCTGGCTCGTCCTCGCCGCGTTGCGCTCCCGCGCGCTCGATCCGCAACGTCGTCGCCGCGAAGCCCACGCCGCGCTCGCAAAAACGCTGACGGAGATCCGCACGTCCGGCACCGGCGCTTCGCCCGCCGCGCTTCGCACCCAGCTTCAGCAATGGCAACACCACGCCGCGGCGCTCTGGGAGATCCCGCACGCCGCCCCGGGCGCTCCGCTCGTGCACGGCTCGGTGAGCGCGCAGGCGAAGGATGCTGCGGACGCGTGGACCGCGCTTTGGAACGAGGCCGATCGCGCCCAACACGGCCGCGACGGCACGCTGCCAAAAGATTGGACGCTCCGTGCCGAAGGCGCTCTGGAAGCCGTGAAAGTTCCCGGCTGGCCGGTGTTCTCGCTGTTCAGCGCGCGCCATCTTTTCCCGTTCCTCTTCGCTCTCGTCGTCGCACTCGCGCCGCTCAGCGCGCGCGCCGACGCCGCCGACGACTACAAGCGCGCCAACTACGCCGCCGCGCAGGCGGCGTGGCAAAAATCCGTCACCGCCTCGCCGTCCGATTGGGCCGCGCGCCACAACCTCGGCCTCGCGCTCGCGCAACAGGACCGCTGGGCCGAAGCGACCGCGCAGTGGACGAGCGCGTTCCTGCTCAACTCGCGCAGCGAACTGACGCGCTGGGATCTCGCGCTTGGCCTGCAGCGTTCCGGCATGGCGCCACCTGAACTCGTCGAACTTTCCCACGGCGAAGGCCGCCATGCGCTCGCGCGCCTCGCCTCGCCCGGCGAGTGGCAACTCATCATCGTCGGCGCCGCGTTGTTCATCGCGCTCGCGTTCGTGCTCCTGCTCTTCCGCGGTTACCGCAAGGTCGGCCTCTGGGCGCGCCCCGTCGCGCTGAGCGTCGTCATCGTCGCGATCATCCTCGCCGCTGCCGCGACCCTCGCGCTGAAAACCTACGGCCAGCTCGCGAATCCCGACGCCGTCCTCGTCTGGCGCGCCTCGACGCTGCGCAGTGTGCCGACCGAAGCCGACACGCAAAAAGTGTCCGCGCTCTCCGCCGGCTCGATCGCGGTCGTGGATAAAACCTTTCTCGGCTGGAGCCGCCTCAATTTCGCCGGCGGCCAAACCGGCTGGGCCCGCACGTCGGACCTCGTTGCGCTGTATCGCTAGGGCGCTTTCAGTTTTTTGTAGCCGGGCTCGCTGAGCCCGGTCGGAGTGTCTTCGCTCGGCGAAGGTCCTCCCGGGTCAGCGACCCCGGCTACAATGCTGTGGGTAGGGCTCGGACTCCGTCCGCGCCGCGGCGCTGAGGGACTCGACGACCTACCTTGTTTTCCGCACTAAACGCGCAAGCGACTCTTCCGCATTCAACCGCGCCACGTCCGAGAGTGGCACCCACGCCACGTCATGCGACTCGTCGCTGACAATCAGCGGCTCCGCGGGATCGGCCTCGATCAGGAAGCGCACATCGAAATGCCAGTGCTCCGGTTCGGCCTTGCGCGCGGGAATGCGGTGGCGGTCCACGTCGAAAATTTCCGCCGACACCGCGCGCACGCGTGTCAGCCCCGATTCCTCGCTCACCTCGCGCAACGCCGCCGCAAGCAGGTCGGCCTCGCCATCGACGTGCCCACCGAGCTGGAGCCAGCGATCGAGTTTGCGGTGGTGCGTCAGCAGCGTGCGCGTCCGCGCCGGATCGACGACCCACGCCGACGCCGTCAGGTGTCCTTCGAGACACGTGCGCCGCAGACAGTCCTCGTGCGTCGCGATAAACGGAAAATATTCCGCGAGCATCGCCGCTTCGTGTCCGGACTCAGCGCGCGCTTGGTGGCGACGCAGCAGGGCAATCGTATCAGCGAGCATCATGAGTTTGCCGTGGTGGGAGGGGCTTTATGCCCCGTCGCGAAAGCATCGTCGGGGCATAAAGCCCCTCCCACCGAAAAACTCACGCCGCGTAGATCACCCCTGCAGAGGAGTGGCGCGCAGCGCCGGGGTGGGTCGAACGTCGAACCGCCCTGCGCACTCATCGCGTCTGATACCACTTCGCATCGCCGGGCGCGTGCTGCCAGCCGGTGATGAGCGGAAACACTTCGTCGATCGTCCGCGCGACGGCGTATTTCCCGCGGATCGTCGCGTGCATGAATTTCTCTTCCACCACGCGGTCGAACATCCGCAGCAGGTCGTCGTAGTAGCCCTCGTGGTTGAAAATGATGACCGGCTTGTGGAGCACCTCGAGGTGCGCGAGCGTCAGGATTTCCAAGATTTCCTCCAGCGTGCCCCAGCCGCCCGGCAGCGCGAGAAACGCATCGGCGCGCGTTTCCATGATGGTTTTCCGCTCGCGCATCGTGATGACGGAGATGAGTTCGTCCGCCTCGGCGAACTCGAGTTCGCGCACCTTCATGAACTCCGGGATGACGCCGATGACTTTGCCGCCGCCGGATTTCGTGCCGCGCGCCACTGCGCCCATCAGACCGGTCTTGCCGCCGCCATAGACGAGCGCCCAACCCTGCCGCGCAATCTCGCGGCCCACGGCCTCGGCCATCGCCGGATACTTCGGATCCAGCCGATCACTCGACGCACAATAGACGCACAGGGCTTTCATCGGAAGAACCACGAATGAACATGAAGGAACACGAATTCAATCCCTGCCTCCGCCGGAAATTCTCGCCCGGCAATTCGTCTTCGTGTCCATTTGTGTCCATTCGTGGTTGAAAAAACCTCCAACTACCGCGGCCGCCTCGCGCCTTCGCCCACGGGTTACCTGCACCTCGGGCATGCGCGGACATTCTGGATCGCGCAGGAACGCGCTCGCGCCGCCGGCGGCGAACTCATCCTGCGCAACGACGATCTCGACGCCGCGCGCTGCAAACCGGAGTTTGTTACGGCCATGCTCGACGACCTCCGCTGGTTCGGCCTCGGCTGGGTTGAAGGTCCCGATCTCGGCGGCCCGCACACGCCCTATAACCAGAGCCAGCGCGTCGATTGCTACGCCGACGTTTTCGACGAGCTCCGCGCCGCGGGCGTGGTGTATCCGTGCACCTGCTCGCGCAAGGACGTGCAATCCGCCGTGGCCGCGCCGCATGGTGAACCCTCCGGCGGCCGCCTCGAACCCGCGCCCGGCTTCGGTGACGAGCCGCATTACCCGGGCACCTGCCGCCCGGAAAATTTGCCGCCTGACGAGCGCCTGCACCGCGCCGCGTGGCCGCGCGACGGCGTGAATTGGCGCTTCCGCGTGCCGGACGGCGTCGCGCTCGAATTTACGGACGGACACTTCGGCCCCCAGCAGGCCGTGACGGGCCGCGATTTCACGGACTTCCTCGTCTGGAGAAAGGACAATGTGCCGAGCTACCAACTCGCGTGCGTCGCCGACGACGTGGCGATGCGCATCACCGAAGTGGTGCGCGGCGCGGATCTGTTGCTCTCCACGTTTCGCCAGCTGTTGCTCTACCGCGCGCTCGGTCGCGTCGCGCCGTTGTTTTTCCATTGTCCGCTGGTCACCGACGATCGCGGCACGCGCCTCGCCAAGCGCCACGATGCGCTTTCACTGCGCGCCCTGCGCGAGCAAGGCCGCACGCCGGAGGAATTGCGCGCAACTTGGGCCGCTCAGTGATTTCGCCAGCCCGCCGGCAAAATCCATTCCGTGCCGAGGAGGTAGTTGCGGTAGTAGAGCCAGAAGATGAGCAGGCCGAGCACGCCGAGGAACAGCCACTCGCCCGCGTGGCCCGCGGCGGAACGGCTCGTGCGGCGGAGCGATTGCACGCACCAGACGATGCCCGGCGCGATCGCGAAAGCCACGAGCGAGGCGCCGAAGAGCACCATGCTCATGATGAAGAGCGTGCGCAGCATCCCGTCGCCGATCAGCCGCGCCTTGTAAGCGATAATTTCGTTCGCGAGATTCAACAGCAGGAGGCAGCACGGCAGCACGTAGTAGCGTTCGAGCGCGGCGGAAGCCTTCATCGGGAAAATCTCTGCAACGTGCGGCGCGACGCGTAAACTCCGAAGTCGCGCGCTTGCCTAAACGCCTTTTCGGATTTCAACCAGAGCTGCTCTGCATGGCCACCTACGTTTATGAAACCATTCCGCAACGCGACGGCGAGACGCCCCGCCGCTTCGAGGTGACGCAGAGCATGAAGGACGCGCCGCTCACGCGCGATCCACAGACCGGCGCTCCGGTGCGCCGCGTCATCTCCGGCGGCTTCGGCCTGATGGCCGTCGGCAGCGGAAAGAACACCCCGTCCCCCGGCGCCGCTGCGCCGTGCGCGCCCGGCTGCGCGTGCCACGCCGGTCCGCGCATCCCGAGCCTGCCCTGATTTCATGTCGAACCTCGAATCCTCCTACACCACCCCGAGCGGCGCCGCCGCGGGTGCGGTCAATTTCTCCGCGCCGAATCTCACGCTGCACCCGCCGCGCAGCCCGCGCACGCGCCTCGGCGGCTTCGTGCACCTGCCTCGCCTGCTCGACAAGGCGCGCGCGGTCGTCGCCGGCACGAACGGCGACTTCCACTACAGTTGCCCGATGGATCAGCGCTTCTTCGCGTTCACCGGCCTTCATCCCGACGCGCTGTTCGCCGAGATCAAGTCCGGCAAGTCCGACGCCGAGATGCTCGCCTATGTGCTCGCCCACGCGCAGCCGAAACGCACGCCGTCCGAGATCGCGGCATGGTCCCAGTGGTTCGAGCAACAGACGCCGTCCTCACCGGACGCGCGGGAATTCTTCAACGAAATCCACCGCAAGAACGCCGCACATCGCGAGGACATCGGCACGTGGTTCGACTGGCTGGAACTCGATGACTACGTGACGTTCGGCGGGAGGCCGTGACGAACGCGGAATGCGGATCACGGAATGAAAGGCCGGCCCACGCCGCCCCGTGCAATCGCTCTTCATCGGCATGCTTCCCGGACGGACGGCCGTTCACGCCGCAATCCGAAAGCCGCACTCCGCACTTCAGAGCTCCGAATATTTCTTCGCGTTGCCGCGCGCTTTCTCCACCGGGTATTTCGCGGCGTTTTTCGCGAGCTTGGCATCGATCGCAGCGGCAAGGTCGAGCTGGCTGATGTTGGCGAACTCGAGCGCGTAGATCACGACGTCGGCGATTTCGTCCGCGATTTTCTCGCGCCTGGCCGGGTCCTGCACGACGGCGTGCGACGCGGCGGACTCGGTCCAGAGAAAATGCTCCATCAGTTCGCCGGCCTCGGCAGCGAGCGCCATGCTGAGGTTTTTCGGCGAGTGGAACTGCTCCCACTCGCGTTCGCGCGCGAAGTTCATCACGCGTTCGCGCAGGGTCGCCAACGTGGTTGTTGCGTCTTGCATCATGCGGCGACGCTGCCGCCGACGTCCGTCCGGGGCAAGCGCGCGGGTTTTGCGTCATAGACGCTTCGTGGTGAAGAAACTGCTTGTTGTGCCGAACAACCGATGCACTTTCCGTTTCACCGACCCCATGGTCTCAGCCACTCCAGTCCAACGCTCTCTCCGCGGCGCTTCGTTTACGAAGGCCACGCTGAGCTTGGGCATGCAGCGTTCGCTGCATCAGTGCTGCTGCGCCTCGATTTGGGTCACCAAACTTACCGCAGCGGGCTGCCTGGCCTGACGGACACCGCCCCACGGAACGTCCCACTCTCCAGGAGAACCCGCCGGTAAATCAACCGACGCGACTCGACCGTCCATGCCTACGACCATCATCCCCGCCCTCAGCCGCCAACCCTCCGACGAATCGGATGCGACTCCGAACGTGCGCCAGCCGCACTTCGAATGCATCGATGCGCTGCAGGCGCTGAAACTCGCCGTCTATGTGCCCGGCGTGGACGCGAGCGACGTCGAGATCACGACGCGCGGGCCCGACTTGGTCGTGCACGCGCGCAAGGCGCACCCCGTCCGCGTCAACTGGCAGGCCTTGCATCTCGAGTCGGCGCAGCGCGACTACGAGCTGAAGCTCCGGTTGGGACACGGTCTCGATTTCGCGGCGCTCCGCGCGGAGATGCGCGACAGCGTCCTCCATATCGTCGTGCCGAAGCGACATTCCGGTGACGCGCGTGTCAACGCGCGGCGGGTGGCATAGAACCCGCTATTCCTTCCGCAGTCACTTTCCTCCGCGCAAGCGGGGGTTTGGGGTAGATAACAGCAATGGCGGGCCGCCCAGGGGTGGGCGGCCCGCTTCTGATTTCTCCGGAGGAGCTTTCCGAAGATCGCGCAGCCGCCGCAGGAAGGATTCCCGGCGCCCCGGATTTTCACTCTGCGGAAGCGCGCCGCGCGTCACCGGGCGAGACCGCAAAATTTGTCACGCAAACGTTTCCCGGAACAATTGCGCGTCAGCGGGGTTCTGAACTCAGTAGCATTCCATTTCACTCCCCGAACCAATGACGCACTTCCCTCACAGACCAAGCCGACCGGCCGCGCAAGCGCCCGGCGCGCACGGCGCCGCCAAGGCCGCCCGCTCGCGCGACGTGCTGTGGGGGCGACCGGTCTTCAAGGCGCCGCAACTCAACGTGCGGCCGCCCCTCGAACCGCTCCCCTTCACGGCCGCGCGCATCACGCAGTTCGCACGACCCAAGATCGCGGGCGCGAATTAGTTTTGTTGTCCCTGCTTAGCGCAGCCGGGGTCGCTGACCCCGGTGGAGACTCATGCCGATCGAGATCTTCCGATGCGCCGGTTTGGTGGTGCGAGCGGCTTTACGCCCCGACATTCGGTGGCAACGCATGTCGAGCGTCGGGGCATAAAGCCCTCCCGCCCGCAGACGACAGCGATGTGTGAACAATCGCTCTAACGCTCCGGCACCGGCCAGCTCACGCGCGCACTCGCGCCGGCATCGAGCTGCAACTTTTCCACGAGCGCGGGCAGGACGGCGCGGAATTCCTCGTCGATTCGCCACGGCGGATTCAACACGAGCAGCCCGCAGCCTTTCATCCGCACCTCCGCGGAATCGCCCGCGATCTGCAGTTCCGCGCACACCGTCGGCGGCGCGAAAGGTGACGCCGCAATTTCAGCGATGAAGCGATCGCTCTTCGCGCGCTCGGTGATCGGATACCAGATCGCATAGACCCCGCTCGGGAAACGCTGCAACGCGTCGCGCAAACCCATGCGGATGTCGGCAAATTCCGCCGCGCTCTCGAACGGCGGATCGATCAGCACGAGCGCCCGCTTCTCCGGGGGCGGCAGCATTGCCTTCAACGCGACGTAGCCGTCCATCGCGTGAACCTTCACGCGGACTTCGCGACCGAACGCGATGTCGAGCGCCTCCGCGTCGTCCTCGCGCAATTCGCACAACGCCGCGCGATCCTGCGGGCGCAAGGCCGCCTGCACAATCCACGGCGAGCCCGGATAGTAGTGCAACTCGCATCCCGCGCCAGTGCGGCGCGCGTTGAATTCTTTCACGGCCGCCACGTAAACGGCGAGCGACGCCGGCAAGTTTGCGGCGTCCCACAACCGACCGATGCCCGCCGGCCATTCCGGCGCGCGCTCGCGTCCGTCGGGCAGCATCGTGGTCGTGCTCAGATCATAGCCGCCGCGACCGGCATGCGTGTCGAGGTAGAGAAAACCTTTCTCCTTTCGCTGCATCGCGGCGACGAGTTGCCGGAGCAGCGCGTGCTTGAAGACGTCGGCATAGTTGCCGGCGTGATAATGGTGGCGGTAATTCATGCGCGCCGCGCCCTCATGCCACCGGCACCTTCACGACCGTCTTGCGCACGAGCGTCGGCCTCCCGTCGATGCGCAGCGACGGCATGTGACCGTCGGACGGAAAAAACAGCGCCGCGTCGCCCGCGCGCACGATCAGCTTCGCGGCGTCGGGCACATCGATGCCGAATTTCATGAAGTCGCGGTCGGCGTCGTAATCCTGCGTCACGCTCAACCGCGTGATTTCCTCCACCTCCATCGACTCGACGCCGGCGACGACCACCTGCACGTCGATGTATTTTCGATGGGCCTCGAAAAAGCCCTCTTCGCGCGGCTTCGCATGATAGACCTGCTCCATCGCAAAGACGCCGTCGCCGAGTTCCACGCGCTCGCTCGTGCCGGCAGCCAGCGCGGCCAGCCGCGCATTCACCGGCGAGCCCGCCTGCAGCGCCTCCGCGGCGTAGGCGAACGCCGCCGCGAATTGCGAGGAGTTGTTCTGCCGGCGCAGAGAGTCGAGCGATCCGAATTGAGCCATGCACCGGGAAACCACCGGCGCACCCGCGTCGCAAGAGTGTTTCCCGTCTCCGGTCGCGCCCCGTTCCGTTTCAGGCGGCGGAAATCCGCGTCTGGTCGCACGCGCTTTGCCAACCTGCGCAGGCGCGGCAGATTCGCGTCAACCCCTCCCACCTCATGCCACGTCCCATCCACTTCGAAATCCAAGCCGCCGATCCGGCGCGCGCGATCAAGTTCTACGAAACTGTCCTCGGCTGGACGTTTCATAAATGGGATGGCCCGATGCCTTACTGGATGGTGACGACCGGCGCCGATGCCGAACCCGGCATCAACGGCGGGCTGCATCCGCGCATGGGACCGATGCCGACGGACGGCCAGGCGGTCATCGCCTTCGTCTGCACGGTCGGCGTCGATTCCGTGGACGCTTACGTCGCGAGAGTCGGCGAGGCCGGCGGCAAGATCTGCGTGCCGAAAATGCCGATCCCCGGCATCGGCTGGCTCGCCTACGCGAACGACACCGAGGGGAATATTTTCGGGCTGATGCAGCCCGACCCCGCGGCGAAATAACTCGGGGATCTCCGACTCCCGTGCACTTCAACCGAACCAGAGAGCGAAAATCGCAAAGTCTTTCGCAAAAAATGCCGAGGGGCCGGCGAACAGGTAGCGTATCATCTGCGGCTCAACCAACCCCCATTATCCTTCAATGAAATCCCTCGTTCGCCTCCTCTCTCTCGTTGCCGCGCTTTCGCTCGGCGCCTTTGCCTTCGCCTCCGACAAGAAAGCCGAATCCTGCAAGGACTGCAAAGACGCCTCCGCCTGCTGCCAGGATGCCAAGGAATCCTGCTGCAAGGCCGCGAAGAAGGCTGAAAAGGCTCCGGAGAAGAAATAAACCGCCCGGGTGCCGATTTTCCCGCCCGTCCGCCCTGTGCGGACGGGTTTTCGCATTTTTATGCCCTTGTTTGGGTGGTTTTCACGCATTAGAAGGAAACCGCCATGAAATGCGCCCACTTGATTGCTGCGGCAATCGCCCTTCTGCCCTCGCTCCTTCTACATGGCACCGTGCCGGAGTTTACCTGGACCGGCGCAGCGTCTTCAAATTCGACCGAAAGCGCCAACAATTGGCAGAATGGCATCGCCCCCGCCTTCGATGGGAGCGAGTTGCTTCGCTTCGGGGCCAGCCGGAAGAATTTCATTTCCGTGCCGTCGATTTCCGCATTCGGCCTGCGAATCACCGATCATTATCATTTCGACGGCGAATCCACCCTGACGCTCGGCGCGAGTGGTCTAGAATTCACTCCGACGAACACGTCCACTCATGCCGTCTTCGAGCAATACGTGAACGTGGCGCTCGCGGCCGCTCAGACTTGGACGGTCACCAACGGCTCGGTCGAAGTCCGCGGACAGATTACCGGATCGGGCGACCTCACGAAAGCCGGACAGGGTCGTC
This sequence comes from Opitutus sp., assembly GCA_013821985.1. GTDB lineage: Bacteria > Verrucomicrobiota > Verrucomicrobiia > Opitutales > Opitutaceae > Didemnitutus. Next base: position 28,652 of record PNJQ01000030.1, read on the forward strand.
TGATGCTGTTCGACGGCAATTCCGGCTACAGCGGCAATCTCACCCTTGCCAATGGCAGTCTCGAAATCGTCGCTGATCCGGAGTATTCCACCACCACCGCTCTTGGCACCGGCACGCTGACCTTCGGCGCACCGACCGGTCTGAAGCCGCCCACGCTCATCGCCCGCTTCGAAGGCGGCGACAACGAGGATTCTTCCATCCAAGTGGACAACGCCATCGTCGTGAACGGCGTGCTTGCGACGAAGAACGATGCCGAACTCAATCTCACGGGAGACGTCACCCTCAACACCTCCAGCACGTTCACCACCAGTGGCGACTGGCTCATCATCGACGGCGCCATCAACGAAGCCTCCGAAGGAAAAAAACTCACGATCGACGCCGCGGGCGTGATCGTCCTCACGGGCAGCAGTGGCTGGACCGGCGGCACGCAGATCAACAAGGGCATCCTCGTTTTCGCCGGAGACGATGATAATACTCCCGGCACGACCGACGGCATCACCGTCGGTTCGCTCGGCTACGTCGGCATTACGGTCGGTCAAAACGTCGGCGGTTTCCTTGGTGAGCTGAACAAATCCTCCTCCGGCACCCTCGGCTTCGACTCCGACCCCGAGGCTCCGCAGAGCACGTTCGACGGCACGGTCGAATTGCCGTTGGCGCTCGATCTCACCGGCTTCAATTCCTCTTTCCGACTCGGCTCGGCGACGAAGGCAATCCTCGGCCAGAACGTCGTCATCACGCCGCAAGGCTCCGATTATCGTTTCGGCGGCGGTGGCGGCATCCTCACTGTCGCGAGCCGGCTCACCGGCAGTTATGGCCTCGTGCTCGATTCGCCCGATCAGCTGCCGCTGACGGTTCGCTTGCTCAATCAGACCAATAATTTCACCGGCAACATCTCGGTCACGAACTCCGGACTCGTCTTCACCGACAACCAAGGAGCCGGATCCACGGCCCTGCCGACCGGCACATTCTCGATGAACGCCGCGTCCTACATCGGACACGAGGACCCGCACGTCACGCCCGCCACCTTCTTCGCCAAGTTCGCGCAAAACACGCCCGGCATCATCGGCTTCGATCTCGCGCCCAACCAGCTTTCGACCCGCGTGATCGATCTCACCGGCGTGCAGATTGGCAACTCCGCAGAAACGGATTTCACCAACGCCTACCTCGGCACCAGTTCGTTCCTGTTCAACACCGAGTTGGGTGAAATTACCGGTCCGGGCGTTCGCTTTACCGGCACGATCGAACCGAACTCCGACCTCATCCACCGCTTCGCCGCCTACAAGGGCGGCGCCCTGGAAGTCGCCGGCACGCTCACTGGTAGCGCTCTCATCGTCGGCCAGCCGGATTCGCTCGGCGCCTTCGGCGACCGCATGCGCGAACTGTATTCCACCGTCCTCATCTCCGGCAACAATGCCGGCGGTTTGACGGGCGGCACGACTTTTTACGGCGGTCAGCTCATGATCGGCCAGCACGCGAACGACGGCATCGTGGGCACCGATCACACCCACGCTCTCGGCGAGGGCACGCTTACCATCGCCCCCATTACGTTCACCATCGAAGGCGACGACGACTCGCCCGCGCCGCTCCTTACCGCCGCACAGTCCGGCATCATCGTGCCCAACGCCATCGCGCTCAATACCGAGGTCGATGTCGGCGGCGACCACAACTTCACCCTCGCCGGCAACATCAGCGGCAGCGGCGAACTCTATGTCGGCGAGGAAAGCGACGGGGCTTTCACGCTCACGCTCAGCGGCAACAACACCTTCTCCGGCGGCGTCTATGTCACGCGCGACAGCGTGGTCAACGCCGCCAGCAACACCGCCCTTGGCACCGGCCCCCTCGCCTTCGGTTCTTTCAGCAGCAGTTCGCCCGTGGTCAATTTCTCCAGCAACGCCCCGGTGGTCGGCGAACTCTCGAGCCAAAATCACGCGCTCCTCGAGCTCACTCAGGATAACACGATCCTCACCGTCAACCAGCCGACGAACAACGAATACGGCGACACGTTCCGGGGCCGCATTTCGGGTGGCGGTGAAGGACAAAACGCGCGCCTCGTCAAAACAGGCCCCGGCACGCTGCGACTCGAAGGCAATTCTAACGACAATGGCAACGACTACGGCTTTTATGCCTACGGCTTCGACGCCACCACGCCCGCCGGCACCGTCCCCGTGTTGATGGAAGTCCGCGGCGGCACTCTCGCCATCGGTCCCGATTTCTACATCGAAGATTCTTCATCTCGCCTTTGGGTCAACGGCGGCACCCTCGCCATTTCGAACGAGGCCGACGTCTATAATCCGATCCTCGTCACCTCCGGCAACATCGCCGGCAACGGCAACCTGGGCAACGTGAGCGTCGGCTCCGGTGCCAAGGTCATGCCGGGGTTCGATGACGCCAATGGCCGCATCGGTTCGTTGACCATCGACCACCTCACGCTCGCAGGCGGCGCGATCTTCGAATGGGACATCGCCAGCGCGCTCAGCGGAAATTCCAACTCCCGCGATTCCCTCACAATCGGCACGGCATCGACCCTCGAAATCACGGCCACCGATACGCGCGATTCGACCAAGCTGGTCATCCGCCCCGTCACGCTGAGCTCGACGGGCGTCAACGGCATCCTTTCCGATCTCGCGGCCGGCGAGGTTTACTCGTGGACGCTGATCGAGTATCTGGGCATCGAAGGCATCGCCCAAGCGATCGATCCGACCAATGTCCGCCTCGACCTCAGTGCTTGGCAGGCGAACGTGGCTGGCACGTTCAAGCTGGAATTTACGAGCCTCTCCGGCTCCGGCCAACTCCTGCTCTCGTTCACCGCCGTGCCCGAGCCCTCGACCTACGCGCTCCTCGCGCTCGGCCTCGGCTTCATCGGCGTGACGTGCTGGTGCCGCCGCCGCGTCTGACGCGAATTTCGAACCGCAGGTCAGGCCGCCCGCAACTTCCGGGCGCGGGGGAACGCCCGAAAACGAACACGCGCACGTGGCAGCCCCCCATGGTCACTCCGCTGGCCCGCGGACAAATTCGGTTCACCGGGCGCGGCTGGCCATCCATCGCAGACCGCTCGTCATCACAGCCCCATTCGCCTTGGCTCGCATCATGAACCTGCGCCGCCGCTTGCTCGCCCTGCTGCTCCTGTTCCCTCTCGCCATGTCCGCCTCTGATTCTTCTCTCGTCTCCGATCTCGTCATCGAAACCGCCTCCCGCATCCCCGCCCCGCGCGCCGCCGTGTGGTCCGCGCTCACCACCGAAAGCGCATTGGGAAAATGGTTCGGCTACGCCGCCCGGGTCGAACTGCGCGAGGCCGGCCCTTACGAAATCTTTTTCCTGAAAAACAATCCGCCCGGGCTGCGCGGCGGCGAGGGCAACGCGATTACCTCGTTCCTCCCTGGCCGGTTGCTGACGTTCACCTGGAACGCCCCGCCGGACTTCGGCCCGCTGCGCGACGTCCGCACGCACGTCCTCGTCGAACTCACCGATGCCGACGGCGGCACACATGTGAAGCTCACGCACTACGGTTTCCGCTCCGGTGATGACTGGAAAAAAGTCCACGCCTACTTCACCGCCGCCTGGCCGCGCGTGCTGGCCAATCTGCAGAAACACTGCGCGCCGGCTCGTTGAAGGGTTTATCGCCGCGTAGGGGCGCGGCTCGACCGCGCCCGGATCGCCTTGTAGGCGCCTGCTTGCAGGCGAAAAAATCCCCGCACCGCCCGCGCGTTGCGCGAGTCATTCATCGCCTGCGAGCAGGCTCCAACCAAAGGGGCGGCTCCCAAAGCCTCCACCCTCCTGCTTAGCGCAGAAACGTCTCGGCTGCGTGCACCAATTCCACGAGTTCGCGCCGCTGCTCGTCTCCCCCCGCTCCGGCTTCGGCCCAACGCGCGATTTCCTGCAACCCGACCGGCGCCTGCATCGGTGACTCGCGCAATGCCAATCCGAACGCCGCCACCGCCGTGACAAACTTCATGTCCGCACTGGCCTGGGCAAACGCCGCGCCGCGCGTCTCAAGCCGGCGGGTCAGCTGCCGTTCCGCGTCCTCGTCGCCGGTGCGATAACTCAGCGCCAGCGTGGCGAGGGTCGCCTCGCCCGCCGGCACCTCCGCCAGCACGATTTCGTAGAGCGCCGTCACGGTGTCGCCGCCGCGCACCGTCTCGCCCGGTGCCATGCCGCGCACGCCCATCGTCTCGCTGCCGCGCTCGAAGCCGATGAGCCGCCACGCGCGCACGCGCGCGGGATTGAATTCCACCACCGCCCGCGCCCCGCGCGCGACGATCGCGCCGCGCTCGCCCACCCCTTTCACGCCCACGCGCACCAAGCGCGTTTCGTTCGACCAAGGCGCTCCAGTTTCCTCGAGCAGCGTCGCAAAGGCCACGCCATCCTCCGCCTGCGGCCACGCGTAGTCGAAGGCGTTGATCATTTCCGCCACCTCCACGCTCGCGCGCGCCGGCCGTTCGCCGCGCCGCAATTGCTCGCGCACCGCCGCGTAACCGTCACGGCCGATCCGCAAGGGGAAAGTCGAGCTCGCCTGCTCGGCCGTCGAATAAAACCGGTCCGCGTAATCGCGTTCGAACGCCATGCGGGCTCTGCGCGCCGTCGCCGCGGCGACCTTGGCCGGAGCTTCGGATCGCCGTTCCGCCGCCGCATTGTCGGCGGGTGCCGGCGCCATGATCATCGGCGGAGGAGGAGGCGCCGCCGCGACTGCCAGGTCCGCCTCCACCGCCTGCGGTTCGCCAAGCATCGTCCGCTCGCGTGATTCGCGCACCACGAAGAACACCGCGAACGCCGCCGCTGCGAGACCCGCCACCGAATAATAGAGCGAAGGAAAACGCAGCAGCTTGCTGCCTCCGCGGCGGTATTCATCGACCGGTGGCGTGGTGGCGCGATTCGTTTGGCCCGCTTCCCAGCCGGGGATGATGGCGTCCGTCGCGAGCGCCTGAGGGGCCGGAGTCGGCTCCGCCTCCAGCGCCGGGCCGAGCACAGCCACGGTGCGGCGGATTTCCTCCACTGCCGCCCGCGCGTCCGCATCGTGCTGCAACTGCTGCTCGAACGCCGTGCGCTCCGCTGCGTCCATCTCTCCCAGCGCATACATCGTCAGGCGCGGGTCGTCGGGAGAAATGCGTTCACTCGGGTTCATGCGACGCCCTCCGCGTTGGCAGGTAAAACCCGCCGCCGTTCCGCCGCGCGGAAGGAAGGCGACTTGTCGGGAGAGATTCTTTCGGGAGTGTTCATGGCTCGGTCCTTATTCCGGCAGCGCCGACATTTCCTTCCGCAGGCGCGCGATCGCCGTGTGGAGGATGAAGCCGACGTTCGTCACCGACAGCGACGTGATGCGGCTGATTTCCTTGTAGCTGAATCCATTTTGGAATTTCAACCGCACAACCTCCTGCTGGTTGGGCGGCAGCTTTCCGATCAATTTCAACACCGCGGCGTGCGCCTCCGCGCGCTCCACGCCGCTGCCGGGCCGCGGCGTGTCCGCCGTGAGCCGCTCGGCCTGGCCTTCCTCGAAAAACTTCACGCGGCCTTCCTTGCGCAGATAATCGAGCGCGCGATTCCGGCAGACCGTGAACAGCCACTCGGCCTCGTGCCCCGCGACGTCGGCCGGCTGTTGCGCCATGAGCCGGACGAACGTGTCTTGCACGACGTCCTGGGCGCGGTCCGCGTCTCCATGCAGCAGCCGCGCCGCGTAGCGGAGCAAGGGAGCGCGATGGCGCTCCACGGCGGATTGCACGAAGGCAGTGCGCTCATCGGGTTGCGAGTCGGTGTTCACGTCACCTGCCATCTTCGACGCGCGAGCCTGCGGGTTCTTAGACCGGTAACCAGCGAAAATTAGCGGTCAGGCCCCTGTCCGCGCGCCACCCGCGCCTGCTCGACGAGCGCGAGAAATTCCGCCCGGTAACCGCCCGCGTCGTCCACCGCCCCGCCCGCCCATGCCGCCAGTGCGTCCCACTCCGCAGCGGAAACCGCTTCCGGCGGACCGGCGAGCAAGTTCGTGAAGCGCTCCACGGCGGCCGCAAACCGAAACTCGGGACTGGCCGCCGCGAACGCTTTCACCGCACCGTCCCACTCGAACGATTCCGACCGCCTCTCGCCGCCCGAACCGTTTCGAAAACTCAGGCGCGCCCGCGCCTCACCCGGTGCGTCGAACGTGGCCAGGACCGCGATCGACTGACCCGGCCACAATTTGTCCTCCGCCGCTTGCCGTTCCGGCTCGTTCTCGCGCGTCACCACCAACCGCGCGTCGTCCGCGACGGGCGAAATCAAGCCATCAAGTTGTCCGAGCAGCACCGCGATCGCCTCGCTCCGCGTGTTCACGTAGCCGCTCCCGCCCCCGGCGAGCAATGCGAGTTTCTCCAGCCGCGGATCGATTTGACCGTTCCGTCCGAATCCGAAAATCGCCAGCCGCACGCCGCCGCTCACCTCGCCGCGCACCAACTCCGCCAGCTCCGTCTCGCTGCTCGGGCCGACGTTGAATTCACCGTCGGTGCACCAGATCACGACCGGTGCGCCATGGGCCGACCCCTCACCCCGTGCCAACGCCAACGCCTCAGCGAGTCCCGCGCCGCCATTGGTGCGGCCGCGGGCCTCGAGCGACTGCACCGCCTCACGCACGCGTCTCGCATCGGTCACCGGCGTCGGCCCAAGCAGCACGCGCGACTCCCCCGCGTAGGTCACGAGCCCCACCCGGTCGTGCGCTTGCAACCGGTCGAGCAACCCACGCACCGCCTCCTGCACGAGCGGCAACCGGTTCGGCGCATCCATTGAGCCCGAGACATCGAGCAACAAAATCACATTCGCCGGCGCGCGCGTCACGAGCGACGCATCGGGAGCCGTCACCGTCGCACGCACCAGGATCGTCCCCGGGGCCCACGGCGCACGCGCCGCCTCGAAATCCTTCGCCAACCTCAGCGGGCGATCCCGTCGCGCCGGTGTCACCGCGAAATAGTTCCGCCAGCGTTCCGCGCTCGCCTCCTGAGCGCGTGGCCAGCGTCCCTCGCCCAGCGCGCGCTTGAGCGCCACAATCGCCGCCGTGTCCGTCGAGGCCACCACTTCCGCCGTCGTGCGCTCGTTCGTCACGCGCTGGTCCGTCCGCTCTGCCACCGGTCGAGCCGACCGACCCGGTCCGCCGCGAAACTCGCTTTCCCTCGCCCGCTCAGCCGCGGGCTCCGTTACGTGCGACGCCTCCTCCGCCCCTTCCTTCACCGCTCGCGGCCCGCTGATTCGCCGGGCATCGCTCGCCCCGGTCGGCTGCGCCACCGGCTCGCGCGTCGCCGGCGTGCCCTCGATCTCGGGCACGTTCGCGCTCGCCGCAGCGCCGGTCGCGGCGCGCACGACGCGGTCGGACGCCGTCCACGGCTTCGTCGAAGGCGGCCGCGATTGGCTCCCCGCAGGGCGAAAAACCCCCAGCGTCACCGCGTCATCCGCTGCTGGGCGCGACTGGCTCGCCGATTCTTCCGGTGCGTGCCGCACCGCAACGCGCGCACGGCCGCCACGCTCGTCCACAACCACCTTTCGTCGTTCCGTCGATTGCGCAGCGTTGCGCTGTTCCACGAGCAGCGTCCCAAAAATCACCCCGGCGACCGCCACCAAGCCGATCCACCAACCGCGGCCTCGCGGATTCTTTCGTCCGCGCTTCCGCGTCGCACGGCCGCCCCCGCGCGCGATGTGCGTCGCCGCCCATTTTCCGGCGCGGCGGATTTCCTCCATGCGCGCGTTCGCGGCGGCGACATCGATTTGGCCAGCCTCCCACGCCTGCCATGCACCGCCGTCCAATTCGCCCAGCGCCGCGAGCGTCAGGCGAAAATCATCCGCCCACGAGGCATCGCCGGAGTCGCCCGCCGCACGAAACGCCCGCGCGAGCCGGCGGAGCGCGTTGTGCAGCAATTGCGCCGCGTGCGCGCCGGACAGCTCGACAATGCGCGCGATCTCCTCGTGCCGGAAACCCTGCACGAACTTCAACCGCAGGACCTCCTGCTGTTTCGGCGTCAGCCGGGCGAAGAGACCGTCCGCGGTTTCCGGCCCGTCGTCGTCTTCGGCCGAGGCGTCGAATTGCTGCGCGAGACCGGCGCCGCGTTGCGCCGCCACCGCGCGGCGGCGCACGTCGGTGAACAGCCACTCGACCATCCGCCCGTCCGATTCCGGCTCCGTGGTTTTCTCCAAGGCCGTCCACGTCTCGTCCACGGCCGTCTGTCCCAGACCGCGGTTGCCGTGACACAGTTCGACCGCATAGCTCCGCAATGCCGTGGCGTGCCGCCGGCGGGCGGCCTCGACCACTGCGGGATTGATCGGCGGATGGGCGGTATTGCTCAAGCGGGACCGACGCGGGACGTCCCTCTCATCGGCTCAATCGGACAAAAATTCACCCGCTTGCGCCGGCCAGGCCGGCGTGCATTTTTGCGCCATGCTCGTCCGCTTGTTCCTGTTCACCGCTCTCACTGCCGTGGCCACCCTGGGGCGTCCGGTCGATGACGGCATCCGCGACCAGGTGCTCCTCCTCGGCAACGGCGCGGACCCGCAGGACCTCGATCCGCAGGTGATGACGGCGTTCACCGACCAGAACATCGCCCTCGCCCTCTTCGAAGGCCTCTGCGCGCTCGACGAAAAATCCTCCACCGCGGTCCCCGCCGCCGCCGAGCGTTGGGAAGTCTCAGCCGACGGGCTTACCTACACGTTTTTTCTCCGGGCCAATTTGAAATGGTCCGACGGCACGCCGCTGACCGCCGCGGATTTCGTGGCCTCGTGGCGCCGCGCGTTGCTGCCGACGCTCGCCGCCGAATACGCTTATCTGCTCCACCCGCTCAACAACGCCGAGGCGATCAATACCGGCCGGATGCCCACCTCCGCCCTCGGTGCCGAGGCGGTCGATGAGCGCACGCTCCGCCTCACGCTCGAGCGGCCAACGCCTTATCTGCCCGCGCTGACCGCCAACCCGATCTGGTTTCCCGTCCATCTCGGCTCACTCGCGAAGCACGACGGTCTGCTGCAACGCGGCGCCGCGTGGACGCGCCCCGGCAATCTCGTGGGCAACGGCCCGTTCGTCCTCACGGAGTGGCTGCCGCAGGCGCACGTCAAGGTCGCGCGCAATCCGCACTACTGGGACGCCGCCGCGGTGAAGCTCAGGGGCATCACGTTTTTTCCGACCGAGAACATGGACGTCGATGAGCGCAACTTCCGCGCGGGCCAGGTCCATCTCACCGCCGAACTGCCGCTCGCGAAGGTCGATCACTACCGCAAGACCTCGGCGGAATCGCTGCGGTTGGATCCTTTCCTCGAAACATTTTTCCTCCGCTTCAACACGACGCGTCCACCGCTGAGCGACGCCCGCGTCCGCCGGGCGCTCTCCCTGGCAATCAACCGCGAGCAACTCGCGCGCACGCTGCTGCGCGGCACGCGCGCGCCCGCCCTGCACTACACGCCGCCCGATTGCGCTGGCTACACCGCGCAGGCGCGCGTCGGCTTCGAACCGACCAAGGCGAAGGACCTCCTCGCCGCGGCCGGCTTCCCCGGCGGCGAAGGTTTTCCCACCCTCGACGTCCAAGTGCGCAACGACGAGCTCCACGCCAAGGTGCTCGAAGTCATCCAGGCAATGTGGCAGCGCGAGCTCGGCATCACCGTCACGATCTCGCCGGTGGAGCAGAAAACGTGGGTGGGAAATCAGCAGACGCTGAACTACGCCATCTCGACCGCGCGCTGGGTCGGCGACTTCGTCGATCCCGTGACGTTCCTCGACATGTTCTTGCCGGACGGCACGAACAACTGGACCGGCTGGGCCGACCGCGATTATGCCCGGTTGATCAGCACGGCGGCCGATGCCGCTGATCCCAATTCGCGCTACGAGAAATTCCAGCAAGCCGAGGCGCTGCTGCTCAATGAATCCCCCATCGCGCCCGTTTTCTTCGGGGTGCGCTCATATCTCATCCACCCCGCCGTGCGCGGTTGGGAACCGGCGCTGCTCGGTTTCCACCAATACAAAAAGGTTTACCTGCAAGCGCGCTGACGGCACCGTCCGCCCAACATGCGAGTCCTCGCGCTCTTCCTCGCCCTCGTCGTCTCCGCGTCCGCCGCGGACCTGAAAATCGTGCGCGTGTTCACCGGCTGGCGGGACGGCGCGTCGTTCAAGCGCATCTCGGAATACTTCACCGGCCGCGAAAATACCGGAGGCCAAGTCGTCATCCGCACCCAGCCGGCCGAGCGCAGCGGCTACTATTTTCTCGTGCGGCTCGAAAACTCCGGCCCCGCGCAACCCGCAAAGTTCGTGTTCCACGTCGTGCTGCCGGCCTCGCCGCGCCCCCGGACCTTCAAGTTCCCCGCGCAATTGCCGGCGGGCAAAACGGTGTTCAATTTCGGCCTCACCGGCACCGACTGGCCGGATCCCGGCACCAGCGCGATGGCGTGGAAACTCGACGTGCTCGACGACGCCGGCGCCACGCTGGTCACCGAGCAAAGTTACCTTTGGGAAAAGCCCGGCCAGTGACGTGGTCGGCGTGGCAGCCGCTCCCCGGTTGGTCGCCGAGCGCCACCGTTCTCGCCGAAACGCTCGACGGTGGACAATCGTTTCGCTGGTCGAAGGAGGATGACGGAGTTTTCACCGGTCTATGGGCCGACAACATTGCGCAACTTCGCTCCCACGACACTGCGCTCCAATGGCGCGCGCCACCAGCGCTCCACGCTCAGGTGGCGCGCGAGCTCCCGCGCTACCTCGGCCACGAACATGATTGGACCGCCCTGGCCGACGCCCTTCCCTGGCGCAGCGACGCGCATCTCGCTCAATGCGTCCGCGTCTTTCGCGGACTACGGCTGTTGCGACAGCCATTCGGTGAGACGCTCCTCGGCTTTCTCTGCAGCGCGACCAAGCAGATCGTGCAGATCAAACAAATGGTCGCGTTGCTCGCGGAGCGTCACGGCGCGTCAATCGCCCGCCCTGCCTGCCACCGCCTGCCCACGTGGCCCGAGCTGGCAGCGATTCCCGAGAGCGAACTGCGAGCGTGCCTTCTCGGTTTCCGCGCCCGCTACATCCATGAAACCGCGCAATTTCTCGCGGCGCGTCCCGGCTGGCTCGAAGCAACTGAGGCCGCACCTTACGCCGCGGCGAAGGCACGTCTGATGGATTTGCCCGGTGTCGGCGAGAAGGTCGCAGACTGCGTGCTGCTCTTCGGCGCGGGCAAACTCGAGGCCTTTCCGGTCGATACGTGGATCCTGAAAGCGCTCGCGCGCCGCTACGGCCTCGACGGCTGGAAGCCCGCACAGGTTGCCCATTTCGGCCGCACGCATTTCGGTCCGCTCGCCGGCATCGCGCAGCAATACCTCTTCGCCTGGGAACGCCGCCACGGCGGGAGGTAGCGCCGCTGCTCCGGCAGCCCGCGATCTCCGAGCGCGGGTGCTGAATGCGCAACTCTTGAAACCCGCACCCGGAGTCGCGAGCTACCCGTGACGCCTACGGTCCAGCCGCACGGGCCGATCCCTCGTTTGTTTTTGTGTCTTTTCGCGCCTCTTTGTGGCAATCCCTCCTTCGAACCTCATGGACGACCCCCGGCTCGATAAATGGCTTTGGAGTGTGCGCGTATTCAAGACGCGCGCCGAAGCGACCGCGGTCTGCCGCAACGGCCGCGTGCAGGTGAATGGCATCGACGCCAAACCCGGCCGCGACGTTCACATCGGCGAAGTCGTCACCGCCCGCGTCGGCATGGTCACGCGCACGTTGAAGATCGTGGGCATCCCCAAATCACGCCTTGCCGCGAAACTTTTGCCGGAATTCGTCGCCGATCTCACGCCGCCGGCCGAATACGAGCGCGCGAAGCAAGCCAGCCTCGAGCACATGCTGGCGCGCGAACGAGGCAAAGGCCGCCCGACCAAGAAAGACCGGCGCGCCATGGGCCATTTGTTCGGCTTCGAGTGAATGCCCGCGTGCAGACTTCGCTCGGAGCGGCCTTGATTAGCTTTCGCCACGACTTCGGCCCGACCAGCCTGCGCGTTCCCGTTCTCTCGCCCTCCTCCCTTTCTCCGCGCCTTCCGCGACGCCCGCGTTGAAAGCGCTTTCTACCGCGTGAGCCGGCGATACTTGATGCGGTGCGGCTGGTCGGCGTCCTTGCTCTTGCGACGGCGGAAATCCTCGAGATACGACGAGTAATTTCCCGCGA
>PNJQ01000031.1 GCA_013821985.1 Opitutus sp.
CGTGACGCCAGTCGGCTCGCGCGCGACGAGTCGGAACGTGAGCGCGGCGGTCGTGCCGTAGGCGCGGACTTTCACGTCCTCGGCGTCGTAGGTCGTCGGGACGGACGCGGCCGTGCCCTTCGGCGCGCTTTCCATTGCGCGGAGGATGTCGGCCTTGGTTTTCACCTCGGCCTGGCCGCTGGTGTAAACCAGATCGTCGGCCCAGAAGCGGGCGTGCATCGCCGGATCATCCACGCGCGAGAGAAATTCGCGCAACAGGGCGGCGACCTCCACGGGCGTGTTTTCCGCCGTCGGTGTGTCGGCCGCGCGACCGAAGGGCGCGGGAGCAACGAGGTAAACGACACCCGCCAGCAGCGCGGCGCGAACGAGCGAGGATTTCATCGCGGCAACCTAGTGCGCCGACCGGAGGCGGCAAGCTCCCGCGCGCCGCTGCGGGGCGCGGAAACGTTACCGCGCCGGGCTGAGCTGATTCGCGACGGAGCGCACGCCGCGGACGGCCTGGGCGCGGCGAACGGCCTCGGCAATTTCGTCGGGCGAAGCGGCGGAACCCCGAAGCACGACGTTGCCGTCCTGGCTCGCAAGTCCGGCCGGGCCGAGCTTGAGCGTGGAGAGACCGCCGAGTGCGCTGCGCACCATGGCGACGACCGAGGGATCGTCGATCGCGATCTCGGGATGCGGCGTCGCGGAAATCGTCATTTCGTCGCGCACCTGCAGGTTGGTGGCGAGGGGGCGGGCGTGGGTGAGGGCGAAGTCGCGCTGCGCGTCGTCGCGCACGGTGCCGGAGAGGACGAGTTCTCCGGCGCGAACGGCGAATTGCAGGCGGCTGCCGTTGAGTTCGCGATTCGTCAGCAACTGCGAGCGCACGCGGGCGACGAGCCAGCGATCGCTGGACCGGCGGTGTGCGGAATCGACGAAGAGGCGGTTTTCCACCTCACCGACCCCGACGATCGCGGAAATCGCGTCCTCCACGAGCGAGCGTTCGCGCTCGTCGGCCACCTGGCCGCGCAATTCAACGCTGCCGCGCCGGACATAGACCTGCACCATGGAGCGGTCGGCAATGAGTTCGCGAAAGACGAAGGAATTCTGAATCGAGTCCTCGATCGCGCGGTCTTCCAGGATGCCGGCGGAAAGGGCGGGGAGCGCGGCAATGAGCAGGCTGGTGAAAGAAGCGGCGCGGAGCAGGGAAGGGAGGAGTGACATCAGTGGATTGGCCCGGGTTTTCTAATTGGGACCCTTTGCCGGTGACCACGCTTATCGCCCGCGCGGCGAAAGCTCGCGCACGGCCGCAACGGCTTCCGGGATTCTTCGTTTCCGGGCGGCGCGACGCGCGGCGAGATCATCCTTGCGCCCACGGAAAATGTGGCGGAGTAGTCTGGTGTTCGATGTCAGGTCAGATGCACGGTCGAGATCGTGATTTGAGTCAGGCAACGAGAGTCAGGTTTCTGCGTCAGCGACTTCTACGAGTAGCAGGTCAGGCAACGTCAGGAAACAGACCGCCCGCGAGTTCGCGTCAGGAAGCGTTCGTGTCCGCCGTTCGCGGCGCGCGTCAGTCCCGGTCCGTGCGCACTCACTCCATCAACCCAGTGGCTCGAAAACCGCGGCTCGGCCGCACCCCACCACCATGAACTTCCAAAAACTCCTCCAACAACGCGACGCGCTGCTCCGGCAGGCGCGGTTGGCTAACGTCGCGTTCGCTTACCAGCGCCTCCGTGATTTTGCCGACCGGCTTGAGCGTGCGGGCATCGCCGGCGCGCTGAGCGTCCACCCCGCGAACCCGGAAGCCGACCGGTTCATGCCCACGCTCGTGGCGCACGCGAGTCACCAATCCGTGATCGACGAGCATTTCCTCGATGAGGATGTCGCGGATCTGGCCGACATTCTCCGCTTCCTCAGCCAGGAGGACGACGCCGTAGAGTTCACGTTCGACGCCGGACAACTGGAGCACAACTTCCTGCCGTTGTTGCGCCGGGAACTGGAGCGCGCGGGCGTCACGTCTTTGGGCGTGGCGCCGCCGACGGAGGATTCTCGGCACGCGTCCGACTGGTCCGCGGGTGGAAGTTAAGGCGGCGGCCGGGGGCGGTCAGGCGATGGCGGACCCGCCGCACCAGTGCGTGGAGGCGTTGACCGGCGCTGTTCCGCTCCAACGGGTTGCACCCGCTGCCCGGGCGTCCAACTAGTAGCGAGCCTCCTATCCCGGTGCTTTCGGCCGGCGCAGTCGCCAAAACGAGGCCCGTGACTAGGGTTCGCCGGATGAAGACCTCCCTTTCGCGCGCCGCCTCGACCATCCCCTCCACGCGAACGCCGGTGCGCATCACTTCTGCGGGCAAGATGTTGCTGCGGCAAAAAGGATCCATCATGCGCGGCCTGCGGCCGCGTTCCGCGATTTTGCCCGGCAAGCTGCAGGACCGCGTCCCTGCGAACTCATGAGCGTCCGTTCGGAGTGCCATGCCCAGGCGGCGACACTCCTCACCGAAATTAAGGCCTCCGACGCGTTCCTGCCCCGTCGCGAACCTATCACGCTCTGGTTGCAAGCCCTGGCCAACCGCACCGCGGTGAGTGGCGCACAAGTCGGGCCGGGCGAGCTTGAGGATTTGGCGGCGCTCGAGAAATTTTTTCGCGGTCGCCAGCGGTTCCAGCGAACGTCGTAAGGACCACGGTCCGGCCCGTTCCGCGGAAACGCGCTTCCCCTGCGCCGACGGCTTCCCATGCTCCGGGCGTGCCGCCGCGCACTTTGCCATGAATATTCTCGATGCCATCGGCCACACCGCGCTCGTTCCGTTGCGCCGCGTCGTGCCGGCGGGCGCGGCGGAGATTTTCGTCAAACTCGAATGGGAAAACCCCACCGGCAGCATGAAGGACCGGATGGCGCGCGCCGTGATCGAGCGGGCCGAAGCGGATGGACGCCTGCGCCCGGGCGGCACCGTGGTCGAATACACGGGCGGCAGCACGGGCACGTCGCTCGCGCTCGTCTGCGCCGCGAAGGGTTATCGCATCCGGATCGTGACGTCCGAGGCGTTCAGTCAGGAAAAACGCGACCACATGGCGGCGCTCGGCGCGGAATTGACCCTAGTGCCGAGCGAAGGAGGCCGCACGACGAAGAAGCTCATCCTCGACATGATCGAGCGCGCGCGCGAGTTGAGCCGCGAGCCAAACACTTTTTGGACCGACCAGCTCAATAACGCCGACACGATCACCGGCTACTACGCCCTTGCGGAGGAAATTTGGACGCAAATGGACGGACGGGTGGATGCGTTTGTTCACTCGGTCGGCACCGGCGCCTCATCGCGCGGCGTGGCCACTGTGCTGAAACAGCGCAACGCGCGGGTGCGCACCGCGGTGGTCGAGCCGGCGGAATCGGCGGTCCTGAGCGGCGGCCAACCCGGTCCGCACAAGATCGAAGGCGTCGGGATCGGCTACCTTCCGCCGTTGTGGGAACCATCGGTCATCGACGAAATCATTCCGGTTTCCACGGACGATGCCAAAGCGATGGCGCGCCGTCTCGCCCGCGACGAAGGACTTTTCGCCGGCACCTCCTCCGGCGCCAATGTCGTGGCTGCGATCCGGTTGGCGCAGCGTCTTGGTCCGGGCGCGCGCGTCGTGACGCTGTTGTGCGACTCCGGCTTGAAATACCTCAGCACCGACGTTTACCGCGCAGCGCCGTGAGAGAGCGGTGGGGCGCGAGTATCCCCGCTTCGGCGCGCCACCACGCCGAAATGAAATTCGCGGCGCGGCGCGGCGCGCGTCGATCGGATCAAATTCGCCGTGCGCGAGCAGCGGTCACGTTTAAGGCCGACGCATTGGCCGGCGGGTGAGCGCGGTCCGGCAAAGCGCGGTGCCGCGCGAGAAGTCCCGGCAGGTTTGTGGACGGCGGTCGTAGATCGTGCACAGCCTCGTCGTCGGATCGAGGGCAACGCACGCGCCGTCGCCGCGCTGGTCCATGCAACGGGCACCGGCGTGCTCGACCACGAATTCCTCCGGCACGTCATCGCCAGCGCGCAGTTCCACCACGAGATGACAGCAGCTGCCGCAGCCGGCGCATGCCGGGACACCGTCGAAGTTCGTGGCGGGCTCGGCCGACGGTGCGACGCGAGCCGGCGCGGCGTCCGGCGGTGTCACGCGAGTTGAGCCGCGAGGTGCGCGAGCAGGTCCTGCCGGCCGTGCTTGGTCTTCGACGACGTGATGAACACCGCCGGCTCGGGCAGGATGTCCTGCAACGCGGCGCGACGGAAACGGTCGAGCGAGGTCGCCGTGGCGTCCTTCGATTGTTTGTCGGATTTCGTGAACACGATCGAGAAGGGAACACTTTCGCCGTGCAGCCAGGCGAGGAAGTCGAGGTCGATGCCTTGCGGGGTCAGGCGTGAGTCGATCAGGACGTAAGTGTGGCGCAGGGTTTCGCGCTGCGTGAGATACGCCGCGGTCGCCTCGTTGAACTCCGCGCGCTCCTGCTTCGACACGTGGGCGTAGCCGTAGCCGGGCAGATCGGTCAGCCGCCACTGGTTGTTGAAGAGAAAGAAATTCAGCAGCCGCGTCTTGCCGGGCAGGTCGGACACCTTGGCGAGGTCGCGCTTTTCCGCGAGCAGGTTGATGAGGGAGGATTTGCCGACATTGGAGCGGCCGATGAACGCGAACTCCGGCAACGGCAGGCGCGGGCACGCGCGCAGATTGGGCGCGCTGAGTTCGAAGGTGGCCGATTTGATTTTCATGCAGGTCCGGGGACTAGGGAGCGAGTCCGGCGGCAAGGCCACACTTTCCGGCGACCCGGCGCAGGAAACCGCGCAAACTCCGGCGCGACGACGCGTCAGCCGACGGGATTCGCCGGTGCGGGAAGCGAGCGCGGCGTGTGGACGAAGCGGTTGGTGGCCGCATCCTCGATGAGGATTTGCTCGTCGATCGTCGCCCACTCGATGGCAGTGGCGGCGGCGTTGAGGGAGAGTTTTTCCAAATCCGCCTGCGAGGCGCGGTCGAGATTCGGATACTTGCTCGCCGGAAAACTGAAGGTGCGGCTCGCATCGGCCTCGACGTAGATGCGACGGCCTTGGATCCAGCAACGTTTGGCGGTGCGCAACGGACGGGAGAGGGTGGCGGACTTCATCGGGACACGATATCGCGCCCGCGCGGAATAGCGAAGTATTCCTCGTCGCGCGGGTGCGATGAGGTCGCTCGCGCACCACGGCACGACGCCGCAAATCAGTTCAACTCGCGGCGCCCGTCCTCGCCTCGATCCCGATGGCGCGGCTGGTCGCGGCCTTCGCCGCGCGACTCGCGCGGTGTCGCATTGCCCGAGTTCGAGCGCGCGGGCGGGCTGTAACGCGGCGCGGGAGCCGGGTTGCGTTGTGGCGGTGCAATTTGCACGGACGCGGCGGACGGTGGCGGCTGGACGCGGGGCTGGTAATCTTCGCGGCGCGGACGGTTGTTCGCATCGGCGCGTGGCCGGTCGGGCCGGGCGCCGTCGAAACGCGGGCGCTCGTCGCGGTCCCGGTGCGGCGCCGGACGTTGATTCGTCCACGTCCGGTTGGAAGTCGGCGCGGCGGCGGGTGCGTGCGTGACGCTCTCTGGTGCGGTGACTGCAGGCGGAGCGCTGGCGACGACCGCGGGAGCGGTGGCGCGGGGCGGAAGATTTTCGCGCCGCGCGCGGCCTTGGTGATCAGGGCGCGGCGTGCGCCCCCGGTCTGCGGCGGCCTCCGGGCGACGCGGCGAGCGCTGCCAGTCGTCGCGGCGATCGCGGGAGGGCGTCGGAGAGACGACGGCGTTGTTCCACCCCGCCGTGGCCTGGCTCGAATTGGAGTTCCACCGGCGGTCGTCGGCGGAGCCGGCGCGGTGATGGTTGCCCGAGCGGCGGCGGTCGAAATCCGCGCGACGGTGATCGTAGTTGTGCCGGTCGTAGCGCGGCACCCACCGCGCTCCTGCGACCGACGACGCATGGCGGCGGCGCCAGTCGGGACGGTAATACCAACTCGGCGGACGCTGCACGATGCGCACGTGGCGGGAGCGCCAGTCGCAATCGTAGCTCAGCCACGAGCCGATGCCGTAACCGATGCCAAACGTGAGGAACGAGCCGGCGTAATATCTCGGCCCCGACGTGTAATAGAGAATCTGCGGATCGTAGCGCGGCACGTAGATGACCGTCGGCTGCGCGGGCACAATGTGAATCTGCTCGTCCTCGTAGATGACTTCCTGTTGCGGCGTATTGGTGAGCAAGCCGGAGTTGCGCGCGCGGGCGCGGATGGCTTGCACGGCGTCCATCACCGCGTCGGGCTGATCGAGGAAGCATTCACCGAGGCGACGCGTCCATTCGAGGTGGGTGTCGAGATAGGTGAGGACTTCACGGTAACGCGTGAGCGCTTTGACGGAATCGTCCCAAAGTTCGGCGGTCGCTGCGTCGGGGTGCCCGCCGCGGTCGAGAAAGCGAGCCGCGAGGACGATATCGGACGGGCGCGTCGCGGCGGGCAGGATGAGCGCGAGCAACGGGTCCGGGTAGAGCGCGATCGGAGCGACGAGCGTTTCGATATCGCTGTCGCTCAGTGCCACGCGGGCGAAGGCCCCGTCGGGTTGACCAATTTCGTCGAACGCTTCCGCACCGGCCCGCGCACCGGCAACCGAGAGAGCGACGCAAGCGAGGGCGGAGCGAAGGATTTTCATAGGAAGCCGGGGTTGTCCTTCAGACGCATCAGGCTACCCCGATATTTGATTTATTTCGAGAATTCTTCCGGACGGATCCGCGCCGCCGCCGAACTCGGTCCTAAGAAACGCCGGAGCAAAGCGTGGGTGAAAGGTGCTTCCCGGTGGAAAATTCGTTGCCGCGCTTCGTTCGCGTCGTTTTCTCGGCCCGATGTTGTCCGTTTTCCCGTGTGCCGGTCCTGCGGATTTATCGCTTTGCAGCTCGCGGCGTGGCCGGATTCGGCGCGCGGGCATCGTTTGGCGGAGCGTGGTGAGTCTGATGCTGGCGGGACTCGTTGGAGGGGGCGTGCCGCTGGCGACGGCTAGCACTGGTGCTGGTTTTCCCGCCCAAATCGCGAAGGCGCGCAGCGCCTGGAACAAAACTTCGTCGGAGATTACCGGGTTGATCCGGAACTTGAGCTCGCGCGTGAACGAGCTCAACCGCATCGACCGTGACATCAAGGCGCGGGAGAACGGCATTCGATACATCGAAGCGGACCGCGAGTCCGACCTGGAGGAGATGTTGCGGGGGCGGTTTTGCAACAAATGCGGGGACATCGCTTCGAAAATCGAACGCACCGGCAAGAGCTTCGAACAGCACCTCGCGGAGGTGCGCGGGGAACCGATTCCGGCGACGAAGGAGCAACTCGACGGGCTGCGGCAAAAATATGAAGCCAAGCTGGCCCCGCTCCGGAAGCAGCTCAGCGACGTCCGGGACGAAAAGCGGAAACGATTGTCCGAGCTCGAGCGCCTCCGGCACGAACTGCTGGTGAAGACGCCCGTGTATCACAACCAGATGCTCGACGAGCGCGATTTGCTGGCTGCGCAGTGGGCCGCGGAGAAACAGTCCCTGCAGAATAAACTCCAGGAGCTGGGCGCCGAGGTCGAGACGGCGCGGAACAGCCCGGCCGGTCCGGCGCGCGACACCCGGTTCAATGCGTTGCGGGCGCAGCTCGACGCGAGCTCGGCCCGCGCCGCGGCGGCGGAGGCCCGCGCGCAACAAGCGGCGACGGCCTTCAATCAAACCGTGCGCGGCAACATGGACGCGTTGCAGTCGCTCGCGGAAACGATCGAGAAGGGCCAGCCGCTGGTGGACGGCTGGGTCATTGGCCAGCGCCTCAGTGCGAAGAGCATCATCTTTCTCGTCAGCCCTCTTCACTACTCGCGCGGACCGGGCTTCGGCTCGGCGGTGGAAAATGCGCTCGGACCTTCGCCGGCGAAACCCAAGTCAACTCCGCCCGCCACTCAGAAATCCGTCAAAGATCTCCTCAACGGCAAATGAACCTGCTCCTCCGCTTCTCATTCCTCGTCCTCTTCGTTGGTTCCGCCTTGGGCGTTCCGCAAGGTAACGAGGAGATGGCTCCCGTGCCGGAGGAAACGCGCAGCGCGTTCGAGAACGGTCGCATGCGGCTCGACGCGGGGGACGTCGCGGGCGCGCGGAAATATTTCGAAGCGGCCGTGCAGGCCGACGGGTCGCGCTCCGAAAACTACTTCTATCTCGCCGTCGCCACCTACCGGATGGGCGAAGTCGCGGCCGCGCGGGAATACGCTGCGAAGGCGCTCGCCAGCGCGGCGGAGGCGGAAAAGGAGCGCACCCTCGAACTCGTCAACGCCATCGAGGGTCGCTTCCAGTTCGACCAGCTGGTCGTCGAAGCCGACCAGGCGGTGGCGCGGGGTCTGCTCGCCAAGGCGGCCGACACTTACGCCCGCGCCTTCCGGGCAGCGCCGGCGCAAGGCGAGGTGGGTCTGCGCGCGGCTTCGCTCTACGCCACGCGACTCAACCGACCGTTGGAAGCGGCCGCGCTCTGGAACAAGGTGATGGCCTCCGGCGACCGCGCGAGTGCGGATGCCGCGGCGGCGGAACTCGGCCAGCGGCGGGTCGCGCTGGACACGCTGTTCGCGAGCACGCTGGCCGAAACCAAGTCCGCTGGCGACGTGCGGAAACTCACGTTGCTCGCCGAGGCGTTTCCCCAACGGGCCGAACCACACCTCGAACTCGCCGTCGCCGAAGCGCGGCAGCGCGCCGTCCGTAAAGTCGTCCAATATCTCGGCGAAGCGATCAAGCTCGGCACCGATCTCGCCATCGTGAAAAGCCGGCCGGAATTCTTCCAACTCCTGCAGCAGGACGGCACGGGCGAGTTCCGCACTTTTGTGAACGACGCGTTTGGCGACTCCGGCGTGGCGGAGATCGAGGGCGCGCACCGCGAGCGCTCGGCGGCCAAGCAGGCCGCGCTCGATCGGGAGAACGCTCAGCGCAGCGCGGAGGAAATGGCGCGAGCGAAGCAGACAATCTGGACTGATGTGGCCGCCGAATTGCAAAAGCTGATCGGCCGCGGGGGCTCGTTCACGTGGACGCAGCGCTGGACGTCCCAGCTGAATATCTACCACAACTACTCCTATTCCAACGGCGTCAGTTTCAAGGACGGCCGATTGGTGATCAACACGCTGCACGACTACCAGACCAGCAATTCGAAAGGCACGAGCAGCGATTGGCCAACCTCGCTGAACATTTTCTACAAGGTGCCTTCATTCGCTTCGCTGCAAAGTGTCACGACAGTGGTGAGCGGGTGGGCGTATCACGATTGGGGCGCGCCTCCTTCGTTCACGCCGGCCGGCGTAGTTGGGCCGGAGGCCCAGCGGTTTCGCGTCATCGTGCTGCAATTTTCCGATCAGATCGTGGAATGGCAGGGCAATGGGAAGCATCGTCCGCTCAACCTGCAGATGAACATGCAGTCGGGTCGCGTGAACCGCGTGGTCATCCCGGTCATTTTTGGAGATCTCGCGCACGCCGCGCAGGTGGAGAAGCTTTTCCGCCGGCTGCAGAAAGCCGACACTGCGAGCCTGCTTGAGCTGCGGGCCATGGCGCTCGGGTCGCGCTGATGACCTCGTTGGCCTCGCTCTATTTCCCGACCAACCGCGCTTCGGCGAGAAAGTCCTCGGCGGAACGCGAGCCGAGGATGGTTTTCGTCAAGAAGCCGTCTGGGCCGAAGAACAAAAGCGACGGGTAGCCGTCAATCGACGGCAGTTTCTTCGCGAGCTCGGGGCCTTCTCCCTTTTCCATGTCCACTTTGATCGAGATGAATTTCTCGTTCAGATAGGCCGCTACTTTCGGATCGGTATAGACGTCGCGGTCCATTGCCTGGCAGGGGCCGCACCAGCTCGCGTAGGCGTCGAAGAACACGGGCTTCTTCTCCGCCTTGGCCTTGGCGAGGGCCTCTTTGAACGTGCCGTCGAAAAACTGAATGCCGGTTTCGGCGGCGAAAGTGGCGGACGGGGCGAGAGCGGCGAACAAGACAAACAGCGCGAAGCGCCGGAGAGGGGTGGGCGTGGACGCATTCATGGTCGCACTCACTACCGAGCCTCCGCGCAAAGGTTACTCGCTGCACGGCCACTGCCCAAGGCGGCGCGGTGTCTGTCGCGAAACGCGCGTCGGATCGATCAGATGCCGTCGCCGAACGGCTGCTCTCTCACGGCACCGTGGGACGCGGTCGCCGTGCGGTTGATGCGCGCGGCGAAACAGCCGTGACCGCCGAAGCGCGCGTGCAGATACGCGGCGTCAGGACGAGCGAGGAGCACGCGGAATTTTTCCGCCGCCGCTGCCGGTTCCACGAGCGCGGACTCGACAATGCAGTCGTCCGCATCGTAGGCCCGGACGGCAAACGTGCGGTTGAAGTAGTCCATCGGCACCGCGTTGAGAAAGGCGCCCGTGTCCGGCGCCGGTGCGTCCGCACTGATATAGATCGGTCCGATCTCCGCAAAAGGACTCGGGAGCGCGACCGCTTGGTAGCTGCAGAGCATCAGACGCTCGCCCGGGGCGGCGCGGCGGAGTTGATCGCGGATCGGCTCGCCGCCGCGCGCGAAGGAAACCTCCACCGCACGGCCGAAGTCGTCCCTCCGCGTGGCGCGGACGCGTTGGACAAACTCGGGCGGCAAAGGCGCGAGGGCGAAAGCGAGATGGGTGGCGTTGGGAGCGGGAGAAGAAAACATGGTCCGCAACGTGCCAGCTGGCGTCGCCGAGGCGGCGTCCGAAAATCAGGCGAAGGATTCGGCGGGCGCAGTCGCGTCGGGCCCTGGTTTTACGCGCGGCGAGCGTCCATCGCTCACCGATTCCGACTTCGAGCCGTCAGGAAAAAAAGATCGAGAGAACGTCCTTGAGCTGGGCGTAACCGAACGCGCCGGCAAGGGGCAGCAGGTAGGCGCTGACGAATTTTTTCATCGTCGCTGCGTCGAATGGCCACACCGGCAGCTCCTCGACCATGGCGCCGAGGTCCTTGAGCCGGTTGATCGAGTCCGCCGCCGTCTCAGTCACGCTTTCCTCGGCGAGGCGCGCGCGCACGCCGGCGAGTTCGGTCCGGAGGCGGCGCGCGATCGCGCTCATCATTTCCTCCTTGGTGCGTCGCATCCCGTCGCGAAACGGCAGCAGCGGACCGACAAACACCACCGGACCGAGGACGACGTAGGCCACGACGGCGGCGCCGATCAGCAACTGGAGCCCCGGCGGACGGCCGAGAAAACTCGTCGTGATCACGGCGAGCAGCAGCACGTTCAAGCCGAGCACGGTGAGAAGATATTGGTTGCGCAGCCCGATGCGGCCGACCGGCAGCAGGCCGCCGCATCGGTCCGGATGAAACGGAATCACCTCGATGCGGGAGCTCGCCACGATGTCGCGCAGCATCACCGACACGCTCACGCTGCGCACGAAATAGACCGTCACCAAAAAATAGAACACGAACACCGCGAGGAGAAACAGGTAGCCGGCGGGCAGCAGACCGTGCGGGCCATTGATCCAGAAACCGGTCCCCCGGTAGGCGCCGTAGTTGACCGCCATGATGACGCCGCCCACCGCCACCCCGCCCAACTGCGCCCCGCGGTTGATGCGGGTGAAGCGCTGCTCCCACTGGCGAAAAAGTTCGGCCGTGTTGTGCGACGGTTGCACGACCGTGGCGTCGATCACCTGATGGAGCGCGCGCTGGAGCACATGTTGGTCGCGCACAAAGAGGGTGAACAAATACGGCAGTGACACGAGAAACAGGAACGCCGAACTGAGGTCCGCGAAGAACGGCAACCGGTGTGGGGCCGTGCTGCCGGCCGGGGCGAGCGCCGCCAGCGCCAGCAGCGGCAGGAAGACCGCGAGGCCGGAGTAGGCGAAAAGGCGGAGCCCGTAAGGCGCGGGTTTGGCCGGGTCGGACGCAAACAGCCGGTGAATCAGGGAACCACGCGTGGTGTCGATGGACGCGGAGGCGGTCGGCAGCGGAGCCGCGGAGGCGGCGGACGCAGCGCTGCCGGCAAGGGGAATAGCCGAGATGCTCATGGGGATAAGGGCGGCCCGTCGGACGAAGCGCACGAGCAATCCGCCGGTGTCGCAAGCCTGCAAACGGTGCACGCCGGTTCGCGCGCCCCCGGATTCAGTCGGAGCCGCCGAAATCAGCACGACCGGCGATCACGAGGTGCATGCCGCCGCGCGTCGCGATTTTTTCGCCGCCGGCCGTGAGCAGCCGACCGGACGAGACAGCATCGATCCGCTCCGGAAACAAGACCGCGCGCACCTCGGCGGCGAGATCGGGCGGCAGCGCCCGCGTCACGAGCAAACGGCTGTTGACCGAAATCGCCGGCACGCCCGTCGTGACCATCAACCCCGGTTGGTTGCGCTGGGCCCAATCCTCGATGCAGCCGACGAGCACCACAAACGGCAGCGCTCCGTGCGGTTGCCAGTAACGGATTTCCTCAGCGTAAGCCTCGCGCTGCACGGCGGCGCGGTAGGCGCGGTGGAGAACCTCGCGGGAGACCGCGGCATCGGCCGCGAGGCGCCGGAGGTGATGCTGCAGCCGTTCCGCGTAGGTGAGGGGAGCGGCCTCCTCCGCCGCGAGTTCGCTCGCGGTCGGGTTTCGGCCAAATGCATCGCGCCATGCCCGACGCGCAACGTTGACCCGGGCGGACGAGTCGTCGCGCCAGCGCCGCCGGTGTTGTGCGAGCAATGTGGCAACGCTCGCTTCGTCGGCCGGCACGACTGCGGTCTCGTCCGTCGCGGGCAGCCGCCCGCACGCGAGCAGGTGTGCGATGGCGAGGCGCTCACGCTGCTCGTCCGTCGTGGCGGAACACAGCGTTGCGCCCGACAGGAAGCCGCAGAGGCAAAAGTAGCGGAAGAGACGGAGGATCATGAGCGCACTTCCAGCATGCGGGCGCGCCGGCCCGGTCAATTCCGTTGCGGTCACAGTGCGAAGAAATACTCCGGTGTTGCGCTAGTGTTGGAGCAACGCCGCGCTGGATTTGCCGCGCGAGTGTCGCGTCCTTCGACCAACCTCGAACCCCATTTCCCCATGAAGTCTCGCCCCGTGTTGTCCGTCTTCGTCGCCGCCTTCGCCGTGCTGTCTTCGCTCACGGCGCAGCCGTCCGGCGGTCCGTATGGTCCGCTGCAGCAGCGCTACGAGCTGCCGAAAAGCGGCCGGATCCATTTTGTTTCGCCCGACGGTGACGCTGACTCCGCGGGCCAGGCGCTCGAACAGCCGACGTCGCTCGCGGCGGCGATTGCGCGGGTAGTGACCGGCGACACCATCGTGTTGCGCGGCGGCACGTATCGCACGGGCGGTCTTGTCCTCAGCCAGGGTGTCACACTGCAACCTTACGCGGACGAGCGCCCGGTCTTGAAAGGCACGGAGCTCGCGCGCGACTGGGATAAGGTCGGCGAAGGCCGCTGGCGCACGAAGTGGACGAGGCTTTTTCCGGCGGCCCCGGCGGATTGGTGGCGGCGCGAGCGGCACGAAAAGGACACGCCGCTGCACCGGTTCAACAACGACATGGTTTTCGTCGATGGCGACCTGCTGGCGTCGGCCGGACGAGTCGAGGACGTGACGGCGGGCACGTTCTTCATCGATTACGAAAACGCGTGGGTCTATCTCGGTCTGGATCCCACGGGGAAAACCGTGGAAATCACCGCGCACGACAGCGCACTGGTGCGCACGATGCACGTCGCACATGACAAGCCGAATGACGGACGCGGCCCGACGATTCGCGGTCTCACGTTCACGCAATACGCCTATCGCGCGCTCGAGGTCGAAGGCGTCGAGCCCGACCGCAAGATGGACCCCGCGCAATTCGGCAAGGAGATCGTCGGCACGACGTTCGAGCACGTCACGATTTCATTCTGCTCGCGCGTCGCGGGGTATTTTCGCGGCGACGGCATGACGTTCCGGCATTGTCTGATCGCGGACTGCGGCACCGAGGGGATCTATGTGATCAATTCCGGCGATCTGAAAATCGAACGCACGATCGTCACGCGCACCAACAGCGCGGAGAAAATCGCCGGCTACTACGCGTCGGCGGTGAAGATTTTCAACCAGAGCTACCGCGCCGTCGTGCGCGACTGCCTGATCATCGACAACCCGCATGCGAGCGGCGTGTGGTGGGATGTCGGCAACGTCGATGGCGTGTTCGTCCACAACTGGGTCGAGCGCACGAACGACGGTTTCTTCTTCGAGATCTCGCGGGGCGCAATTTGCGTCGGAAACGTGTTCGCGAATTGCAACAAGGGCATCCGCGTCCTCAACAGCGCCGACGTGCAGGTGGCGCAGAACACATTTTTCAACAGCGTGGCCTGGTTCGAACGCAGCGAGCGCAGCGCGGTCGGCGATCACTTCGGCTGGCATCCCAGCGCGGGTCCCGACGTGACGGAGCGGCACGGGCATGTATTTCTCAATAATCTGCTCGTGGCGGACGAAACGTTCGCCGGCGCGCTGTTGCATACGACGCAAACGGAGAAGGTGCGCGACCGCCTCAAGGATTCGCAACTGGCCGCGCTCGACGGGAACGTTTACGTGCGCCGCGCCGGGGTGAAGCTGCAGCCGCTGATCGTGTGGAGCCCGGTGCCAACCGAAAAAAATTCCGCGGACGTCTTCGACCTCGCAGAACTGCGGAAGCTGCAGCCGAAATTCGAGGCGGCCGGACGCGCACTTCCCGACTATCGGGGGCCGCTGTTCCGCAGTGCGGAGCTGGGGAATTTCGAACTGTTGTCCGGATTTTCTGGAGCCAATGTCGGCGTGGATCTGCCCGCCGCGGTGCGTGCGGTGTTGAGCCGCGACAATGGCAGCACGCCGCGTCATCCGGGAGCATTTCCGCCGGGCGCTGCGTTGGGCGCCAGCCGGAATTAGTCGCGCGCGTCTCTCGCCCGCACGTTTCCGATTGAAGGAGCCTGCTTGCATGCGACGCGCGGCGCCTGGTTACGGTGGCGATTTTATGTCGCCTGTAACCAGGCTCCTACAGGTGGAAGAGTGCACGCTCGCGTGGATTCGCGACGCGTTCAGCCCAGCGGGGCGAGGAATTTGCCGACGTTCGCGATGTGTTCGTCGAGCGGGATGCCGAGATGCTGCACGCCGAGTTCGATCGTGGAGCGGTCGATCTTTGCGGCGAACGACGGCTCCTTGAATTTCTTGCGGATCGAGGACGGCTTCATGTCCGCGTATGGCACCGGGTTCATCTTCCGGTAGGCGTAGAAGAGTCCGCAGAGTTCGTCGGTTGCGAGCAGCGCGGCGGCGAGCTTCGTTTGCGGGAGCGTCTTGAATTCGTGATACCCGTAGGCGTGCGCCTCGACGGCGTGGAGGAGATCGGGCGGATAATTCCACTCCTTGAACCACTGCAGCGAGGGTCCGGGATGGGACTCGGGGTGCTGTTCGAAATCGAGATCGTGCAACAGGCCGGTGGTGAACCAGAGGTTGACCGGTTCGTTCAGGTGCACCGCGTAGCCTTCGAGCGCTGTCGCAACCATCAGCGCGTGCGTGCGCTGGTAGGTATCCTTGACTTGGGCGTGGAGCAGTTCGATCGCGGCTTCGCGCGTGGGGAGAGTCATCGGCAAGGAGCAGTAAGCGGTGAGTGGTCGGCTGTCAGCTCCGGACGCGCGATGGAGCAACGCAGCGGCGGACAAACAACACCGAACAGCCGGCGGCGTCACACGGCGGGCGGCGCATCCCACGCGCCGAGCTGTTGCTCCGTCTCGGCGAGCAGGCGGCGAAGTTTCACGAGGATGTCCTGCACGTTTTGGATGCGGTTGGTGACGGTGAGCGCCGTGGCCGCGCCGAGGCGTTCGCGCGTCTTGAGATCGGCGTCGAGCGTGGCCGACATCTGCGTGATCTCGCTCAACAGTCGCGTGCGGCGCGCCTGCCAGCCGAGAATTTCGACGGCGCGGACCGTTTTGCCGTGCACGGTTTCGCGCATCGCGGCGGCGCGGGCGGCGGCGGAGGCGAGGCCGCGGTCCATGCCGGCAAGTTGCAGTTCCTGAAGAGCGGTGTCAATGGAGGCAAGCTGCGCGGGGGAGAAATCCTGACCGAGATCGGCACGAAAGGCCGCCAGTTCCTCCGTCGATCCGGCGCGCACGGTCGTGGCGGGCAGGTCGGGTTTGGCGCAGCCGAGCAGCACGACGAGGCAGAGCAGGGGAGCGGACCAGCGCAACATGGACGCAGAATGCCGGGCGCGCCCGGCAAAGAAAAGGCCAATGCCACGCGGCGGCGCGAGCGCGGGCTGCTTGCTTGCCTTGCGGACGCGGCTTCGTGAGCGTCGCCCGGTGAGTTCCATGCCTCTCTCCCCTGCGGCTGTTCCGGAGTCGGACCGCGCTTTCCTTGGTCACCCGCGCGGGCTGGGTTACATTGCCTTCGCCGAGGCGTGGGAGCGATTCTCCTACTACGGCATGCAGACGCTGCTCGTGCTCTACATGACGCGGCAACTGCTGTTGCCCGGGCATGTCGAAAACATCGCGGGCTTCACTTCGTTCCGCGCGGTGGTGGAGCGCGCGTATGGCGGCCCGCTGTCCACCGTGGCGATGGCGTCGGCGATCTTCGGACTCTACACCGGTCTGGTTTATCTGACGCCGATTGCGGGCGGATTGATTGCGGATCGGTGGCTGGGGCGCACGAAGACGATCACGATCGGCGCGGTGCTGATGGCGCTCGGCCATTTCCTGATGGCGTTCGATTTTTCGTTCCTGCTGGCGCTGTTGTGCCTTTTGCTCGGGGTGGGCTGTTTCAAGGGCAACCTCGCCAGCCAGGTCGGCGCACTTTATGCGGCTGAGGACCTGCGCCGCGCGGACGCGTTTCAGATTTATTTCCTCTTCATCAATGCGGCGGTGATCGTGGCGCCGATTGTGGCGGGCACGCTGGGCGAGGTGTATGGCTGGCATTACGGCTTCGGCGCGGCGGGCATTGGCATGGTGCTCGGCCTCATCATCTACCTCGCGGGTCGCGAGTGGCTGCCGGTGGACCAGCCGACGGCACGCCTGGGCAGCGCGGTGAAGCCCGGACTGACGCGGGACGAAAAAATCGTCACCGCGGTGCTGATCGGTCTGTTGCCCGTGCTCGCGCTCGGCGCAGTCGTGAATCAGCAGATCTTCAATTCCTACCTGATCTGGGTGCCCGACCACGTGAGTCTCGTGTTTTTCGGACGCACGATGCCGACGACGTGGCTCGTCACACTCGATGCCGTGGTGAGCGTGTCGAGTCTCGTGGGAGCGGTGGCGTTCTGGCGTTGGTGGGCGAAGCGTTACCCGGAACCGAGCGAGGTGGTGAAGATTACGCTCGGGCTCGGCATCAGCGCGGCGGGTGCGCTGTGTCTCGTCGGCGCGGCGGTGGTTTCCGCGGGTGGAGAAAAAGCCGGCATCGGCTGGGTGCTCGGCTTCGAGGTGTTGAACAGCATCGGATTCGCCAACGTCTTCCCGGTCGGACTTGCGATGTATGCGCGCGCCGCCCCGCGGGCGATCGCGGGCACGCTGATCGGCATCTACTACCTGCACCTTTTTCTCTGCAACAATCTCGTGGGCTGGCTCGGCGGTCTGCTCGAGCGGCTGAGCGGCACGCAATTCTGGCTGCTGCACGCCGGCCTTGTCGGCACCGCGTGCGTCGTGATGCTGCTTGCGGCGAAAGGGGCGGGCCGGCTGCTCAATCCGACGCGCGCGAGCGACTGAGTCCCCGGAACCGCGGCGGGCCGTCCGCCCCGCCGCCCCGCGCACGCGCCGGCGAAAATCGGTGGTGCGCTCGGTGATTGCGGCCGCGCTCGGCGGCGCTTCGATGGGGACATGCAGCGCATCCTTTCCGATCTGCACCTCTACGACGCGCGGAGCCGCGTGCGTGAGTTGGAACAGCTCGAGCCGCTGTTGGCGGGCGTGCAGACGCTCGTCTTGAACGGCGACACGTGCGAAATGCGGCGCGGACTGGCGCCGGCGCAGCTCGCGCGCTTGAAACAGGAGTTTCGGACGCGCGTTCCCGAGGTGGTTTTCCTGACGGGCAACCACGACCCGGACATCAGCGACACGCACGAATGGTTTGCCGCTGGTGGACGCGTTTGGGTGACGCATGGCGATGTCTGCTTCGACGACCTGACGCCGTGGAGCCGGCACGCGCGGGAAATCCGGCGCGAGATCGCGGCGGAGCTCGCGCGCGATCCCGGGGCCGATTACGTGCAACTCGCAGTGAGATATCGCATCGCGCGGCACGTCGCGCGCAGCGAACGCGAGGTGCCGGACCTGGTCACGCGCGGCTGGGGCGCGCACCTGCGCTGGGTGTGGCGCACGTTTTTTCCGCCCACCCAAGTGCTCGCGATGTTCCGCTGCTGGCGCAATTTGCCGCGCCGCGCGGCGGAGCTGGCCCGCACCCAACGCCCTTCGGCACAGGTGGTCGTCACGGGACATGTGCATTTTCCCGGAGTCTGGCCGGTGGCGCATGGGCTCACGGTCATCAACACCGGCTCGTTTTTCCGTCCGCTCGGTGGCCATCTCGTCGATGTCGAGGACGACCGCGTGCTGGTCCGCCGCATCGAGCGGCGCGGCAAATTTTTTCAGGCGGGAAGAATGGTGGCGGAAATCCACCTGCGCTAAGATCGGCGAACGCGGAGATGTTCGTGTCACCCCTGTGACGCACGCGCGCTCGGCCTACTGTGTGTGAGAGCGGCGCGACTCCTGACAGAGGGTTGTCAGGGGCGGAGCGTAGGATAACCGCGTGTCTCGACTTTCCACGCGAGTATCCCGGCCGGTGCGCCGTGCCCGGGCGGGCTGTAATCCCCGGCGATGCGCGGCGCTGTGGCGCACCGGACCTGATCCCGGTTTGCGCCGCGACGGTTTGCGCTGCCTTCGTGCGTGAGGCGAACACGCGGCCGCGCGCAGTTGCCGCTCCATTTAATCCACCGACCCGAACATGATCCACGACCTCCGATTCGCCCTCCGCAGCCTGGCCAAGACGCCGGGCACTTCGCTTGCCTTCATCTTCATTCTCGCGCTCGGCCTCGGGGCGAACACCGCGGTGTTTTCCGTCGTCGAGGCGGTGTTACTCCGTCCGCTTCCGTATGAACGCCCGGAGGAGCTGGTGGCCGTGCACTCCGGCGCCTCGACCGAGGTGGGCCTGTTCAATCTGGCCGAGTTTTGCGAATACCGCGCGCGCTCGCGTTCGTTTGCCGGCCTCGCAGCGCTCGGATCGTTCAACACCAACCTCGTTGATCAGGGCGAGGCGCAATTGGTGCAGGGCCTGCGCGTCACGCCGGCGCTTTTCGAAATGCTCGGCATGAAGGCGCTCCGCGGCCGGTTGCTTCAGCCCGCTGACGAAGCGGCCGGCGCGGCGAAGGTCGCGGTGATCAGCGAGGAATTTTGGCAAGCGCGCTTCGGCGGCCGCGACGACGTGCTCGGGCGCGTGGTGCAATTGAGCGGCGAGGCGCGCACAATTGTCGGTGTGGTGCCGGCGCAATTCGTGATGCCGCTGAACGGCTTCAACAAGGAGGTCATGGTGCCGCTGCAGCCCGAAGCCGACGCAACGCGGCACAACCACGGGGCGGTCCATTCATGGGTGGTGGTTGGCCGGCTGGCACCGGGCGTCGCACCGACGCAGGCACGGGCGGATCTCGCCGGTGTGCTCGCTTTGCTGAAGAGCGAACGTCCGGAAACCTACACGCGGTTTGCCGGCAACACGCTGGTGTCGCTGGCCGAGCAAATTTCCGGCGACGTTCGCCCGGTCATCGGCACGGTGTGGGGACTCGTCGGTTCGCTCCTCCTGCTGGCCGCGGCGAATCTCGCGGGTTTGTTGCTCGTGCGCGGCATCGGCCGGCGCCGCGAGCTCGCGATCCGCGCCGCGCTGGGTAGTTCGCGCGGACAACTGCTGCGGCTGCTCTTTGCGGAGTGCCTGCTTCTGACGATCGCGGGCGGGGTGGCGGGTGTGTTGCTCGCGCGGTTCGGGCTGACGCAGCTGACGGCGCTGTTGCCGCCGGGACTTCCGCGCGCGAATGAAATCGGCTTCAACGGCTCCGTGCTCGCGTTCACGGTGATCGTCTCGCTCGGTGCGGGAATCTTGCCCGGGTTGCTGCCGGCGTGGTCGTTTTCGCGCACGGATTTGCGCGATGCCATCCAGACCTCGACGCGCGGCAGCACGGGTGGGGCGGGCGTGAACCGCTCGCGGCACTGGCTGGTCACGGTGCAGATCGCGCTGGCGGTCGCGCTGCTGGCGTGCAGCGGACTTTTTCTGCGGAGCTTTCTCGCCGTCGGACTCGAGCGTCCCGGCGCCGATCCGGCGCGCACGTTGACGGCACGCGTGTCGCAGCCGCAGGTGGGCTATCCCGATCGCGAGGCGCTGTGGCGCTTCGAACGGGAATTCCGCACGCGTCTGACCGCGCTGCCGGGCGTGGAGTCGGTCGGTGCCACCTCGCTGCTCGCCTTGGCGCCCGGCTTGGCGACATCGCGCTTCCATGTTTCCGGCGAGCCGGAGCCCGCGGGCGCGGATTTGCCGTCCGCGAACTACCGCCTCGTGACGCCCGGATTTTTTGAGGCCTTCGGGGTGCGTCTGCTCGGTGGACGCTTTTTCCAGGAGAACGACGATCTCGAGCGCCCGCTCGTCGCGGTGATCAACGCCACGTTGGCCCAGCGGTATTTTCCCGAGCAGGACGCCGTCGGCCGGGTTTTGGAAATCGAGGATCGCAACAACAGCCGGCGCAAGTTCGAGATCGTCGGTGTCGTCGAGGACATCAAGCAGCGCCGGCTCGACGATGGTCCGACGCTCGATGTCTATGTGCCGTTCCGCCAGATGGAGACGCCCGCGGTGCCGTGGATCCGGCTGCGCACGTATTGGGTGCTGCGGGCGGCGTTGCCGGCCTCGGCGCTCGAGTCGGCGTTCCGGCGCGAGTTGAAGGCGATGGACGCGTCGATCCCGGTCGCGTCGGTGCTGACGCTGGAACAGGTCGCCGATCGTTCGCTCGCCGTGCGGCGCTTCACGCTCGTGATTGTGGGCGTGCTCACCGTCACCGCGCTGTTGCTGACGGTGGCGGGGATTTATTCGGTGATGGCCTATGGTGTGGCGCAGCGCACGCGCGAGATCGGCGTGCGCATGGCGCTCGGGGCGAGTGTCAGCGCCATCCTGCGCCAGGTGTTGAGCGAAGGTGTCGGGTTGCTGGTGCGAGGAGCCACGCTGGGTTTACTTGGCGCCATCGGACTGTCGCAGCTCATCGCCGCGCAGCTCTACAAAACGAGCCCGCACGACCCGCTGACGCTTGCGACGGCGGTGGCGGTGTTGTTCGTCATCGGGTTGGTGGCGTGCTGGCTGCCGGCGCGGCGAGCCGCGAAAGTGAGCCCGCTCGTCGCGATGGCGACGGAGTGAGTGGACGAACGAGTTGAGTTTCCGAAGATTCGCCGCGCTCCGGCAGTGCCGTGCCCTCGCGCATCTCATCCGGCGGCAAGTCACTCACTCGATGACTTTGCTCGCGAGGGTCGGCATGGTTCGCCGCTGACTCGGCCACGAGAACGACGCGGGATATTTGTGAACTAATCCGGTCGATCGACGTTCCGGCCGAATCCCTGCGTGCGGGAGGAATGGCCGCGATTGACCGCGGCGGGCAATATGTCAGCCTGCGCGCACCGCCTCCACGTCAATTCCGGTGGCGCTTTCCCCGCCTCGCCGGGCCCCCAAGGAGATTACCCCCATGCTCAGTTTCTGGCTTCCGATCCTGTTGTCCGCCGTGTTCGTTTTCGTCCTCAGCGGCATCCTGCACATGGCGCTGCCGTGGCACAAAAATGATTTCAAGAAAATGCCCGATGAGGACGGGATTCGGGGTGCGCTCAAGCCCTTCGACGTGCCGCCGGGCGACTACATGATGCCGATGTGCGAAGGCGGGAACTACAACTCGCCGGAATACAAAGCGAAGCTCGAGGCGGGGCCGAACTGGATGGTGACGGCCCTGCCCAAGGGCTGCGGCTCGATGGGCCTGACGTTCGTGCAATGGTTCACATATCTGGTGGTGATCAGTTTTTTCGTCGCCTACGTGGCGCATGTCGCGGTGCCGGCTGGCGCGCACTACCTCGGCGTGTTTCGCATGGTGGGCGCCGTGGCGTTTCTCGCTTATGCCGGGGCGGAATGGCCGCATTCGATTTGGTTCCGCCGCAAGTGGTCTTCCACGTTGAAGTGCACGATCGACGGCCTGCTCTATGCGCTCGTGACCGCCGGCACGTTCGCGTGGCTGTGGCCGCGGTGAGGCGAATCTCCTTCGATCGATTCGCGGGTCTGTGCAGCGGAGACGCGTCCCCGTCGGCGCGCTCGGCGTCGTGAATACCCGCTTCGAGCGTGGCCGGAGCGCGAGGCGTGGGAGACGTCAGGAAGAAGGACCGAGGCCGCGCCGTATCGGATCAAATTCGGAGAACTTGAGGGTTTTTTCAAAAAATCGTCGCCCTGCGGCGCCGGATCGGTCGAAATGCCGTCGCCATGCGCAACGTCCGCTCCCGTTTAATCTTGGTCGCTGTCGGGCTGGGCGTGCTCGGGACGATTGGCGGCGGGTGGCAGTTCGGACGCACCGCTTCCCCGACAAAGCTCGCGGCGGTCGCAACTTTGCCGGTGTCGGCGGACCGCGTGGTGCGATTTGAAATTCCGGGTGCGGAAGAAGCGAACGAAGTGGTTGAAAGGTTTGACGAGGGGGCGCCGCGCTCCGCACTGGTCGCGGAATTGTCGGCCAATGACGCCGCGCAGTTCGCGGCGCTTTGTCAGCTGCGGTTGCTGGCGGCGGACACGGAGCTGGATCTGTCGCATCGCGAATGGGCGACGCTCGCGGCGGCGGTGGCACACGCGCAAGCCGTCCGATTGAATTACGAGGCCGAGATCGCACACGTTGTGGCGGTTGCGCCGGGCCGCCATCGGGTCGAAGTGCCGGCGTATGCGGAGGCGGGTGAGGAATTGCGCCGGCAATTCACGGCGGAGTTGCACGCGGGGTTGGGCGAAGCCGTGGCCGGCGAAGTTCTGGCCAAGCTCGGGCGCCAGCTCGAAGGCAGTTTCGCGGGCTTCGGCGTGAGCAATCAGACGCTCGAGGTCGCGGGGGACCCGGCGCGCGCGCCAGGCGACGTGACGATCGAGCGGACGGCGCGCTACGGCAACAGCGCGGATGACGACGGCCGCGTGCTGACGCGGCGCGAAATGCTTTTTCCGCTGGCGGAGGATCCGACCGGCGAAAGCTGGACGGTGTTACTGGCGCGCGTGGGCAAGGCCGACTGACGGCCGCACTTTGCGACGGGAGCGAGTCGCGTGTTTGCTCAGGTGGCAATGGCCCGTGGCTTGTCCGGGCCGACCTTCAGAATGATGTAGATCGCGTGGATGATGCCAGGAATGTAGCCGAGCAGCGTAAGGAGGATGTTCAGCCAGAAGTGTTTTCCGAGGCCGACTTGGAGAAACACGCCGAGCGGTGGAAGAAGGATGGCGAAGATGATGCGGATGATATCCATGCCATACTTTAACCCCCGCAGCACGGAGCGGGAGCGGAGGACTGCCGTGACGCTTCGTCCGTGCGCTGCCTGAGCCGGGCGTCGAGGGTGACGAAACTTCGGACGCCACGAACGATGTTTCAGGTCGCGGCGCGGCAGCACCGCTTTTTCCGCAGATCAGAATTTCGTGCGGTCTTCGCGCAGGCTGGCGAGCAGTTCGAAAGAGCGGTGCCGCGCGGCCGGCTCGAAGATCGCGCTGGTGAACATCACTTCGTCCACTTTCGTGCGGGCGAGAAACGCGCGCAGCCTCTCCTTCGCCGTCGCCGGCGAGCCGATGATCGCTTCGCGACCGGCGTGCTCAACCATCGCTTGTTCGGATTCGCTCCAGAGTTCATCCATCGATTCCACGGGCGGCGGCAACAAGCCGGGATTGCCGCGGCGGAGCCGGAGGAAACTCTGCTGCCACGAGGTCGCGAGGCGGCGCGCGGCGGCGTCGGTGTCGGCGAGATACGCGCCGATGGCCGCCATCGCGTAAGGACGCTCCAGCGCGGCGGAGGGTTGGAATCCCTGCCGATACAGCAACAACGCGTGGTCGAGATGGTCGGGCGCAAAATGCGACGCGAACGCGAACGGCAGGCCGAGCGCCGCGGCGAGTTGCGCGCTGAACAAACTCGAACCCAACAGCCAGATCGGCACCGCGAGCCCGGCGCCGGGGACGGCTTGCACAAGTTGCCCGGCGATCGTCGGCTGAAAATACGACTGCAACTCCACGACGTCGTCCGGGAAAGTGTCCGCGGTGTTGGCCGAGCCCCGGCGCAAGGCGCGCGCGGTGACTTGATCGGTGCCGGGCGCACGGCCCAGTCCGAGATCGATGCGTCCGGGGTAGAGCGAGGCGAGCGTGCCGAATTGTTCGGCGATCAC
This sequence comes from Opitutus sp., assembly GCA_013821985.1. GTDB lineage: Bacteria > Verrucomicrobiota > Verrucomicrobiia > Opitutales > Opitutaceae > Didemnitutus. The sequence goes on from PNJQ01000031.1 coordinate 24,269, forward strand.
CAGCGGAGCGTGATTGGGCAACATGACGCCGCCCGCGCCGATGCGGATGCGGGAAGTGCCGGCGGCGACGTGCGCGAGCGCCACCGCCGTCGCGGCGCTCGCGATGCCGGGCAGGTTGTGATGCTCCGCCAGCCAGAAACGCCGGAAGCCCAGCTGCTCGACGTGCTGCGCGACTTCGCGCGCGCGTTGCAACGCCACACCGGCAGTGCTGCCTTCCGCAACGAAGGCCAGATCCAGGACGGAAAACGGAACCATGGCTGTGACCGTGTGCCGATTGACCGCATTTTCCAGCCAGCTTCACGCGACGCGTGCGAACCGCGTCGGCTCACCGCAACCGGGGCAGCGCGAATTCAGTCCGCGTCCGCACCGCCGTGAGGGTCGGAGAGGCACGCGTCGGGAAAAGCGGATTGGTGCCGGAGCCAGGCGGTGAGGCAGAAATTATTGGTCAGTGCTTCGTGGAGCGCGGAGCCGAAATCGTAGGAGCGCTCGTCGTAACCGGCGGCTTCGATCGCTTCATCGACGCCCATCATCACGGCAAACATCCGCGCGCGCAGAGCGGGGATGTAAACCTTCGTGATGTCGATCGTGGGATCGGCGAGGTGGGCGGCGCAGACCGCGGCGTCGCTCGTGTGGTGGGCGCGGCAGGGTTGCGGGCGGCCGGCGTAGATGGAGCACGAGCCTTGGACGAGAAGCGCGCAGGGTTGACGGCTGGAGTCGCGTTCCCCCGGGGCAAAGGCGGCGACGCGGGCACGGTGCGCGGCGAGCTTGGCGATGACTTCCTCGAGGGCGTCAGGCGCAAAGTGCGTCAGGATGTGGTCCGCGGCGAAAAGGACTTCGTGCGCCTGCACGTCCACCGGCACGTGGCAGCAGAAGTCACAGCCCGCGCGGCACGCCACGGCGGCGCGGACCTTGGGCGGGCTTTCGGCCAGCGTGCGCTCCAATTCATCCATGCCCCATTGGAGCGCCGCCATCAGCTGGTGTGGCGTGCGCAGCCGCGAGAGGCGCGGCGTCAGTTCCGCAATGGTGCGGTCGAACACCGCGAAGCGCTGCGCGACGGGAAAGTGGGAAGGCATGTGGGGTCAGCGTCACGGGCCGAGAGCCAAACGCGACGCAATTGAAAGACGAAGGAAGGGTTCGCTGCCGCGAGAGTGGCGGCACGATGAAGCTGACCGCCGCCAGACGGAGAAGTTCGTTCCCGGCGGGCGTCCGATTTGAGGGCGTGTGCGTGCGAACGCGGCTGGATTTGGCTGGCGCCGGTTGCGAAGGAACTTTCGCGGGCGGGCGCCGCTGGTTGCGCGGGTGCCTCTCTGGAGAGCGGGGTTGCTTTTTAACCGCCGCCGTGTCCCGTGGAGCCGATGAGAGTTGGAGCCAAAGTGGTTTGTGTGGACGATGTTTTCCCTGCGTCGATCAAGGAATTCTACATGGCGCTGCCCGTGAAGGGCGCGACTTACACGGTGCGCGAGGTCTCGCTCGGGCGCGAGAAGCTGGCGATCGTGAAGGACGGCAAGATCGTGCCGAACGGCGCGTCGGACGAGAGCGTCACGGTGCGGATCCTCCTGCACGAACTCGTGAATCCGCTCGATCCGTTCAACGGCAACCGGGCCGAACTCGGATTCAACGCGGAGCGCTTTCGTGAGGTGGAAGAGGAGCACGCCGAGGAAGAACGCGAAGAGACGATCGCGATCGGTGCCCAGTTCCCCTGAACGCGCGCACGCCACGCGATCACCAGCACCGGTTCGGCCGTTATCGCGAGAGCGTCGGGCGCGATGATTACCGCGTCTCCGCCTGCACATTGACGGCGCGGAGGGCGGACTCAATTTTTTCGCCTTCGCTGGAATCTTCCAGCGGTTTCACATCGTCGAAGTCGCCCCGCAGCGCCTTGAGCGCATAGATCTCGCGATCGATCTCGGCGCGGCTGCGAATGCCGCGCTGGCGCAGGAGGGGCAGCGGCGGATCGAAACCGTCGATCGCGTGGAGCAGAAAGAATCCGAGCGCCGTGCAGGTGAGCCAGCCCCAGCGCCGGTCGCGGGTAACCGCCAGCGCGGCTGTCGTCAGACCCACCGCCGCAGCGTTGAGTTGCAGGTAGCGTTCAACGCTCCATTCGCAGCGGAGCTCACGGATGCGGGCATCGATGACGTGAGCTGGTTTGTCAGCATAGGAACGAACGGAGGACTCGATTCCGGAATCGATGCGGCGGAGCTGGCCTGACGTTGAATAGCGGCGGACCGGATCCGGTTCATTTTTGCGACGAAGGATCATGACAGCCTCCTCAAGCGATTACGGCCCGCAGGGCGCGATTTGCGGCCGTGCGGCGTCCCGAGGATTTGAGCTGGCGAAAGTCGCCGCGCAGGGCCTTCAGGGCATATTTCTCCCGATCGATTTCTGCGCGTGTGCGCACGCCGATCCGGCGAAACACCGGCACGGGCGGACACCAGCCCGAGAGGGCATGCTGCGTAAGAAATCCGAGCACAACGCCGGTCAGGGCAAAGAATCCGCGATGAACGGTGGTGCCGAGCACGGCACCGGTGAGTGCGAGGATACTCGCGTTCGTTTCGAGGACCTGCTCCATGTCGCGCTCGCGCTCGAGTTCACCGAGGCGGCGGTTGAGATCGTTCGGCGCAGTCGGAGCAAACCAGCGCACGTGCCCCGACGTTTTCGCGTCGATTCTGGCGCGCGCTTCGGAGGACGTGTGGCGGCGGACGCGGTCGAGTTCCAAGTGGTCGGATTTTTTTCTCATGGTGGGCATCTCCCGATGTCGTGCAGTGACCCGTTCTGCCGTGCGCGGTGGCTCGGCAATTTCTCGGGCGCGGACCTCAGGCGCCTCCCGCAAGAACGGGGTCAGGCCGTTGCATGTTGCAGCGCCTAGCTTGGGTTCCGGTGGAAATAGCTGCGGAGCGAGGCAGGCGCGCTGAGTTGGAGCCGTCGCGCGAGCCAAGCGAGGGGAGCGCCGCTTTTCTGGCGCACACGGGCAGCGATTGCCGCTTTCCACGACTGCATCCGGGGCGCGGTGATGAGTTGGTCTTCGGTGCGCTTTGCCCGCGTCAGCGCCGCCTGCATCGCGTCCTCCCACGCACTCTCGCGCAACTCGCGCACGTCCGCGCGTTCGAGGCCCGGTTGCAGCGCGAGTTGCTTGAATTCCTTGGCCAGCGAGCGCCGCCAGCCCGAGCTGCCAATCGCCCAGCCGACTGAGAGATTCTTGAGCCCGAGGGTTTCCCACTGCGCCTCGTCGCGGCCGAGTTCGATGAGCGAGCGCTCGTAGCTTTTCCGCGCGGTGGCATCGGAACCGAAGCGTCCATCGCCGCGCCAGCCGCGATCGTCGGTCCAGCCGGCGCCGCGCACAATGCCGGCCAAGCTGCTCCACCGAAAATGCCGCACTTGCTCTGCGGAGACGATTTTCGCGCGGACCGGGTTGAGATGGATGTAATCGACCACCCGGGCCAGCGCGACGGCATCCTCGATCAACAACGATTGATAGCGTCCCTGGAACAAGTGCCCGCGTTCCTGCCGGAAGCGATTGAATCGCGTGGCCCACGTGCTCTGCAGCCAATGCATGCCTTCAATCAAGTTCGGTTGCGGCGTCTCAATCGCGAGGTGGTAGTGATTCCGCATGAGCACATACGCGTGAATGCGCCAACCCATGTGGGCCTGGGCTTCCCGGACCGTTGCGAGAAATGCCTAGGCCTCTCCCGCGGAAACAAACAGATCGCGACGGTAATTTCCGCGGTTAACGACGTGATAAATCGCGCCGGGAAATTGGATGCGCAGCTTGCGGGCCACGCCGGACAGGTTGGGTGAGGATCAGCAGCCGGGCAATGCAACACGCAACGGCCTGACCCCATTTGGTGGTCCCCATTTGGTGGGTCCCATTTGATCGGGTCGGGGCAGGCGAGGCCGGGTGTCAGAAATGAATCGCGAACAACTGGTCGCGGGAGCCAATGAAGAGCGTGCGTCCGTCCGCGCCGCCAAACGCAAGCGCCGTGGGACGTCCGGGCACCTCGATCCGGCCGAGTTCACGGCCGTCGGGCGCAAAAACGAAGAGCCAGCCTGCGCAGACATAGACATTGCCATCGGGCCCAACGGCGACCGCCGCCTCGCCTTCCTCGGCGAGCAGCCGCGGATCGCCCAGCGCTCCGTCGCCGCCGACGGCGAACGAAAACACCCGCTGGCCGAATTCGTCGGCGACGTGGAACCGCTCGCCGCGCCTCGCCGGCGCGAGCCCGTAGGCGCGGATCGGATCGATCGTGGAAAACATCGACCGGATGTAGCCTGCGTTAGTGAAATCATGGCCCGCCGGGATGAAAATCGAGCCGTCGGGCGACACGTAGTGCCAGGGCGCGGGGGTCGTGTTCGCGGCGAGGTAGTCGTGCTCGTCGCGCCAGCGCGAGACGGGCAGCACCGCGGTCGCCTCCGGTCGCGGACGCGCCGGTTGCGGCGCGATCACGGTGATCTCGGCGGCGGGGGCAGCGGGATTGAACGCGAACACGGTGCCGACGCGCGTGACGGCGAGCACGTCGCCGTTGGCCGCGACCGCGAGCGCCACCGGCTCAAGCGGCAGATCGCACAGCACCCGCACCCGTCCGGTCGCGACTTCGAGCCGGTGAATGCGCTGCCAGCGGGCGTCCACGAAGAGCAGGTTGCCCGCGCGATCCACCGCGAAGCCGTCGATGTTGTTGAACCCACCCGCGATCCGCACGAGCCGCGGGTCGGTCGGCGGCGCGGACGATTCCGTGCCGGTGAGGTCGAGTCGCGCGATCTCGCGCGGCAGCACGCGCCGCCCGCTGTCGGCGTCGATGATCGTGGCATCGACCGTGAACTTGCTCGGACCGTAGGCGTGCACGCCGCGGAACCGGATGTCGCGGCTGCCGCGCACGAGCGCACCGACCGGATACGGCGAATACGTGGACATCACGCGGTAAATGTAGAGGTTCGCGAACTCGAGGTCCTCGCAGTCCTCGATCTCGAGCGGCAGCGCCTCCGGCCCTTCGGCGCGTTCCTCCTCGAACTGCAGCGCGAAAAACTTCCAGCCCTTCACGCGGCGCAACTGCACCTCCGCGCGCACGTGGTGCTCGCTCGACATCGCGTAGAGGCGCCCCGGTGTCGCGGTGTCCGAAACGAGCATCCCCGCCATCGCATACGGACTCGGCGTCCAGAGATTCTTGAACGTGCCGCCACCCCCGTCAGTGACCCACAGGCTCGGCGGCTGGCTGTCCCAGCGTTTGCGCGGATCGCCGTCGCCCGTGCGCGTGTCGTTGTAAACCGGCACGCTCGTGCCATCCGGCTTGTAGGTGCCGTGTCCGCCGAGGAAGCGGACATCGTTGACGAGCGAGTCTGCACCGGCCCGCCAGCGCAGCGCGATCGCGCGGTCGTTGCGGCCCGTATCGAGCCCGAGGCCCGTGACGATCGCGGCGCCTCCGCGCGCGGAGTCGAGGAGGGCTTTCGGCGCCCCCGTGCCTTGTCCGACCGGCAAATTCGCGCGCCATCCGCGACGCTCCGAGGGATCGGTCCTCTCTGCGCCGAGCCCGAGGAACGCGGGCGACTCGTCGGCGAGCATGATCTGGCTGCGGATCGGGTTGAGGCCGATGAGCACGCTGTCGGGCCGCATTCCGATCGTGTCGCTCACCCGGTAGAGTCCCGCCGGAAAGAAGACCACGCGGTGGGCTGCGATCGCCGCGCGGATCGCCGCGGTGTCGTCGGTCGTCCCGTCGCCCTTGGCGCCGCTGTCGAACACGCTGTGCCACTCTTCGACCGGCGGCACGCGTGGCACATCGCTCGGCACGGGCGGCGGCAGCTCCGCGACGGGCGCTGCTTCGATCCGCGTCTCGATCCGCGGGGTCGCGGCAAAGTTGTCCTGGTGTAGCCCGTGCGAGAAACTGTGCACGACGTAGCGCGCCCCCGGTGCGGTGGTCTCCCGGCCGCTTTCGCGCATGCGGGCCAGCACGGGCACGCTCTCGAATGCGGAATCGATCACGTTCACCTGCGTGCGCGCGTTCGCCTCCTCGCTGATGACGAGCGCCGGACCGGAAACCCGCGCGAACCGCGAGTCACGGATGTAGAGTTCCTCGGAGCGCTCGGGGTTCACCACGACCGCGGACGGGACGTCCTCGAAGGTCGCGCGCACGATGGTCATGCCGGCTTCCTCGGTCGAGATTGCGGCGACCTTCTGGCCGGTGAAGGTCGAATCGATCAGCACGAACGGCCAGCTCGGCGACGGCTTGCGCGTGAGGATGCCGAAGTCGCCGCCGGTGAAGCGGCACGAGTCGATCTCGTTGCCCACGGCCTCGACGCCGGCCCGGCCCGACTGCAGACGGAAATCCGCGTGCGCGATGAAGCAGTGCTGCGCGAAGTGCGAGCGCACACCGACGGCGACGGGGTTGCCGGCGGCGATTTCGAAATCGAGGTTGCTGAGCGCGCTGTAGAACGTGCCTGGATTGGCGTCGCGGATCGGTTCGCTCTCGCGCGGTCGCGACGTGGTGAAGTGGATCAGGTAGCGGCTGGCGTCGCCGGCGCCGCCCTGGAATCCCGGCGTCGATTCGCCGAGCATCAGCACCGGCCGCGCTGCGCCGAATCCGATCAGCCGGATGCCGGCCCAGACGTGAACCGTGCCGGTGAGCCGGTAGCGACCCGGCCCGATGAGCACGACGCCGCGGACCGTTGACTCCTGCACGCGGTTGATTGCGGCCTGGAGCGCCGCGGTGTCGTCCGCGCTGCCGTCACCCGAAGCGCCGAACGCGCCGGGCTCCAGCACGACGGCGCCCGGGTCCGGCGGCCGCAACGTGTAGATCGATCCGCCGGCCGGAGCTGTGATCGCGAGGGTGGACATGACGACGAGTGCAGCGAGTTCTCTCAGCATGGCGGAAAAAGACCTCAGCTAGCGTCAGCCAGTCGGGACGGTCAAGTGATCCAAGTGCAACAAACGCTCATCGCGCACGGAGTTGCATGAATTGGCCCGCAAGCAGACAGGGTCGGGCCGTTGTTGGGGGTTTCGGCTCGGGGCATCGCTGGGTCTCAGGCGAATGAGAGCAGATTGGCGGCGGAGCGGATGGATCCCCGAGGCGAGGGAGGATACTACGAACAACGGCTTGGCCCTTTTTACGAGCGCCGCCGGATTGGTCGGGTGAGGAGCAGCAGCCGGTCAATGCAACACGCAACGGCCTGACCCCATTAGGCCACCCATTAGCCACGCGTCCGCCGTTCTCCGGGCTACCGGCTCCAGGGGGGCGCGACGCGGTTCATGCGCGCGTAGGCGATGAGCTGGCCAAGGTGTTCGTGGGTGTGGTCGCCGGCGAGGATGAGCACACGGGCCAGCGGGACCTTGTCGCCGAAGAGTTCGACTTCCTCCGTAAGGCGCTCCGGAGGAACGGCCCGGATCGCGGCGGTCACGTGGTCGAGTGCGGCGCGAAAGATCGCCAGAGTCGCCGCCTTGTCCGCCCCACGCCCGAGCTCGCGTCGGTTGAGTCCGGCGGGAGGCGGGGTGCCGAGGCGTCCGGCGATGAAGTAATACGAGGAGGCGACATGGACGATGGCGCCTTGGACCGAGGCGACCCCCTCCATCGGCGCCCACGCGTATTGCTCGGGTGTGAACGTCTCCGCCAGTTGCAGAATCTTGCCGCTGGCTTCCTCGAGACTGAGAAGAGCGGCGCGGTGCGTCGGCGAGGACATTGGAACGGCGGACTGCGCGAAGACCGCCGGCGCAAAGGTCAGGGCGGCGGCGAGGAGCAGGAGGCGAAAGACCGGGAATGTCATGACGGCCGCATACGAGCTGGGACATTGCGCGGTGGCAAGCCGTCGCCCCTCCCACCGGAGCCGCGCCGCGAGCTGCGGTGATTGACCACGTGATCGATCGCCACGGGCAAGTGGCTGCGCAACTCGCGAGCCACGACGGGAAGGCTGGGTGCGGATCAGCGCAGCGGGTCAATGCAACACGCAACGGCCTGACCCCATTGGCTCGGAAAGCCGGGCGAAGGGACAAACGTGTGATCAGGGCGGCTGACTGGTAGGCGCGCGCGGCAATTCATACCTGAGTTCTACGAAAGTGTCCCCGAACTGTTGCGCGGAGAGAAGACGCAGCGGAGGAGAATGGAGGGAGCGGGGGAGGAGTGGTTTGCCCGCGCCGAGCGTGACCGGAGCGATTTGCACGATCAGTTCGTCGAGCAAATCGCGGTCCACAAACTGGCCGACCAACTCGCCGCCACCGACGAGCCAGATGTTCTTTTCGCCTGCTGCGGCGCGCATCGCGGCGTGGATTGGCGTGCCGTCGCCGCTGACGAAGCGAAGGTCGGCGCTCGGCACGGTCGGCAACGTGCGATGGGTAAAGACCCAGGTCGGCTGCGCGTAGGGCCAAGGCTGCTCCTCAGGAGAACCGGGACGCAGATGATGGCGGAGGAGCCACTCGTAGGTCGCCGCACCCATGGCGATCGCGCCGACGTCGGCGATGAAGGCCGCGTAGGTCGGTGCGCCGTCGCCGAGCTGAAGCAACCATTCGAGACTGTCGTCCGACGTGGCAAGAAAACCGTCGAGACTCGAGGCTCCGTAGAATTGGGTTTTGGGATCGGCCATGCCGCACTATGGCACGCCGCCCTGACACTCCTATGTCAGGAGCCTCAAGGAAACGGGGTCAGGCCGTTGCCTGTTGGTTCGACCGCTTTGTAGTTCGCGTCGGCAGAGCTAACCCGAGCAGAGCTGGCTGCGCCGGGGCGCCGGCTCGCTTACCTCGGCGCGGACTTTGCGACGTCCGCGCGGTATTCGGTCAGCACTTTTCCGAGGATCGCGATGTCCGATTCGAACGACTCGGGCGGGAGCGGGCCGAAGGAGAAGCGGAAGTAGGATTCGTAGGGCGAGCGGTAGCCGGGGTCTTTGTCGTGCGGCCGAGCCATGTCGCAGTCGAAGCCTTTCAGGATCGCGGCGCCGTGCTTGAAGAGGCGGCGGTTGAGTTCGTCGGCTTGGAGGCCCGCTGGCAGCTCGAGCCAGTGATAGAAGCCGCCGTCGCCCGTGTGGACGGTGAGCCCGAGGCGTTGGAACGCCGCGCCGTAGCGCGCGCGCTGGACGCCGTAGTGTTGCGCCACCGCCGCGCGCGCCTGCGCGACGCGGCGCGGTTCGAGCAGTTCGACGGCGTAGTGTTGCGAGAGATGACTGACGCCGCCCATGCCGAAGCTCGAGTAGTTGGACATCGTCTCGATGTTCTTCCGGCTGGCGATGACCCAACCGATGCGGATGCCGGGGCTCCGCAGGCCCTTCGTGCACGCGCCGGCCAGGAACACGTTGCTGTTGTCGAGATCCTTGACGTAGCGGATGCCGCTCACGCCCTGCGAGGCGTGGAACATCTCATAGGCCTCGTCGAGCAGGATGCCGTTGCCGGGTTGCTCGGCCATGGCCATCAGCTCTGCGAGCTCGGCGCCGTGGCGTGTGTGACCGGTCGGATTGCCGGGATTCGAGATCACCGGCAGGAGGTGGGTCTTGGCGTTGAGGCCCGTGCGGTCGAAGTAAGCCGAGTTTGCCGGATGGAAACCGTTTTCCTTCGTGAACGGCACGACGCGCCAGCTCGCGCCGGTCTGCGTGAGGATATCGAGGTAGGCCGGCCACTCGACGTTGCCGATGCGGACCTCGACGTGCTTTTTCAGGAACGCGAGCACCGTGTAGATGCCTGGCCGGCCGCCAGCGAAAACCATCACGTTCTCCGGAGCGATGCGGGAGCCGTAGAAACTGTTGTAGTGTTCCGCGATCGCCGCGCGCAGCGCGGGATGTCCCCACGCCTTCGGGTAGAGGCGATCATCAGGCGAGACCGCGACGCTCGACGGCAGTTCGGGTCCGCCCGGGAGCGGCGTGGTCAGCGGAAAGCCCTGCGACCAGGGATGCGTGCCCGGCGAGCCCATGAACTGGCCGAAGCTGTCGCGAAACGCGTAGAGCGTCTCGTAGATTCCCATCGGCGGGCAGTGGTCGGAAAGAAAGGAGGGGCGGTTCATGGCACAGGCGGGGAAGGGGCCCGGCGGATGCCGGGCGCACCGCCGACGATTTCTGCTCGAAGATTCCGGTCAACCATTCCTCCTGAATCAGCCATGCTCCTTTGGAACTACGTTGAGGCACGGCCTAGAACCCCGCCGACGAACGGATACGCGTAATGCAACGTGCAACGGCCTGACCCCGTCGCCGCGCAACCCCGTCGGTTCCCCGCCCCGCCGACGAACGGATACGTCGGATCCCCCGCCCGGGACCCTAACGAGGACGGCGTGGAAATTCGAATCGCTCGACCCGATTCTGCCGATTCATGTGCACGATTACTTCCGGCTGGGCAGGATCCGGCCCGAATCCAAATGAGAATCCGCCCAAGCCTTCAATGATCACCTTCGGTTCGCCCAAGGCGTCAAGCGCATCGCTGCTGGGCATGCCCCGGCGCAGGAGCTTTTTCGCTGCAGCAGCTCCCGGGTAGATGGGGTTGAGATCAAAAGGCTTGGTAAATGCGAACTCCCTCTTTGTCGGCTTTTGGATTTTGATTTTGGCGACGATATCAGGATCACGCAGCGCACTCCCGTAGCGCAGAGAAAAGCCGATGGGCATAATGAAACGCGCCGGCAATTGCGGATCTCGCGGAAGGGTTGGGTCCGGTCGGAGATGGCTGAGCATCAGCAAAACGGAATCGGCAAAGCGTTCGTCCGTGGCCTCGAGGATTTTCGCATAGACAACGAAACCGCGGGGGTTGACGACAAATTCGGCGGTGACTTCGCCTTCGATGCCGTAGTGCTCCAGTTCCCTTGGAAAATAGGTTCCGAGGCTCTTTTCCCAGGCGATCGGATAGTCACTGCGCAGCGGAAGGGGCGTGAACTCGTCCGGGAGTGCAGACGCAGCCCTCACTGGCACGAGTTTCACTGACACCGACTTGGGCTTGGCGGCGAGAGTTGCCGGCAAAAGAGAGAGCGCGAGCGCGAACAAGGCTCCGACGAACCGGAAACGAATCATGCCGACACGAAAATAAGAAACCGCTCGCGGATCAACTCCGCGATCAACGACGTTGTGCATAGTCAGGCGGGGTCAAGCAAACGGGGGTCAAGCAACGGAGCTGAAGCCGTGCCGCTAACCACGTCCACGGCGCACCGGATTGACGCCGCACGTCGGCGGCCAGAGCAACTTTCCAGGCGGGCCGCAGCGGCTTCAGCGCCAGGTCGGCATCGGTGCGCTTGGCAGCGCGCAGCGCAGACTGAACAGAGTCTTCCCACGCCTGCTCGCGCAATTCGCGCATCTCGGACAGATCCCGCCCGGGCTCGAGAGCCGCCTGCCGGAATACCTGCGCCAAAGATTGGCGCCATCTGGCGGTGCCAATCGCCCAGCCAACGTCTCTCGAAAGAGGGTCAGGCCGCTACTTGTTAATTCGAAGTTGTTCGCTCCTTGTGCCTACAGAGGTAAACCCGGGCGGAGCTGGCCGTGCCGAGATGCAGTGTTCGGGCGAGCCACGCAATGGCTGCGCCGGTTTCGCGCCGCAGCCGCGCGGCGATCTCCAATTTCCACGGTGCGGAACACGCCCCCGCTTTTGCGTCGACGAGGGAGTGTCGCGACGCGTGCAGGAGTTCGTTGAGGCGGTGCTCCCAACGCGCCTCGCGCAAGCTCCGTGCCTCCTCGGCGCCCAGCCCGGGCTGCAGCGCCAAATGTGAGTGATCGCGCGCCACTGCCCGGCGCCACGCGTGCGTGCCAATGGACCATCCCCGCGACATCGTGGCGAAACCCTGTTGCTCCTGCTCGGCGGGATCCGCGGCGAGGTGTTGCAAATAGTCAACGTAGTCGCGCCACCCACCCGGCGCGTCGGTCATGCCCAGCGCGCGCAACCACGGTTCCGCCTCCATCGTGGGCAACCGTGGCCCGCGCACGAACCGCCCCAGGCTGCTCCAGCGAAACGACGCCACCTGCTCCGGCGCGACGATCTTCGCCCGGACCGGGTTAAGGTGGATGTAGTTCACGAGGCGCGCGAGTGCCGCGTCATCCTCGACGAGCAACGCTTGATAGCGTCCCTGAAAAAGATGGCCGCGCTCACCGCGAAAGCGGTTGAAGCGCGTCGAGAAAGTCGTCTGCAGCCAATGCATGCCTTCGCCCAAGTTCGGCTGCGGCGTGCGCAACGCCACGTGGTAATGGTTGCGCATGATCGCGTAGGCATGGAGACGCCAGCCGAAGGTTTCGACTGCTTCCTCGAGGGCGGACAAGAACGCGCCCGCCTCACCAGCCGACGTGAACAGATCGCGCCGGTAATTGCCGCGATTGATGACGTGATAAACGGCGTCGGGGAATTCGATGCGCAGCTTGCGGGCCATCGGGGTGGAGGCAGCAAAGCGAACCGGAGCGCGCTAGGCAATTAACAAGTAGCGGCCTGACCCCATCCGATTGCCCATCCGATTGCCCGAGGTCATAGTGGGATTGCCCCGATATCTCGGACACCGAGTTGGGGATGATTAGTTCAGTTGGGATTCGAAGTTGATTGGGCTGAGATAGCCAAGCACTTGAGAATTTTCATTGATGGCGTGGTGGCTCCGTTAATCGTGCACTTGTCGAGATTGATGTTGAACGGCCCCACGCAGCCGTTGCTGCGTCGAGGCACGAATCTCAGCGCTTCTCGCAACTCATGGATAGCCACGGCCATTCCCCGCTTGTCAGGAAGGACATAAAGGACCGTGCGCAATGATGGAGATGAAAGGACCGAAGCGGGGATGTCAGTTCGGAAGACATTCATAGTGGGGCTCCAAGCTTGGGGGATTTTTCTCCACCAGACAGTTCCATTTATTTGAGGGTTCATACCCCCCTCCGGCTGAGGCCGGTACTTGTACTTGGTACCTGACCTAGCGTGTAAATGTCGGATCAAGCCGACAAAAAACCCTTCGCTTGGTGCACGTCTCCTGTTGACGCGATCCGCGATTGAGAAACTTCGACGTAGAGCGGGTTCAATTCAATTCCGAGCCATTGCCGACCAAATGATTCAGCGACCACGGCGCTGGTCCCCGAGCCGAGGAACGGATCGAGCACAAGATCGCCGGCATCAGTGGAACAGGCGATGAGCTTCGCGATGAGATCGATCGGTTTCTGACTGGGGTGGCCGCACTTTTCTTTCGACGAACCTTTGAGGCTCGGGACGCGCAGGAGATTCGTGGCGTATTTGCCGGCGAGGAGGTGGCGCATGCGGGCGTCACGGTCCTTGTAACGTTTGTCTCGAAGGTAGGTCTGAATTTTCTCGGGACTGTAGGGCTCGCGAACGGCGTCCTTGTTGAACTTGGGATCACCTTTGCGCAGGACGAGAATCATCTCGTAGGCGGGTGTGAAGCTGTCGCGACGCTCATTGTAGCCAACGACTCGATCCCAAATCAGGAGGTCGTGGAACTGATGTTTGCGGCATAGGGCCGACATCAGGTGAAGGAATGCGTGTTCTCGCTTACCGGGTTGGCCGAAGATGAAACAGAGACCGTCCTCCCGCAAAACGCGCATGCATTCAGAAACCCACGCTTCGCTCCAACGGAGGTAATCCTCAACTGCGGGCCATTGGGTGTCCCAGTCCTGCGCCGTGAGGACGTTGAAGTAGGGAGGATCGGCGATCACGACTTGGGCGATAGCGTCCGGTAGCTTCTTGAGCTGCTCGGTTGCGTCGCCGGTGATGATGCGGTTGGAGCGCATGACTGTTGAAGTATTCCGGAACCGAAGACCGATGCTGTCGACTCGAATGATGGATTACCGGCTAAATCGGCGTGGCGCCGAGAGGACGGGATTGGGGAACACTTGTCCGAAGAGTTGAGGCGCGTCTTTGCGAATCGGCGCGGCTCCGACCTGTTGCCAAAAGACTTTGAACGGTAGGGAGCACTGGATACGGCGCTGAGTTTTGGAATCGATTTTCGGATTAACGATCAAGCGGCTCGTGGCGACCTCAGGCGTGGACCGCTTCCATTGCTTCGCGTGTTGTTGAGCCAATTCGCAAGACACGCTGAGATTTTTGACTGCGGCGTCGATGATTTGCAGCTGCGTTTCTGTGAGTTGCCCCCAGAGGTCGCTCCAGGATGCGGATGTGAACCGTGCGACACCGATTTCCTCGAACCATTTTTCGGTTGGCGAACGCTGGCGCCAGAATCCAACGATCATCAAGAAGTCCGTGTCGATCCGGCGCTGACGTAGGACATCCCCGAGATTGATGGGACATCCGTATTTTGTGGTCTTGATCGACACCGGCAGATGTCGAAACGCAACCGGGACTTCAGCTGTGGTGTTTGCGTCGGCCGGGACGTCCCACTTTTGCATGTAGCTACCGACGTAGCCGCCGAAGAGGTTCTCACGAACCCATTTCTCGAAAGAGAATCCGTGTGCTTGAACTTCGGCCATATCAGAAAAAAGGCCGCGGCGACTTGCGTCGCGAGCGGCCCATGGAATTGAGGTTTTCGGGTTGAAAGCAAAAGGGCGGTTGAGGGCAACCGCCCCTACCTTACTGGCAAGCTTCGCAGATTTCGCCGTTTTTCATGGCTTCGATGCTGCAGGCTTTTTTCTCGGCTTCGGTGAAGACGCGTTTGGCTTCGGTTGCGGCCGCGGCGGTGGCGACGTCTTTGGCGTCTCTCGTTGCGGTCTCTGACTTCGTTTCGCCGGCGGCGCCGCGGACGTCTTTCTTCACGTTGACCGTGGACTTCTCGATGCTCGAGGCGCCGAGGGTGCGGAGGTAATACGTCGTCTTCAGGCCGGCTTTCCAGGCGTGGCGATACATGTGGCTGAGCGTTTTCAGGTCCGGCGTCTTCAGCCAGAGGTTCACGCTTTGCGACTGGTCGATCCACTTCTGACGGCGGGCGGCGGCTTCGACGACCCACTTGAAGTCGATGTCGAAGGCGGTGCGGTATTTTTCCTTCAGGTCGGCGGGGACGGCTTCGATGTCGGCGAGGTCACCGTCGAAATATTTCAGCGCGTCGATCATCTCCTGGTTCCAGAGGCCGCGGGCCTTGAGGTCTTCGACGAGGAACGTGTTGATGACGACGAATTCGCCCGAGAGGTTCGATTTGACGTAGAGGTTCTTGTAGTAGGGCTCGATGCAGGGCGACGTGTTCGTGATGTTCGAGATCGTCGCGGTGGGGGCGATGGCGAGGCAGTTGGAGTTGCGCATGCCTTGCTTCGCGATCTTGGCGCGGAGCGGTTCCCAGTTCATGCGGCCGCCGCGCGGAACGTCCACCGGCACGCCGCGTTCCTGTTCGAGGAGGTCGAGGGTGTCCTGCGGGAGGAGGCCGCGGTCCCATTTCGAGCCTTTGTAGCTGGAGTAGGTGCCGCGTTCGGCGGCGAGGTCGGAGGAGGCTTCGTAGGCGTAGTAGGCGATGGCCTCCATGAATTCGTCGTTGAACTCGACGGCGGCGTCGGAGGCGAACGCGACGCCCTTCAGGTAGAGCGCGTTGGCGAGGCCCATGATGCCGAGGCCGACGGGGCGGTGGCGCATGTTCGACGTCTTCGCGGCGACGGTCGGGTAGAAGTTGATGTCGATGACGTTGTCGAGGGCGCGGAGGGCGATGCGGATCGTGTCGCGCAGCTTGTCGTGATCGAGCGAGCCGTCGGGCTTGAGGTGCGAGTCGAGGATGACGGAGCCGAGATTGCAGACGGCGGTCTCGTCGTTCGAGGTGTTGAGCGTGATCTCCGTGCAGAGATTGGACGAGTGGATGACGCCGGCGTGGTCCTGCGGGGAGCGGACGTTGCAGGGATCCTTGAAGGTGATCCACGGGTGGCCGGTCTCGAAGAGCATCGAGAGCATCTTTTTCCAGAGCTCGATGGCCTCGACCTTGTGGCCTTGGATTTTGCCTTCCTCGGCGAGCTTTTCGTAGTGGGCGTAGCGCTCCTCGAACTTGCGGCCGTAGAGTTCGTGGAGGTCGGGCGTCTCGTTGGAGCGGAAGAGCGTCCAGTGCGAGCGCGACTCCATGCGCTTCATGAACAGATCGGGAATCCAGTTCGCCGTGTTCATGTCGTGGGTGCGGCGGCGGTCGTCACCGGTGTTGCGACGGAGCTCGAGGAATTCGAAGATGTCGTTGTGCCACGACTCGAGGTAGGCGCAGCCGGAGCCCTTGCGCTTGCCGCCCTGGTTGACGGCGACGAGCTGGTCGTTGTGGAGCTTGAGGAAGGGAATGACGCCTTGGGATTCGCCGTTGGTGCCGGCGATGTGCGCGCCGGTGCCGCGGACGGCGGTCCACGAGCCGCCGAGGCCGCCGGCCCACTTGGAGAGCTGGGCGTTTTCGGCAATGCCGCGATACATGATGCCCTCGAG
>PNJQ01000032.1 GCA_013821985.1 Opitutus sp.
TTGAAATCGCCCGCCGGCCGCACCGCGCTCTCGGAAGCCGACGCGATCACCTTCGCCGGTGAACTCGGTTACCCCGTGCTCGTGCGCCCGTCGTTCGTGCTCGGCGGTCGCGGTATGTTCATTCTCTACAGCGAGGCCGAGCTGCGCGAAGTCGTGCAACAGGTCTTCGCGGTCATGCCGGGCAAGCCGGTGCTGATCGACAAATTCCTCGAGGACGCGATCGAGCTCGACGTGGATTGCATCAGCGACGGCGAGACGACGCTCGTCGGAGGCATGCTCGAGCACATCGAGTTCGCCGGCGTGCATTCGGGCGATGCCGCGATGGTGATGCCGCCGCACACGCTCTCGAAGGAAATGCTCGGCACGGTCCGCGAAGCGACTTACGCGCTCGCAAAGGCGTTGAAGGTCGTCGGCCTGATGAACGTGCAGTTCGCGATCAAGGATAACGAACTCTACGTGCTCGAAGTGAATCCCCGCGCGTCGCGCACCGTGCCGTTCGTGGCGAAAGCCATCGGCGTGCCGCTGGCGAAACTCGCCGCGCGCGTCATGGCGGGCGCGAAGTTGAAGGATCTTGGTTTCACGAAGGAAATCCAGCCGAAGCACTGGTGCGTGAAGGAAGCGGTGTTTCCGTTCAACCGCTTCCCCGGCGCCGCGATCGTGCTCAGTCCCGAGATGCGTTCGACCGGCGAAGTCATGGGCATGGACGACGATCTCGGCATCGCTTACGCCAAGACGCAGATGGCCGCCAAGCCCGCGCTGCCGCTCAAAGGCAAGGTCTTCATCAGTGTGAAGGATTCCGACAAGCCGCACGTCGTCGCGCTCGCGAAAGGTTTCATCGAGCTCGGCTTCACAGTCTGCTCGACGACCAACACCTCCAAGCTCCTCGCGTCGCAAGGCGTCGCGGTGCAGCCGGTCTTCAAACTCAACGAAGGTCGCCCGAACTGCGTCGATATGATCAAGAACGGCGAAATTCAATTCGTGGTGAACACGCCGCGCGGCATGATTCCGCGGCAGGACGAGAACGCCATCCGCGCCGCCGCCTACGCGAACAATGTCCCGATCTCCACGACGCTGACTGGCGCCCAAGCGGCGCTGCACGGCATCAAGGCGATGAAAAGCAAACTCGTCGGCGTCCGTCCGATCCAGGAATACCGCTACAACACCGTGCCGATGGCGTGAAAGCGGCGCTCGGCGCCGTGCTCAAGCCGGTTGCAGAGGGAAGTTTAAGTTGAAGGAGGCGGTTGGCTGGGTGGAGGCACGGCGCCCCGCCGCGTTCGGGAATGGCCGAACCGGGGCGAGGGCGTCCCGTCCCGACGATGCATTCAAGCGGCTGGGTCCTCAGGGGCGTCTTCCCGGCCCCCTTTTGCGACGGTCCACTTCAACTTAAACTCCCAACTTAAACTGGCGCGACCCCGCGCCACGATTCCGGGCTTGAGCGCGTCCGCGGCGCTCCCCATGGTGCGCGATTCCCATGAGCATCGTCCCTCCCTCCGCTCCCCAACCGCACGACCCGGCCAATCCGCCGCCGCCCGCCGGCGCCGAAGAATTCGCCCTGAAAGTGCACACGTTCTGGGAGAAGAACCGCTCCGCCATCTTCATCCTCATCGCCGCGATCTTCATCGCCCTGCTCGGTCGCGAGGGCTGGAGCTATTTTGCTGAACAGCGCGAACGCGGCGTCCAGGCGGACTACGCCAAGGTGGCTGATCGCATCGACCAGCTGCCGAAATTCGCCGAAGCGAACAAGGGCCATGCGCTCGCCGGCGTCGCCTGGCTGCGCGTCGCGGACGACAGTTACGCGAAGAACGATTTCAAGGCCGCCGCCACGAATTACCAGAAGGCCGCCGCCACGCTCGAAAATACCGCGCTGAAAAGCCGCGCTCGCCTCGGCGCCGCCGTCAGTCAGCTCGCCGCCGGCGACAGGACTGCCGCTGAAACCGGCCTGAAGGCGCTGAGCGCCGACGCGACTGCCACGGCCGCGCTGCGCGCCGAAGCGAGCTATCATCTCGCGGCGCTCGCACACGAAGCGGGCAAGGACGAGGATGCGAAGAAATTGATCGACGAGATCGCGAAACTCGATGCGAACGGCCTCTGGGCTCAACGCGGTTTCATGCTCCGCGCGCAGATCGAAGCCCGCAAACCGGCGGTTGCACCCGCGCCCACGACGCCAGCGGTGCAATTCAAGCCCGGCAACTGACCGGCTCAAGCGCACCTATTTCACGGCTGCCTGCGGGCAGCCGTTTTGCTTTCAGCACTTGCTCGCGAAGCGCTCTCGCCGGCGGCGCCAAATTCTCACCGCCAACACGCCCGCGCCCAGAAGGGCGGCATAGGTCGAAGGTTCGGGCACCGCGGTGACGGCCCCTGCGAGACTGACATCGTCAACGCGCCACGTGCCGCTCCCGCCGGACGCGCCGGAACCATAGAGGCGAAACGTCGTTGCCGTGTTGAGTCCGGACAAAGTGATCGATTGGGAACCACTGGAATACCAGGCGGCGTCGTTTGTGAGCGTGCCGCTCGCGAGATTGCTACCGTAGCCGTTCGCACTGGAGCGCAGGGCAAAAGCCGTCGGGCCCGTGGCGGTCGCGCGATAGCCGAAAATCAACGAAGTGATTTGCAGCGTGTAGCCATTGGCCGGGGTGAGAGTGAACTCGAAATAATTGTTGCCCGGCGCGGACCCCGTCCAGCCCGACGCACCGAAATAACTGCCCCCGCTTCCCGCCGTGTAGAGCGGCGTGGTGCCGCCGGTGCCCGGCGAGCCAGTGCTGCCGGTAAACGTGCTGACCGTGACGTGGGTCGCGGAGAAGTTCGCCGACGAGGTGGGTGACCCGGTCGAACCAAACGTGTAAGTGACCACCTGACCACCGGCGGTCGGAAGAGCGGCCGCGGCGGCGGCCACGAAAACGGGCAAAAAGAAACGGGCTCGCATATGGCGGCCCGTGACCGAAATCAGCCGGCTTCGGAACACGGACGCAAGCCGCATTTCGGATGGTCGGGGCGATAGGATTCGAACCTACGACCTCCTGGTCCCAAACCAGGCGCTCTACCAGGCTAAGCTACACCCCGTTGACCGGCCAAGGGGACGCGGCGCGACCGGCGGTGTCAACAGCGCTTCATTTTTTCGGGCCGGCGGGACGATTTTGACGGTGAGCAAGAAATGCTGGTTCCCGAGCGGAAAACGGCGACAAATGCTTCTTGCCTCACTCGGGAGCCACACCTAAAAGCTCATCCTCAATCTCCTTATCAAATGGACACTCTTTCCCGCGATAGCAGCAGCAGCTCAAACAGCATCATGCCCTTGGTGGGCGTGATTCTCGGCGCCATTGCCTTTCTGGTAGGCATTTACGGCGTTGTTCAGGTGAACAAGCTGAAGGCCACCGTCACCGCTCAGGGCGATGAAATCGCCAAGATCGGCACGATCGAAAACGAGGTGCGCGCTGCGACCGCCAAGTCCGAGTCGGACATGAAAAATCTCCGCGATGGCATCCAGAACGCGCTCAACCAAGTCGGCACCGAGATCGGCGCGATGCGGGCGCAGATCACCAAGGTCGAAGAGGACATGAAGAAGAAGCCGGCCGCCGCCGCAGGCACGAAGGCGGGCGCGGCTCCCGCCGCGACCGGCGTGCGCAACGCTGACGGCACCTACACCGTCGCTGCGGGCGACACGCCGAGCAAGATCGCGCGCAAGTTCGGCACCAGCGTCGATTCGATCCTCTCCGAGAATCCCGGCCTCGAACCGAACCGCCTCCGCGTCGGCCAGAAGATCAAGCTGCCCGCGGGCCGCTAAATCTTACGATACCTTTCGCAATCAGCCTCCGCGCCAGCGGGGGCTTTTTTGTGGAAGCGCGTCGCTCGTGTGTGGTGTCTTGTCCATCGCGTGGCGAGGGAAGCGCTCGCTGCCCGCGCG
Organism: Opitutus sp.; assembly: GCA_013821985.1. Taxonomy (GTDB): domain Bacteria; phylum Verrucomicrobiota; class Verrucomicrobiia; order Opitutales; family Opitutaceae; genus Didemnitutus. The sequence continues at coordinate 3,902 of PNJQ01000032.1, forward strand.
CGTTCTTTTCACGCGGAGGCTCCAGAGAAACCCGGATAACCGACTCCATCTTATCCGTCGAAATCCGTCTAATCCGTGGCAAGAAAACCCTCCACTCGCCGCATTGCCCGCGCCTGCATTTGCGCGCAATGTTCAGCGGCGTGCCCGTGCGTGATGTTGCCGATGCGCGGATGAGGCGCGTGCCGCGTGCAGCCGGCTTGAATTAGCTGCGGATGGCACAGGTTCGCCCGGCTAACGCACGGAAGAGCGATGAAACGCGTTTGGGGGCATTTCCGTCCGTGTGTTCCCGGCAATGGCGAAAAGCCACCGCTTCGTCGCGGCGGCACCTGCGCTTCGAACTGAAATTCCGGCGTGGAAATTCCCGCGCCGCTGCGCGAGCGTGCGTGCATGAGCCTGTCGCAACCCCCGCCGCGTTGGAAGAAATTGGGATCCCGTCCGCTGCTGACGACGCGCATCTTCGATGTGGCGAGCGTCGATTTTCAGCATCCCAACCGTCCGGAGCCGCGCGATTTTTTTCTCATCAACCCGCCCGACTGGGTGAACGTCCTCGCGCTCACGCCGCAGCACGAACTCGTGCTCGTGCGCCAATTTCGTTTCGGCACCAACGACCTGTCGCTCGAGATTCCCGGTGGTGTGATGGACCCCGGCGAAGATCCGGCGACGACCGGCGCACGCGAGTTGCAGGAGGAAACCGGCTTCGTCGGTCCGCTCGCGCCGCAGCCACTCGGCTTCGTGCATCCGAATCCCGCAATGCAGACGAATCGCTGCCATCTCGTGCTGATTGAAAATGCGACGCGCTCGGCGGCCCTCAAATGGGATCGAGACGAGGAGTTCGAAATCTTCACGCTGCCCGTGGAGGAGGTTTACGCCCGCGCCTACCAGGGCGAGATCACGCACGCGATGGTGCTCAACGCGTTGCTTCTGTTTCGGCCGCATTGGGAGCGGATCAGACGAGCAGCCCGGGCGTGACCCGCAATTGTCTGGGGCGGTCACCCACCTGCGCCTCGGGCGTCGAACCGGTATTCTCGGCGGGTCGTTTGACATTGCCTGCCCCCCACATTTACTCCCCCAGCCGCATGGAAATCGCCGAGTCCCCGCCCGCTTTTGCCAACGCGCCCGAAACCCTCGGTGCGCTCACGCGCGAGCGTGTGCCCGCGCCCCTCGAGGCGGAAATTCGTGCGATTTATGCGCGCAGCCCGCTTTACCCGCAGCGCTTTCCGCTGCATCGGGAGCCGCTGCAGTGGTCGTGCTACCGCGAGATTCCCCTGCTGACCAAGCAGGAGATCGTGCAGCGCGGGCACACGGCGTTCTTTGCGGACTACGACGAAATTGAGCGCGGCTTTGCGCAGAAAAAATTCGAATACGAACACACCTCGGGCACGACGAGCGGCCCGATGACCGTCGTGATGGAGGAAGGCTGGTGGAACGAGCAGACGCGCCGCGCCTACCTCGCGCATCCCGGTCTCGCGCGCTACGTCGATCGCCCGTATCGCAAGTGCGTCCTCGCGCCGGTGGGCTGCTCGAGCAATCTCTGCCCCTACGAGGACCATCCTTTCCCGCACCGCTATTTTGACGGGACGGTGTATCTGAATCTCTCGAGCGATCCGTTTGCGTTCCCGGAAGGCGAGTGGGAACGCATCGTGCGCGAATTGCAGGCCGTGCAACCCGAGGTGGTCGAGGGCGAACCGGTTTATCTCTCGCTGCTCGCGCGCGCATTGCACAAGCGGCACGTGAAGGTGCCGAGTGTGAAGACCGTCATTCTCACCTACGGCAAGGCGAGCGTGCAACACAGCCGCCGCATCGCCGAGGCGTTCCCCGGTGCGGAGCAAGTCGATCTCTACGGCTCGACCGAAGCCGGCTACTTGTTCGTCGGCGATGCGTTTCAGGACAATCTGCGCGTCATCGAGGCCAACGCCTTCATCGAACTCGCCCCGTGGCGTGCGACCGATCCCGACGCGTCTCAGATCTACGTCACGACGCGTGATCGCGTCGCGATGCCGCTGCTGCGCTACCACACCGGCGACATCGTGCGCCGCACGACGAACAGTTATCGCATCCTCGGACGCGAGCGGGACCTGTTTACGCGCCCGGACGGAGCGGTCATTTCCGCGTTCGAAATCGATCAGGCGATGCCGGCGGCATTTCAATGCTGGCACTGGAGCCTCGTGCAGGTCTCGGAGCAGCGCTGGGAACTGCAATACGTCGCGGACGAACTTGCTCCGGCGGACGTCGGCGAGTGTATCGCGACCGTGCTCGGCGAGGACGCGCGCGTGAGTTTGTTTCGCCGGAAATTCATCCAGCCTGCGGCGAGCGGAAAATTCGCTTTGCTGAAGCCGCTGGTGAAATAAGCGAGTTCTGATGCGGCCGCGCTCGCCGTCGGAGCGCGCACGAGCGCGCGGCGCAGGACCGTGAATCGGGGGGGTAAGGCTCCCTTATGCCTCCCAAGCCTTCGGGCGCAGCCTTTACATCCCGGGCGCGAGCGAGTTGTTTTCGATGCCGTCGGCAGCACCTCCCCTCCACGCCGTCGGCTCAGCAACACACATGCGATGAACCTCCTCGGCTCGCTCTTCTCGTCCTCCATTGGCCGCAAGTTTCTCATGGCGGCAACCGGACTGGTCTTGTTCGGCTTCGTCACGGGACACCTGGTCGGCAACCTGCAGATTTTTCTCCCGCCGGAGAAAATCAATCACTATGGGCACCTGCTTGAATCGCTGGGCAGCGCTCTGTGGGCCATCCGCGCGTTCCTGCTCGTATGCGTCGTGATCCACATCTGGCTTGCGATCCAACTCACGCTTGAGAATCGCGCCGCGCGTCCCGCCGCCTACGCCGCGGAGAAGACGATGCGCGCCACGCTCGCTTCGCGCGTCATGGCCCGCACCGGCATCGTCGTGCTGGCGTTCATCATTTATCACCTGCTGCATTTCACGATTCGCGCGCAGCACCCGGAGTGGAGCGAGCACACGTATCGCCTCGCGGACGGCACGATGGTGCGCGACGTTTACCGCATGGTCGTCGAGGGCTTCAGCAGCGTCGGCGTCTCGGTGTTCTACATCGTGGCGGTCGGTCTGCTCGCCTATCATCTCGCGCACGGCATCTCGTCGATGTTCCAGACGTTTGGATTGAAGAACGAGAACTGGACGCGCGGCCTCGACACGACGGCGAAGATTTACTGCTGGGCCTACTTCCTCCTCAACGCGCTCATCCCGCTCTCCGTGCTCGGCTATGTGCCGGTGCTCAGCGGTCTGATCCAACGCTAACTCTTTCCCGTCATGGCCAAACTCGAGTCCAAGATTCCCTCCGGCCCGCTCGCCGACAAGTGGCGCAATCACAAGGCGTCCATCAAGCTCGTCAATCCGGCCAACAAGCGGAAATACGAGATCATCGTCGTCGGCGCCGGCCTCGCCGGTTCGTCTGCCGCGGCCACGCTCGCCGAGCTGGGCTACAAGGTGAAGAACTTCGTGTTCCATGACAGCCCGCGCCGCGCGCACTCGATCGCCGCGCAGGGCGGCATCAACGCCGCGAAAAATTACCAGAACGACGGCGATAGCGTGCACCGGCTTTTCTACGACACGATCAAGGGTGGTGACTACCGCGCGCGCGAGGCCAACGTCCATCGCCTCGCCGAAGTGTCCGTCAACATCATCGATCAATGCGCCGCGCAAGGCGTGCCCTTCGCCCGCGAATACGGCGGCTTGCTCGCCAACCGCTCGTTCGGTGGCGCGCAGGTTTCCCGCACTTTCTACGCCCGCGGCCAGACTGGCCAGCAGCTCCTCCTCGGGGCCTACAGCGCCCTGATGAAAATGGTCGGGGCGGGCGGTGTTGAGCTGCACACGAATTCCGAGATGCTCGACCTCGTCCTCGTCGATGGACACGCGAAGGGCATCATCGTGCGCGATCTGATCACGGGCGCGATCTCGCGTCACAGCGCGGACGCCGTGATTCTCGCCACGGGCGGCTACGGCAACGTCTTCAATCTCTCGACCTACGCGCGCAATTCGAACGCCACCGCGATCTGGCGCGCCTACAAGCGCGGCGCCTGCTTCGGTAACCCGTGCTACACGCAGATCCACCCGACGTGCATTCCCGTGAGCGGCGACTATCAGTCGAAGCTCACGCTCATGTCCGAATCCCTGCGCAACGACGGCCGCATCTGGGTGCCGAAGAAGGCCGAGGACGCGAAGAAGGATCCGAACACGATTCCCGAGGCCGATCGCGATTACTATCTGGAGCGTATCTACCCGAGCTTCGGCAATCTCGCCCCGCGCGACGTTTCCTCGCGCGCTGCGATGCGCATGTGCGACGAAGGCCGCGGCGTCGGCGAGTCCGGCCTCGGCGTTTACCTCGATTTCTCCGACGCGATCAAACGCCTCGGCGAAGCCGGCGTGCGCGAACGCTACGGCAACCTCTTCGACATCTATCACGAGATCACGAACGAGAACGCCTACCAGACGCCGATGCGGATTTTCCCCGCGGTGCACTACACGATGGGCGGCCTCTGGGTGGACTATAACCTGATGTCCAACATCCCGGGCCTCTTCGTCCTCGGCGAAGCCAACTTCTCCGACCACGGCGCGAATCGCCTCGGCGCCTCCGCGCTGATGCAGGGCCTCGCGGACGGCTACTTCGTCATTCCTTACACAATCGGCGATTATCTCGCGGGTCAGAAGCCAGGCTCGCGTCCGAGCACCGACGCTGCGGCGTTCAAGCAGGCCGAGGACAACATCACCGCGATGACGAAGCGTTTCCTCTCCATCAACGGCAAGGAACCCGTCAGCCACTTCCATCGCCGCCTCGGCAAGATCATGTGGGCCGGCTGCGGCATGGCGCGCACCAAGCAGTCGCTCGAAAAGGCGCTCAAGGAAATCCCCGCACTGCGCGAGGAATTCTGGGCCAGCGTCAAAGTTCCCGGCTCGGCCGATTCGATCAACCAGTCGCTGGAGCAAGCCGGCCGCGTCGCCGACTTCCTCGAACTCGGCGAGCTCATGTGCCTCGACGCGCTGACGCGCGAGGAGAGCTGCGGCGGCCACTTCCGCGAGGAATACCAATACCCCGACGGCGAGTGCAAACGTGACGACGAGAAGTTCGGCCACGTTGCCGCCTGGGAGTTCCAAGGCGAAGGCCAGGCCCCGCTCCGCAACACCGAGGCGCTCAACTACGAGTTCACGAAGATGAGCGTGCGGTCTTACAAGTAAGCGAACCGCGCTGCCTCGTTGTCCGAGCATATCCCAACTTGGGACATCCTCACCTAATCACATGAACGCCGCCCTCCTTCCTACCGAGCGAATTGAGCGCCGCGTCCTGTTGCTGCGAGGCGAGAAGGTGATCTTGGACATGCACCTCGCAGAGCTCTACGAGGTTACGACGGCTGCGTTGAACCAGGCCGTGAAGCGCAACCCCGCGAGGTTCCCGTCGGACTTTATGTTCGAGGTAACCGACCGCGAAATCGTCCAGATCTTGAGGTCACAATTTGTGACCTCAAGTGAGGAAAAATACCTCAAATCGTTGGTTCATAGCGACATTCTGATATCACAATCTGTGATATCAAAGGGCTCTGCCCCCGGCAAAGGTGGCCGCCGCAAAGTGATGAGAGCCTTCACCGAACAAGGCGTCGCCATGCTCTCCAGCGTTCTCCGCAGCCCTCGCGCCGTCGCCGTGAACATCGAGATCATGCGCACGTTTGTGCGTCTGCGGCAGATGATCGCCGGCCACGCCGACCTCGCGCGCAAACTCAGCACGCTCGAGAAAAAATACGACGCGCAATTCAAAGCCGTCTTCGACGCCATCCGCGAATTGATGTCGCCCGAACCGCTCTCCGATCCCGCCCGTGAGATCGGCTTTCACACCACTCTCAAGAAAACCCGCTCCGCGAAATCCAAAGGCTGATTCCCATGGTCGCACACGCACCCGCCTCCAAGAAACTCTTCAACGTCACCCTCCGCGTCTGGCGCCAGCCCGATGCCAAGAGCCCGGGCCAGTTCGTCGACTACCCGGCGAAGGACGTGAATCCCGACATGTCGTTCCTCGAGCTGCTCGACGTCGTGAACGACACGCTCACGCGCCAAGGCGAGGACCCGATCGCGTTCGCGCACGACTGTCGCGAAGGCATCTGCGGCACCTGCTCGTGCACGATCAACGGCAAGCCGCACGGTCCCGGCCGCGGCATCGCGACCTGCCAGACCTACATGCGCAGCTTCCAGGAAGGCGACGTCATCGTCGTCGAGCCGTTCCGCGCGCACTCGTTCCCGGTGCAGAAGGACCTGATCACCGACCGTTCCGCGTTCGACAAGATTCAGCAGGCGGGCGGCTTCATCTCCGTCCGCACCGGCGCCGCGCCGGATGCGAACAGCATTCCCGTGCCGAAGGAAGACGCCGACCTCGCGATGGACGCCGCGCAATGCATCCAATGCGGCGCGTGCGTCGCGGCGTGCAAGAACGCCAGCGCGATGCTCTTCGTCGCCGCCAAGGTTTCGCAGTTCTCGCTGCTCCCGCAAGGCCAGCCCGAACGCGAACGCCGCGTGCTCAACATGGTCTCGACAATGGATGCGCTCGGCTTCGGCAACTGCACGAATCAATACGAGTGCAGCGCCGTGTGCCCCAAGCTCATCTCGCACGACTTCATCGCGCGCCTGAATCGCGAATACGTCCGCGCGCTTGTGAAGACGAAGTTCAAGCCTGTCTCCAACGCCGCCGGCGGCGGTGCCGGCTGAGTGGGCCCCAGTTTAATTTTTCTGGAGCGGCGCGGTGCAATCCGCGCCGTTTTTCATCTCCGCACGCCGGTTACTTCAAGGAGCTCGGGCGCTTGACTGCGGCATTGAACATCGCGCCGAGCCAGGGGAGTTGATCCTCGGGCAGTTCCTTGCGGATCAGAATTCCTTCGCAGTAATCTCGCACGGTTTTGTGTTGCTCGATGTTGCTTCGCAGCGACCACACGGCCGCTCGGAACGTGGCGGATTTGTAGGCGTCGCTCGGAATGGGAAACGGCTTGGGGTCGGATTTTCCGTAATCATCGAGCGCGTCCTTGAACGGGTGAAACGCAAGAAAGCCAGTCAGCTCGTGCAACGGAGCAAAGCGGGCCGAGGCGAAAAAGCGTCCCCACAGCACGTCGAGATAAGAAGGAGTGAGTGGTCCGACTGCGGCCGTGGGCCAGACCGTGGGGGCGTGAGCCGCGACGCCGGCGCGGATAGAGACAGGAAGCTCGGCGATAAATTTAGGATCGTCGCGCTTGGCGTAGGCGAGTGCGACGGCCAGCAATTCGCGCTCCCGTCCCATGGCGTGTTCGAGTCGCGCCACAAAATGCGGCAGCAGCCACGCGTTGTCCGCCAGGACCTGTTCGACGAAGCCGAGCCAGGCGCCGTCTTCGTGGTCAGGTCTCGGTTTGCGATTTGACGGGGGCTGGGCGGCGACATGCCGAAAGGCCGCGAGCAACTCATGCGGCACCGGACGAAGATGGTAGCGCATGAGCCATTGTCCGATTTCCGTGTCCGCCGGCAGGGGTGCGGCGAGAATTTCGTTATCGACCACGTTGAACTTCACCGCGTGCTGCGCCGTAGCGCCGCTGACTTTGTCCGTCGCTTCCACCTTGATCGTCCACTCGCCCAGGGCGTCCTCTTTTTCCGCCACCCAACCGATGTAGTCGGCGGCTTTGCGCACTTGCTGCGCATTGCCGAGGGCGAGGCGCGGAATGAGTCGCAGTTCGTCGCTGGCCGCTCCCGGCGAGCCGTCCGGGCGAATGGAACGGACGCGGTAACTCGCCTCCGCGAAACCGTCGCCGCTCAATGCAAATCCCGTTGTGAAGACGAGCACGTGCACAGGTTGTCCGCGCAACACCGTGCCCACGCCGGCCGTCGCCGGGCCGCGGCCATTCGGCGTGCGCGCCCAAATATCGTCGTGCGCATGTTGGACGGTGGGAACAACGAGGACACTGAACGCTGCCGGGGGCCGTGAAACTTCGTTGGCCGTCGCCTGGGGAGCCAGACTCCACGCCGCCAGAACCGCCACCGATAGCATCGTCGAAGACATTGCGTTCATGTTGGTTTGGCGTTGGACCAATGCGGTCCCGAGTTTGGGAAAGCGTGCGACGAATTCGATGCAAATCCCGGCTCACCGATCGCCCATTTATCCAGCGCGCTTGCCGGCTGTCCGCGGTCAGCGACCTGCGGCCCCGGCACTTGTGCGATTCTGCAACTTTCGCGCGGCCTCGCGGGTTCTTCCGACATCAACCTGATCCTCCTATGAAAACCGCTCTTTTCTCCCTCCTCGCCGCGACTCTCCTGAGTCTCGTTTCCTCTGCGAGCGGTCGTGCCTTCGACGCCGCCGATTTTATCTCCGTCCTCTTCGTCACCGGTCTCGTCGCCTGGACGCTTGAGCAATACTCGCGTCCGGTGCGGAGCCTGACCCTTGCCCGGCCCATCCGCCTTCCGGCATCTCTCGGTGTCCGTCACATCGAGAAGCAAGCCGGCCGGCTTGCCGCCTGAGGGCGAACGGATTTCGGGCGGCGGCGCCGGGGCAACCCGGTGCCGCCTTTTTATTTCACTTCCACCGTGCCGCGCGCCGAGAGCTTCGAGGTCTCGTTGCGATCTCCCCAGAGCACGAGCACGAGCCGCGACTCCAAACGATACGACGTGCTGCCACCGGACAGCGTCGCGCTCTTTTCCAGTTTGAGCGCGCCGGTGTGCAATCCGACCGTCTGCGACGGCAGACCCATCGGCTTGGTGATCTCGAGCGTGCCGACGGCGCGATCGCCGAGATAAATTTGATGCGTCGCACTCGCGACATTGTAGGAAACAGTGTTGGGGTTCACGAGGCGCACGGTGGCCACGGCCGAGCCGTCGCTCTGGCGCTCGACCGATTGCAGTTCGATCGCGAGGCCCGCCATGCCGGCCGAGGTGTTGCTGCAACCGGCGACGAGCAACGCACCGAGGCAGCACAGAGAGAGGAGAAAGTTTTTCATCGAGGAGGGGAGTGTGAAGCGGGGGGTCGATGCGGCAAGGTTTACTCTGCGTCCTCTTTTCCGGCCTTTCTTTTCTTTCCGCCGCCGCTCTTGCCGCCGGCGATTTCGAATTGTGCGATGGCGCCGACCGCGGCGAGGACGAGGACGGCGGGAAACAGCCAGGTATTGTTGTCGATCAGAGCAGGCAGGTTCTGCGGCTGCTGAAAATAAAACAACCAGTCGATCTGGCTCGTGAAATACGTCAGCGCCAGGATTGCGCGGAACGAGCCGAGCAGCGCCGTCGCGAGAACGATGAGAACTTTCTGCAGCTTCACCGCCACGAAACCGCCGATCACGCCGACCACGACCGAGGCGAGCAGCGCCACGCCGTGATTGAAGTGCGCGAGCAACAGCATCGCGAGCGTTGCGCCAAAGCCGAAGCCCGCGATGAACACCGCGGCGAGATACAGCAGGAACGCCAATCCCGCGCCGAGCAATGCGCCGATGAACACGCCGGCCAGCTCCGCGCCGCCCGCCAAGCCCGCGGTCTGCGCCGCCAGTTGGCCGAGCAGCGCGCCGATCACGGCGCCGAGGACGGCGACAGTGACCTTGAAAATCTTGTAGCCGAAAAAACAGTCGAGCAGCCCCCAGACGAGAGCTGCGACCGAGATCCACGGATACAAGTCCTGGTCGATGTGCACGGCGGCAACCAAGCGCGGCGCACCCTGCCACGCAACCTACTTTGCGAGGAAGAGCGGGGCGTCGGGACCCATCGGAACGCCGAGCATGATCCACGCGATGAGCACGATCGTCCACGCGATCACGAACGTGAAAGTGTAGGGCAGCATTGTCGCGATCAACGTGCCGATGCCGGCCTTCGGATCGTATTTGTGGGCGAAGGTGAGGATCAGCGGGAAGTAGCTGAGCAGGGGAGTAATGATGTTCGTCACGCTGTCCCCCACGCGAAACGCGCCTTGCACCAGTTCGGGCGAATAGCCGAGCAGCATGAACATCGGCACGAACACCGGAGCGAGCAGCGCCCACTTCGCCGAAGCGCTCGAGATGAGAATGTTCACCGTGCCCGCGAAGATGATCACGGCGATCATCAACACGATGGGCATGTCCTGCAGACCGAGTTTTTGGATGAAATCAGCTCCGCTGACCGCGGTGATGATGCCGAGATTCGTCCAGTTGAAATACGAGATGAACTGCGCCGCAAAAAATGCCAGGACGATGAACGACGCCATCGACTTCATCGTCTGCGTCATGCCGGCCGCGATGTGGTGGTCGTTCTTAATCGTGCCGGCGGCAATGCCATAGGCGACGCCCGGCAGCAGGCCGAAGATAAAAATGAATGTCACCAAGCCGCGCATGAGGATCGAGTCCTTGAAGTCCGGGTGCCGGGGATCCATCAAAAAGCCGCCGGCCGGCAACACGCCCCACAAGACAATCGCGATCAAGACGAGCACGGTGACCAGCGCCGCCCACAGCCCGCGCTTCTCCTCCCGCGACAGCGGCTTCAGTTCCTCACGCGTTGCGTCGCCGGAATAATCACCGAGCCGCGGCGCGACAATCTTCTCGGTCACCCAAGTGCCCGCCGCGGTGATGAAAAACGTGGAGGCGACCATGAAATAGTAGTTCGCCGTCGCGGCGACCTTGTAGCCGGGATCGACGATCTGGGCGGCCGCTTCCGTGAGACCGGCGAGCAGCACGTCCACCGAGCCGACGAGCAGGTTCGCGCTGTAACCGCCGGAAACGCCCGCGAAGGCCGCCGCGAGTCCGAGAAACGGATGCCGCCCCAGCGCATGGTAAAGCGCGGCGGCGAGCGGGATGAGCAGCACATAGCCAACTTCGCTGCCGGCGTTCGACATCACTGCCGCGAACACCACCATCGGCGTGATCAGCCTTCGCGGTGAAGCGAGGACGACGAGCCGGAGCATCGCGCCCATCAGGCCGGAGTATTCCGCGATGCCGATGCCGAGCAGACACGTGAGCGAAATACCGAGCGGCGGATAATTGAGGAAGTTCCGCACGGCCTCGAGAATCATCCGGTGCAGGCCTTCGATCGACAGCAGGTTGACCACGCCCACCGCTTTGCCCGTGGCGGGATGAGTCACCGCGACCTCGGCGGCGTGCAACACGCCCGATAGGATCACGACCAGCACCGCGAGTCCGGCAAACAGCGTCGCCGGATGTGGCAACGCGTTGCCGGCGCGCTCCACGCCGTTGAGAAAACGCTGGAAAAACGAAGCGGACACCGGTGCGATGGAGGAGGATTTCATGAACGATGAAGTTGAGATGCGTCGGAGAAACGAATGCAGGTCGGCTTCGAACGGGAGACGGCGGGCCCCGGCCTTGGCTCGGCCGAAATTAATTCGCCAGGTAAAGACCCGCGCCCGGCCCCATCGGGATGCCGAGCGCAATCCACGCGATGAGCATGATCGTCCAGCCGATGAGGAACGCGATCGAGTAGGGCATCATCGTGGCAATCATGGTGCCGATGCCGGTATTCGGCACGTAGCGCCCCGCGAACGAAAGGATCAGCGGGAAATACTGCATCAGCGGCGTCACGATGTTCGTGCAGCTGTCGCCCACGCGATAAGCGCCTTGCACCAGTTCGGGCGTGTAGCCGAGCAGCATGAACATCGGCACAAAGATCGGCGCCAGCAGCGCCCATTTCGCCGAGGCGCTGCCGATGACGAGATTGATCGCGGCAGTGAAGAACACGAGCGCCACCATGAGCAGGATCGGGCTGTCCTGCAGGTTCAGCGCCTTGATGCCCTCGGCACCCTTGACGGCCATGACCGTGCCGAGATTGGTCCAGTTGAAATAGGCGAGGAATTGCGCCGCGAAAAACGCCATCACGATATAGGAGCCCATCGTCGAAATCGACGCGTCCATGCCGCGCACCACGTCGTTGTCGTTTTTCAGCGTTCCCGCGCCGAAGCCATACGCCAGGCCCGAGACCAAGCCAAAGAGGAAGATGAAGAATATCAGCCCGCGCATCAAATAGGAGGTCAGCACGCGCTGGCCGAGTTCGGCGTTGCGCTGCGCCGCGTCGATGAGGAATCCGTCCCTTGGCAGCACGCCCCAGAGGATGAGCGCGCACACGCCGAGGATGGCGATCAGCGTCCAACGCAACCCGCGTTTCTCGGCGGCGCTGAGCGGGGTCATCTCCTCGCGCGGCGCCGTGCCTTCGTATTTGCCGAGGCGCGGCTCGACGATGCGATGCGTCACCCAGGTGCCGACCCCCGTGATGAGAAACGTGGCGGCGATGAGGAAAAACCAGTTGGCCGTCGCGTGGACGACCATGCCCGGCCGCACGACACCCGCGGCCGCCTGTGTCAGACCGGCGAGCAGCACGTCGATCGTGCCGAGCACGAGATTGGCGGAAAAGCCGCCTGACACGCCGGCGAACGCCGCCGCCAGACCCGCGAGCGGATGGCGCCCGGCGGTATGAAAGATCGCCGCTCCAAGCGGAATGAAGAGAACGTAGCCGACGTCCGCGCCCGAGTGCGACAGGATGCCGCCGAAAATCACGATCGAAGTCAGCCAGCGCTTTGGTGCCGCCAGCACGATCATGCGCAACACGGCGGTCACGAGCCCGCTGCGCTCCGCCACCGCGATGCCGACGAGACACGCCAGCACGGTGCCGAGCGGCGGGAACGCCACGAAATTGGGCACGAGAGCCGCGAGCATGCGTTGCACGCCCTCGATGTTCATCAGGTTGACCACCGCTATGGTCTGCCCGGTCGCCGGATGGACGACACTCACGCCCATGCGGCTGAAAAACCACGAGGCGAGGACGATGACGGCGGCGAGGATTGCGAAGAGCGTCGTCGGGTTCGGCAGGGTGTTGCCGATGCGCTCAATGACGGTGAGGAACCGTTGAAACAACGAACGGTTTCCGGAGGCGTGGGCGGAAAGCATGCGGGGATGCAAACGTTACGCCCGACCTCGTCAACGCCGACCGGCAGGACTCGCGCCCGGACCACGTTTGGTCCGGACGGATCAAATCAGAACATCGAGACCGCCCGCGCGCTCTCGAGAACGACCCACGCGACCGCAAACGCCGTGGCCCAGACCAGGACCGCTTTTGCGGCACGGCGGCGGCGCAGGCTGCGTTCGTAGGCATCGACGTCGTGTGTGCGGTAGCCGCTCGACTCGAGGAAGCTTACGAATTGCGCCCGGCGCGTGCTGGTCGACTTGAGCCGCCGGTCCAGTTTCCGGCCCGTCAGGGTCGGCAGACTGTGCCAGAGCTGGCTTAACGCGCGTCGCATGCCCACACTCATCGGAAAATCGGCCTTTCGTTCAAGGGCTTTCTCGCTATTCCCCTGCATTTCATCGCGCCTTTACCGTGCACCATTTTTCCTACGTCGGTCAGAAACTGCAGTGCGAGGGTGTTGAGCTCTCCGCCATCGCCGCCCTTCACGGCACACCGACCTACGTTTACAGCGCCCAAACCATCGCGGACAACTACCGGCGACTCGCCGCGAGCCTGAGCGGCCTCGACCTGCGGATCTGCTACGCGATGAAGGCGAACTCGACCCTGGCCATCGTGCGGCACTTCGCGAACCTCGGCGCCGCCTTCGACCTCGTCAGCGGCGGTGAATTGCAGCGCGTCATCGCTGCCGGAGGGCGCGCGCAGGACAGTGTCTTCGCCGGGGTCGGCAAGACCGACGCCGAGATCCGCCGCGGCCTCGAAGCGAGCGTTTACAGCTTTCATGTCGAGAGCGAGCCGGAGCTCGAACGCATCAACCACATCGCCGGCCAGCTCGGCCGCATCGCGCCGATTGCCATTCGCATCAATCCCGATGTCGATGCGCAGACGCATGCCAAGATTACGACCGGCAAGAGCGAAAACAAGTTCGGCATTCCGCTGAAGTTTGCCGCCGAGGCTTACGCCGCGGCCGCGAAGTTCCCGCACCTCCGTATTCGCGGCGTGCAAATGCACATTGGCTCGCAGCTCACACAGGTCGGCCCCTTCGTCGAGGCGGTGAAGAAAGTGCTGCCCTTCGTCCTTGAGCTGAAGCGCCTCTACGGCATCGAGTATTTTTCGGTCGGTGGCGGCATTGGCATCGTCTATCAGGACGCACTCGCCAGCGGCTCCGCCGGGTGGTGGGACGCGAAGCCCGCGGGAGAACGTCCGCTGACACCCGAGATCTACGGGTCAGCCCTGAAACCGTTGCTGGCTCCGCTCGGCCTGAGAATCCTCCTTGAGCCGGGCCGCTTCCTTGTCGGCAACGCCGGCGTGCTCGTCTCGCGCGTCGAATACGTGAAGCGCGGCCAGGGGAAGACATTCCTCATCCTCGACGCCGCGATGAACGACCTCGTTCGTCCTGCGATGTATGAGGCCTACCACGAACTCGTGCCGGTCGTGCGCGACACCGCCCGCCCGGCGCTGAAGGCCGACATTGTCGGGCCGGTCTGCGAGAGCGGCGATTGCTTCGCCAAGGATCGCGTGATGCAGGAGGTCGGCGAGGGCGAACTCGTGGCGTTCATGAGCGCCGGCGCCTACGGCTACACCATGGCCAGCCGCTACAACACCCGCGCGATGCCCGCGGAAGTGCTCGTGTCCGGCAACCGCTTCGAGCTGGTCAACGCCCGGGAGTCGTTCGACAGTATGGTCGCCGGCGAGAAGATTCCCGGTTTCCTCCAGCGTTGAATTCACCCCGCGTGCCAGAAGAAAACTCAGTTCGATTCGCCGTCATCGGCGCCGGCGCCTGGGGCACGGCGGTGGCGGCGCACCTCGCGCGCAAAAATCAGCGCACCATGCTGGTCACCCGCCGGCCCGAACACGCGGTGGCGATGCAGCTCGCGCGGGAGAATCGCGACTACCTGCCTGGGATCAAATTGCCGGAAAATCTCGCCGTGACGTCGGATCTCCGTGCGGCGCTGCTCGAGACCGACGTCGCGCTCGTCGCCAGCCCGTCTCATGCGCTGCGCGAGTGGTGTGGACAGATGAAGGCCGTCCTCGCCGACGCGGACCGGCTTCGGTTGTTCATCAGCCTCGTCAAAGGCCTCGAAATCGGCACGCACCTGCGTCCGAGCGAGGTGATGGAGCAAATTCTCCCTGGAGTGAATGTCGCGACGCTTACCGGCCCAACCAACGCTGCTGAAGTTGCCCGCGGCTTGCCGGCCGCCATGGTCCTCGCAGTGAAGCGTCCCGAGGCTTTCGTTGACCGGGTGCAGTCGGCGATGAGCGGCACAACGCTGCGCATCTACACGAGCGATGATCTGCCCGGCGCCGAATACGGCGCGTGCCTGAAAAACATTTACGCGATCGCGGCGGGTTTTTGCGACGGCCTCAAACTCGGCGACAACGCCAAGGCCGCGCTGCTCACCCGCTCGCTCACCGAGATGGTGCGCGTTGGCGAGGCGCTCGGCGCGAAGAAGGAAACATTTTACGGGCTCTCCGGCTTTGGCGATCTGGTCGCCACCTGTCACGGTCCCTGGAGCCGCAATCGCGAGTTCGGCCAGCGCATCGGCGAGGGCAAAACTGTCGAGGAACTCATGGCCGGGCGTAAAACCGTGGTCGAGGGGCACCGCTCGGCGGACGCATTTCACGGACTTTGTCTGCAAAAGGGAATTACCGCGCCGATCATGACCGAGGTGCACTCGATTCTTTACGCCGGCAAGAAGCCTGCTGAAGCGCTCCACGCGCTCATGACGCGCGAACTGAAACGCGAAACGCACACGCCGTTTCCGAGTTCGGCCACGCGGGGATGAATTAGAGTCGGCTTGACAGAACGTGCGCGGGCGGGGAAGCGTGCCGCCTGTGTGGCGCGAATTTGTCGAGCTCGCAGAGAAGCGCGAAGAGTCCTTCGCGGCGCTTTGCGCGCGCTTCGGGGTCAGTCGCAAGACGGGTTACAAGTGGCTGAACCGCTTTCGTGCCGCCGGTATCGCTGGTCTCCAACAGCAGAGCCGTCGACCGAAATCCAGCCCACGCCGCACGCCCGACGCGATCGTTGACGCCGTGCTCGCGGCGCGCCGCGAAAATCCTGAATGGAGTTCGGCGCGTATCCAAGCCGCGCTGGCAGACGCCGGGATTTCTCCGCTGCCGGCGCCGAGCACGATCGATCTGATTCTGAAACGCCAGCGCGATGCCGCGGCCGCTCGGCTGCAAGCACTCGGGCCGGACGCCCAGCGCTTCGAGCCGAATTATCGCTGGGTGGTGCAGACGGGGCCGGAATTTTTTCTCGCCGACGGCGGCGTCGCGCAGCCCGTCGTCGTGCGCGACGAGACCACGGATTACTGGGTCGGCGCGGCGTTGCTCACGACGCGGCGCGACGAAGCGCTCGCGACGTTGTTAGGCGAACTCGTCCAGCGGCAGGGCCTCCCGTGGCGCGTGCGTTTTCCCGGCCCGAGTGAGTTGCGGGCCGCGGCGCCATCCCGTTGGCATTCGCCTCTCACGGTGTGGCTCATGCAGGCCGGGGTAGTGGTGGAGTTTTCGTTCGCGGACCGCGACGGCGAGGCAGCCTCCGAGCAACAGCGTTTGGCGGCGCGGCTCGCGGCGCTTGCGCCCTACCAGCGCGCGCCGCTGGCCGAGCGCGCGCTGGCGGCGGATCCGCTCGCAGAATTCGCGCGTGCCGCAACCAAGTTGTCACTGGCCGCCGCGCAGACCGCGCTGGGGCAATGGCGCGATCAGCACAACTTCGGCGGCAAGCAGGAGGCGATGCAGCGGCGCAGCCCGATTTCGCTCTACCGTCCGAGCTCGCGTCTCGCGCCGCTCGAATCCGCGGTGCCGGTTTATGCACCGGAAGCCGAGGTGCGGCTGGTGTCGGAGAAGGGAATCTTCACTTTTCAGCGGCGGCTCGTGCATGTCGGCCGCGCGTTTGCCGGCCATTGCGTGGAGCTGAAACTCACGCCTTATCCCGAACGGTTCTTGGTTTTGTTTGCCGGCCAGATGCTGGGTTTGGCGGATTTGTCGGCGGTCCCGGTCGATCACACGACCTCACTGCAGCTCAGCGCGCCGTAAGCCGCGCGTTTGCCGGCCCGAACGTTGCCGAACTGTCACCGATTCGCCGTCGGTTTGTAACCTATCTCCTTAGAATAGCGCTTCCCAGGCCGGCATCGCATTTGCGGTGTCTGCTTCATTGGAAGTCATAACTCGCTACAAATTGGCATTCTATGGAAAAAAGCGTCGTCAGAGTGGCAAAGACATTGGGAATTGACATGGGAAGAATTCTTCCCATTCCGTTTCCCGCGTTACCCCGCAGTAAACCCCAACCCCGTCTCGCTATGCGTGTTTCCATGCGCTCGTTTGCGACCTGCTTTTGCGCACTTCTCTGTCTCCACGTGGCTGCTTCCGCGGCCAATATTGTCGGCCGTGTCCGCGATGCCAACACGAAGGGCTACCTTCTCGGCACCAACGTCACCCTCGTCGAAACCGGCCGCACCGTGAGAACCGAAGCGGACGGCCACTTTGCCTTCGCGAACGTCCCCGCCGGCACCTACACGCTCGTCGCGTCCTACCTTGGCTACGACGACGTTCGCCAAACGGTCACGGTGACCGATGCGGCGGAAACGCGCGCGGATTTCTCGCTCGGCACCGAAGTCGTCAAGCTCGCCGACTTCAAGGTCGAGGGCACGCGCGAAGGCCAGGCCCGTGCGCTCCAACAAAAGCGCGCGGCCGATAACATCATGGATGCCGTCTCGGCCGACGCCGTGGGCAAGTTTCCCGATGGCAACGCCGCCGAAGCGCTCCGCCGCGTGCCGGGCGTCTCGCTCGAAATCGACCAAGGCGAAGGCCGCTTCGTCGTCGTGCGTGGCATCGATGCAGCGTTGAACAACGTCACGCTCAACGGCCAGTCCATCGGCTCGCCCGCCGAGCAAGGTCGCCGCGGCCTCGCGATGGATTCCGTGCCGGCCGACCTGATCTCGCGTCTCGAAGTGGTGAAGGCCGTCACGCCCGACCTCGACGGCAACGCCATCGGTGGCTCGATCAACATCGTCACGCAAAGCCCGTTCGATCGCGACGAGGCCTTCCTCATCGGTTCGCTGAGCAAGGGCTACAACGATTTCGCGGGCCGCTGGGGCTGGCACGGCGCGAGCGCCACCTACGGCCGCGTGCTCGACGCGAACAAGCGCTGGGGCGTCATCGGCGGCGTGAGCTATTCGTTCAAGGAGTTCGCCTCGCAGACGTCCGACCAAGTCAACTACACGTCGATCAATGGATTCTTCACGCCCGACACGCAGGAGTCGTTCGACTACCACGTCGAGCGCGAGCGTCTCGGCGCGAATGTCGGATTGGAATTCCGCCCGTCCGCCGATCACCAGCTCTACGTGCGCGTGAATCACAACGAGTTCACCGATGAGGAAGGCCGTCAAAAAACCGGTTACAACTTCCGCCTCGGCACGCTCACGAATCAAACCGCCACCAGCGGCACGAACAGCCAAGGCCGCGCGACAAAGGAATTCCGCGACTACCGGCAGCACGGCATCATCGACGCCGCGTCCGTCGGCGGCAAACACCAGCTCGCCTCCGATTATCAACTTGAGTGGCAGGCCGGCGTGAGCACGGGACAGCGCAAGACGCCACGCCGTGTCGATTGGGAATTCCGCTCCGCCGCCGGCGCGTTTCCGAACAGCTACAATCTCGCGGCAGGCGACATCCCGATCATCACGCCGAACGCCGCGTTCTACGATCCGGCGTCGTATCCGTTCCGCCGCGTGCGCTACCGCACCGATGATGAGCAGGAGGACGTGACGACCCTCCAGGCCGACCTGCGCCGCGACATGATGCTCGGTTCGCGTCCCGGTTACTGGAAAGTCGGCGCCAAGTTGCTGAACAGCGACAAGACCCAGGACCGCAACAACACCAACTACGTCTTGGCGTCGGGTTCCGCCAACCTCTTCACGCTCGCCGCCACCGGCCTCGCCGGCGCCGAGCCGGCGAACTTCATGGACGGCCGCTATCGCTTCGGACCGACCATCAACATCGGCAATCTCCAGCAATATTTCCGGGACAATCCGAACCGCTTCGTCCTCGACGCCAATTCCACGGCGAACGATTCCGCCAACGCCGACTTCGACGGCACCGAGGAAGTTCTCGCCGGCTACGCGATGGCGAGCGTGCAGATGACGCCGCAATCGACACTGCTCGGAGGTCTGCGCGTGGAGCGCACATCGTCGAACTTCGCCGCATTCGAGAATCGCAACGGCACGCGCACCCGGCTCGACGTCGAGCACAGCTACACCCAAGTCCTCCCCGGTCTGCACTACACGCTCCGCCCGACCGACCGGCTCGCCCTGCGCGCCGCGTGGACCAACACCTACGGCCGCACCAACTACACCGATCTCGCGCCGCGAAACGTCCTCGACGACATCGACCTCGGCGGCGGCGTTTTCCAAGGCAGCCTCTCCGGCGGCAACCCCGGTCTGAAGCCGTATGAGTCGATGAACTTCGATTTCTCCGCGGAATACTACCTGAAGAACGCGGGCATCCTCGCGGTCGGCGTATTCCACAAGGTCATCGAAAATCCCGTCTATAACAACCGCTACACGCTCAACAACACGACCTACAACGGCCGGAATTACTCCACCCTCTCCATTTCCCGCCCGGAGAACGCGGACAAGGGCCACATCACCGGCGTGGAGTTCAACTACCAGCAGTTTTTCAACCGGCTGCCTGCGCCGTTCGACGGCCTCGGCGTGAACCTCAACTACACGATCACCGATTCGTCCGCCACGATTCCCGGTCGCGCCGGCGAAGTGCCGTTCTTCAAGCAGTCCGACGAAGTCGGCAACATCGCGCTCGTTTACGAGAAATACGGCATCGAGGCGCGCGTCGCCTACGCGTTCAACAGTGAGTATCTCTCCTCCGTCGGCGTCAACGCCGACGAGGACGCCTACCTCGACGAGCGCAAGGTGATCGACGCCAAGATCAGCTACCGCATCCACCCGCGCGTGCGCATCTTCGCCGAGTTCCTCAACATCGATTCCGAGCCGCTGAAGGAATTTCAGGGCTACCCGTCGCGTCCGGCCAGTCTCGAAATCTATTCCTGGAACGCGAACATCGGCATCAACTTCAACCTCTGATCCCGCGCGTGCCCCCGCCGCTTTACCCGCTGGCCGGCGCGAACACGATCACCCGACGCTCGTTCCTTGTCGGCACGGCGTCGTTCGCCGCGGCGGCATTATTGTCGCCACGGTTGCGGGCCCTCACTGCGACGCGCGTGCCGGGCGGACTGTTCACGCTCGGCGTCGCCTCCGGGGATCCCGCGCCGGACGGCATGGTGTTGTGGACGCGCCTCGCGCCACGTCCGCTCGAAGCGGGCGGCGGCATGCCCGCCGAGCCGGTCGAGGTGCACTGGGAAATCGCGGAGGACGAAGCGATGTCCCGCGTCGTCCAACGCGGCACCGCGACTGCCGATCCGGCGTGGGCGCACTCGGTGCACGTCGAAGTCGCGGGCCTGCGCGCGGAGCGCTGGTATTGGTATCGCTTCCGCGCCGGCGGCGAGACGAGTCCCGTTGGCCGCACGCGCACACTCCCGCCGCCGGACGCTCTTCCGGATCGTCTGCGCTTCGCGTTCGTTTCCTGCCAGAAATACGAGATCGGTTACTACACGGCGTTCGAGCACCTCGCGCGCGAAGACCTCGATCTCGTTGTCCACCTCGGCGATTATATCTACGAAAAAGGTGACGACGACCGCGCCGTCCGGCCGCACGGACAGAAGGAAATATTCTCGGTTGACGATTACCGCGCCCGTTACGCGCTCTACAAGACCGACCCGGCCCTGCAGGCCGCGCACGCCATGGCACCATGGATCGTCACGTGGGACGACCATGAGGTAAGCAACAACTACGCGAACGACCAGTTCGCGAAACCCGGCGTCTTCACTTCCGCGGAGTTCCTCCTGCGCCGTGCCGCGGCTTACCAAGCCTACTACGAACACATGCCGCTCCGCCGCAGCGCGCTGCCACGCGGCCCGGACATGTTGCTTTACCGCCGGCTGCATTACGGCCGGCTCGCGTCGTTTCACGTCCTCGACACGCGCCAATACCGCTCCGACCAACCGCTCCACGACGGCGAGCGCGCACCCGACCCCGTGCTGCTCGACCCGCAAGGGACGATGTTGGGCGACCGGCAGCGCGAGTGGTTTTTCGGCGGCCTCGCCGCGTCGTCGTCCGTTTGGAACGTCATCGCGCAACAGGTGATGGTCGGCCGGCTCGATTACCACCCGGGGCGTGACATGCGATTGGCCATGGATAAGTGGAGCGGCTACGAATTCGAACGGCGCCGCCTGCTGCGCGAGTTGCGCGATGGTCGTGCGAAAAACCCGGTCGTGATTACCGGCGACATCCACTGCAATTGGGCAAACCAGCTCGCGACCGACTTTGACGCGCCCGACGCGCCGCCGGTGGCCGTGGAATTCGTCGGCACGTCCGTCACGTCCGGTGGCGACGGCCGCCCGAAGTTCGATGAGCCTGACGCCGTCTTGGCCGACAACCCGTTCGTGAAGTTCTTCAATGACGAGCGCGGCTACGTGAGCTGCGAAGTCACGCCGACTGCGTGGCGCACACATTATCGGACCGTGCTGTTCGTCAGCCGTCGCGGCGCGCCGCTCAACACCCGCGCGACGTTTGTTGTCGAGAGCGGACGACCGCTCCTCCTACGCGCCTGACCAGCGCGGGCTTGTTCAATTCTCTTTCGCCCCTAAACATCGCCCCGTCCTTGCTTCCGCGAGCGACGGGCCATGCCAGATCTCAAAATCCCCTCTGAAATGCTCTCCGGCCCGTTCCTCTTCGGCGCGCTCGCGCTCGGCATCGCGTTCATCGTCGTCGCCACGACCAAGTTCAAACTGCATCCGTTCCTCGCGCTGATCATCACGGCTTACGGCATGGGCCTGTGCGGCGGCATGACTCCGACGCAGACGATCGCCGCGCTAACTGGAGGATTCGGCAAAACGATCAGTTACATCGGCATCGTCATCGCCTGTGGCTGCATCATCGGCATGGTGCTCGAGAAAAGCGGCTGCGCCCTCGTCATGGCGAACCTGATGCTGCGTCTCATCGGTCGCTCGCGCTCCGTGCTCGCCATGTCGTGCACCGGCGCGCTCGTTTCGATTCCGGTATTTTGCGATTCCGGCTACGTCATTCTCTCGCCGCTCACGCGCTCGCTTGCGCGCCAGACCGGCGTCTCGCTCGCGACGTTTGCGGTCGCGCTGAGCATGGGCTTGTATGCGACACACTGTCTCGTGCCGCCGACGCCGGGACCGATTGCGACCGCGGGGGAATTGCGCGCGGACATCGGCACCGTGATTTTGCTCGGCGCGCTCGTGGTCATCCCGATTGTCGCGGCGACCTATGCCTACGCGCAGTTTGCGGGGCGGCGCATCTTCGTTGACGCTCACCGGCCGGGCGAAACCGCGGCCTCCGAGCCGGCGGCTAACGCCCCGAGTTATGGTGCCTTCGCGGCGTTCTCGCCGATCCTCTTTCCGGTGCTGCTGATCGCGCTCAAGTCAGTGGCGGACCTCCCGTCCCGTCCGCTGGGTGATGGCTCGCTGCGGGTCGTGCTCGGTATGCTTGGCGATCCGAACGCGGCGCTCGTGCTCGGCGTTTTTCTCGCGGCGTTTGTCGTGCGCCGGCACGGCCTCGAATCGTTCGCGACCTGGTGTGGCGACGGTTTGCGCGACGCCGGCACGATCATCTTGATCACGGCCGCCGGCGGTGCGCTCGGCGGCGTGCTGCGCGAAACGCCGATCGCGAAACTCGTGGGCGACGGGCTCTCCACCTTCAATCTCGGCACCTTTAGCATCGTGCTGCCGTTCATCGTCGCCGCGGGCCTGAAAACCTCCATCGGCTCCTCGACGGTGGCGATGATCACCACCGCTTCGCTCGTTTCGCACCTGCTGCCGTCCATGGGACTCGCGACCGGCTTCGGTCCGGCGCTCGCGACGCTCGCGATTGCGTCGGGCGCAATGATGGTCTCGCACGTGAACGACAGTTATTTTTGGGTCATCACGCAGATGTCGAATCTGTCCGTGTCGCAAGGTTACCGCCTGATCACGGTCGCTTCGGGCATCGCGGGCCTCACGGGCATCCTCACGGTTTTTCTGCTCAGTCTTTTTCTCCTCTGATTTTCCATGCGTTCTACCAACCGTTTCCTTCGCGCCGCGGCGCTTGCCCTCCTTTCGATCACGTCGGCCGCCCTCGCGGTCGCTGAGGCCGGACGCTACCTGCGCGCCGCGGATTTTGACGTCACCACGCTCATCGTCCCCGCGCCCGCGGACGATTCGCTGACGACCGCGACCGATCTCGAAGTCGTTTATCAGATCCAGCAACGCCGCACGCCCGAGCAGGTCGCGCTCGCCGCCTACTTCGTAAACGACCACGTCTTTCAATACGATGCGGCGATCGGGCCGTGGTTTACGGCGGAGAACATGCCTTTCACGGCAGAATTTTTCCAACAGATCCACGACGACCGTTACGCGATCAGCACGCAGGGCAAACGCGCTTGGAAACGCCCGCGTCCGCCGCTGGTCGATGCGCGGATCAAGGCCGCCGTCGATCTGCCGAAGAGCGGCGCTTACCCGAGCGGTCACGCCACGCAGGCGTTCGTCTGGGCCGTGTTGCTCGGTGAGGCTTTTCCGGAAAAACGCGCGGCGCTGCGCGCCCGTGCCGAAACCGTGGCGTGGTCGCGCGTGATCGGCGGCGTGCATTATCCCAGCGACATTGTCGCCGGCCGGATGCTCGGCGAGAAGCTCGCACAGGAATTCCTCAAGGTGCCCGCCGTGCGCGAGGCGCTGGCGCGCGTGAAGGCTGAAGCGGAGATTGCCTCGAAGCGACCGGCCCTCGAAGACTAGAGCATGCGAGCTCTTGTTGCCTTCGATAAATTCAAGGATGCCCTGACCGCCGGCGACGCTTGCGCCGCCGCGCGCTCCGGGCTCGGCGCCCACGAAATCGATTGCTGTCCACTGACCGACGGCGGTGAAGGCTTCTCCGCAATCCTCACGGAAGCCGCGGCCGGGCGCATCGTTCCGGCCACCGTCACCGGCCCGCGCGGCGCGCCAGTCGCCGCCGGCTACGGCCTCGTCGCGTTGGAAAAAATTCCCGCGGCCGCTCGCGCGAAAATGAATCTCGCCGCCACCGGCGAGATCGCCGTCATCGAAATGGCGCGCGCCAGCGGACTCGCGCTGCTCGCACCCGCCGAACGCGATCCGTGGCTCACGACTTCACGCGGCACGGGCGAGTTGATCCGCGCCGCGGCGCAGGCCGGCGTGCGGGCGATTTTGCTCGGCGTCGGTGGCAGCGCGACGCACGACGTCGGACTCGGCGCGTTGTCGGTGCTCGGATTGAAATTTCGCGATTCGCTCGGCGGCGAAGTGGCCGATCCGATTCCGTCGAACTGGGCCGCGGTTGCGGCGATCGAAGGCACGATCGAGCCCAGCCTGCCACCGATCTTCATCGCGTGCGACGTGGCGAATCCGCTCATGGGCACGTTCGGCGCCGCGTCGGTTTACGCGCCGCAAAAGGGATTGCTGCCGGAAGATTTCACGCGGCTCGAATACATGACCGGGCGCATGGCTGCGCTGCTCACGACGCACGCCGGCAAACACCCGCTGCTCTGCGAAACGCCCGGCGCGGGCGCCGCGGGCGGCATCGCATTCGGCCTGATGTGCACGCTTGGCGCGCAATTGCTGCCGGGCTTCGAGTTCGTCTCCGCGTGGTTCAATCTCGAGCGACGCCTCGCCGATGCCGACGTCGTGCTGACGGGCGAAGGGCGCTTCGATGACAGCTCGCTGCAAGGCAAGGGCCCCGGCTCGATCGTGCGGCGCGCGCTCGAACTGCAAAAGCCCGTGCACGTTTTCGCCGGCCAGATCGCCGTCACGCAGCCGCCCGCCGGGCTGAACCTGCACGCGCTCACGCCGCCCGGCACGCCGCTCGCTGACGCGCTCGCTTCGACGCGTGAGGATCTGCGTGCCGCCGTGCAACGCACTTTTCCCTGAATGAAAACACTTTCGCTGCTGCTCTTGGGTTTGCTTGCCCCCGTTTGTCTTGTCGCCGCGGAGCCGGCTTGGAAATTCACCGAACTGCGCCGGTTCCCGGCGGCGGAAGCACGGCAGGGCGTCGCGGCCAGCGCCGATCACCTGTTCGCGATCAATAATCACGAACTCGGGCAATATTCGAAAAAGACCGGTGAGCGCACCGCGCGTTGGGAGTGCCCCGAAGGCGCGCCGCTCACCCACCTCAACGCCGGCATCGTGCACGAAGGCCGTTTGTATTGCGCGCATTCGAATTATCCCGGCGTGCCGATGTGGAGCTCCGTCGAGATGTGGGACGCGCGAACCTTGCAGCACGTCGGCTCGCGCAGCTTCGGCCGCACCGATGGATCGCTGACCTGGCTCGATCGCCGCAACGGTCGCTGGATCGCGTGTTTCGTGCATTACGGCAAGAAGGGCGGGGAACCGGGCCGCGGACCGGAGTGGACGCGCATCGTCGAGTTCGACGACGAGTGGCGCGAGACCGGCGGTTGGGTGTTGCCGCCGACGCTCATGGCGAAACTCGCCGCGCGCGGCTACAGTTGCTCTGGCGGCGCGATCGGTCCGGGCGGATTTCTTTACGTGACCGGCCACGACGAACCTGAGCTCTACGTGTTGAAGTTCCCCGCGGCCGGTCCCGCACTCGAGTGGGTCGGCACGATTCCGGTGCCCGCCGAAGGTCAGGCCTTCGGCTGGGATCCAGTCGAGCGCGACGTCGCTTACTTCATCAATCGCAAGACGCGTGAAGTGATCGCGGGTCGCGTCAGCGCGGTCGAGGCGGCTGCGCGATAGCCGCGACGGTGCGCGCGGATTTCGCCTCGTCAGCGTTGGGCCGCCGGAACAAATAGCAGGGTGACCATCAACCCCGAGCGCGTGCGCCGTTTGCTTTGTCAGCTGCAGGACTCGATCCGTGAGTCGGTGCGTGCCGCGCGCCGCGGCGGACTCGCGCGCATGGGGCGCGTCGCGGCCGTGACAGCGTCAGACACGATCTACGGCGTGGATAAGATCAGCGAAGAAACGGTGCTCGCGTGGCTCGAGCAGCATTGGCCGCGCCGCTGGCCAATCGAGTTGGTGATGGAAGGTCTCGATGAGCATGGCGCCGTGACGTTTCCGCGCGGCACGCCGGTCGCAGCCACGAAATGGAAACTCATTCTCGATCCAATCGATGGCACGCGCGGGCTGATGTTCGACAAGCGCAGCGCGTGGAGTCTCGCCGCGCTCGCGCCGCAACGCGGAACACGCAACACCACGGCGGACCTGTTCGTGGCCGCCATGACCGAGCTGCCGACGAGCAAGTCCGGTTTTGCGGACCAGCTCAGTGCGGTGCGCCGTCGCGGTATGCGCGCGGAGCGGCTCGATCTGCGCACGGGCGGGCGGAAGAAGTTTCGGCCTCCGCCGTCGAGGGCGACGAGCGTGGCGCACGGCTTCGCGTCGTTCGCGAAGTTCTTCCCCGAGGGGAAAGCCTGGCTGGCAGCACGCGAGGAAGCGCTGTGGCGCGAACTTGGGCTGAGCGGCGCGAGCGGCGGGCAACCGGTGTTCGACGATCAATACCTTACGACGGGTGGTCAGCTCTACGAACTGATCATGGGGCACGATCGCTTCATCGCGGACTTGCGGCCGGTCGCGTTCGAGCGACTGAAGATTGCGCGCGGTGCGGCACTGGCGTGTCATCCCTACGATATTTGCACCGCGCTGATCGCGGAGGAAGCAGGCTGCGTCGTGCGCACGCTTGAGGGAAAGTCGCTGCGTGCTCCGCTCGACACGACCAGTCCGGTCGCGTGGGTCGGTTACGCGAACCGTTCACTCGCGCGGCGCATCGGGCCGGTGTTGCGGCGGGTGATGGCGAGGTAAGGGCCGGTTTCAACCGGCCGGAAAGCACGCCGTGCGCGAATTGCCTTAGAACGGTTTCGGCTTTTCTGTCGCCGGGCTCGCTGAGCCCGGTCGGCGAATCTTCGCTCGCGAAGGCCCTCCCGGGGTCGGCGCCCCCCGGCCACACGTTTTCTGCAAATGTTACAGCGAACGTCGCCGTATTCGCAGACGACGCTGCGTCAAGTCCCTCTGAAGCCGACCCACCTTAAGGCACGGTCACTTCGATTGCTCGATCGACGCGACGCGGCCGTTCTCGAACACCACGCGGATTCGTTCCTCGGTTTCCGAGCGGTAGGCGTCCGCATAGACCGGGAAGTAATGCATGCGATAGGTCTTCAGGAAGGGATCGAAGTAAACGCGGCGGTTGTAGCCGACGAAGTGCGTGCCGTCGTAGCGCTCGAAATAGGTGTTATAGACCCAGACGATCTGCGAACCGGCGGCGCTGCGTGACTCGCGCTTTTGGTCCGGCGCGCCGAGCGCGAGATAAACCATGTCTTCGGTAAACCCGAGGTCGATGATGCCCTGCTTGATCTTCGCCTGCGTGTTCGCGTCAAGGCTGGCGAAGAGCTGAGGGTTCTCGGCGATGCGCGTGTCCACCGTTTGACAACCCGCCGCGAACAGCAGCGCGGCGCCGGCGAGGGTGATCGTGAGGAGCTTTCGTGGGTTCATGATGACAGTTGAGACGACGCGGAGCCTACTCAGGTTCCACCGGATTGCGAGTTGCGGGTCTAGAGTTTGGCGCGCCGCAGACGCAGAGCGTTCGACACGACCGTGATGGAACTGAGGCTCATGGCGGCGCCGGCGAACATAGGATTCATCAGCCAGCCGAAGAGCGGAAACAGCGCGCCCGCCGCGAGCGGCAGACCGGCAGCGTTATAGAAGAACGCCCAGAACAGATTCTGCCGGATGTTGCGGAGCACGGCGCGGCTGAGGTGCACGGCGCGGACGAGCGCTTGCAGGTCGCCCTTCACGAGGACGAGACCGGCGCTGTGCATTGCGACATCCGTGCCGGTGCCCATCGCAATTCCGACGTCGGCGGCCGCAAGGGCGGGCGCGTCGTTCAAGCCGTCGCCGGCAAACACGACTTTCTCGCCGCGCGCCTGGTGTTCGCGCACGAGCTCTTGCTTGCGCGCGGGTGTGACCTCGGCGTGGAAACCGTCGAGTCCGAGTTCGCGGGCGAGCGCTTCCGCGGTCGCAGTGCGGTCGCCGGTAACCATGTAGATTTTCAGGCCGAGACGTTGCAGCTCTTTGACGGCGGCGGGCGTCGTGGCTTTTACGCGGTCGGCCAGAGCGACGATGCCGGCCGTGCGACCAGCAACGGTCACGGTGACCAGGGTGGCGGTGGGATGGAGCGTGTTGATGGCCGTGCGCCCGGCGGAGTCGCGATCCGCCCGGCCAACGCGCACGGTGCGGCCCGCCACCGTGGCGGTGACGCCGGCACCAGCTTCGGCGCGAAAATCCTCCGCAGTGGCGAACGTGAGTCCGCGCGATTTGGCAGCGTTGACGATGGCCCGGGCGAGCGGGTGTTCGCTCGAAGCTTCGGCCGAGGCCGCCAGGGAGAGCAGCTCGGTGTCCGTGAAACCGGCTTCGGCGCGGACGGCCACGACTTCCGGACGACCTGCCGTCAGCGTGCCCGTCTTGTCGATGAGCAGGGTGCGGGCATCTTGCAGCGCCTCGAGCGCCGCGGCGTCCTTCACGAGCACGCCGGCCTGCGCGCCGCGGCCGATGCCGGTGACGAGGGAGACCGGCGTGGCCAGGCCAAGCGCGCACGGGCACGCGATGATGAGCACGGACACGGCGTTGATCAGGCCGTAGAGCCAGCCGCGTTCGGCGGCGAGGAATGTCCACGCGAGAAACGAGGTGGCGGCGATCGCAATGACGACGGGGAAAAACCACGCCGACACCCGGTCCGCGAGCCGCGCGATGGGCGGTTCGCTCTCGGTGGCCGCTTCGACGAGCTTCACGATTTGCGCGAGCAAGGTGTCGCTGCCGACGCGTTCGGCGCGATAGACGAACGATCCGGTGGCATTGAGCGTGCCGGCGCTGACCTTGTCGCCGGTTTGTTTCGCGACCGGCAGCGGCTCGCCGGTAAGCATCGACTCGTCGAGTTCGGCGGTTCCCTGGGTGAGCACGCCATCGACCGGAAGATTCTCGCCGGGCCGCACCCGGAGCAGATCGCCGGGTTGAACGCCGTCCACCGGCACGTCGTGTTCGGTGCCGTCGACGTCGAGCCGGTGTGCGATCTTCGGCGCGAGATTCATCAGCGCGCGGATGGCCGCATCGGTGCGGGAGTGGGCGCGTTGTTCGATGATCTGGCCAAGAAGGACAATGGTGGTGATGAACGCCGTGCCCTCAAAATAGAGCGCGACCCCGTGGTGACCGTAATCGTGCGGAAACTGCTCCGCGAACAGCACCGCGGCGACGCTGTAGAAATACGCCGCGCCGGTGCCGGTGACCGTCAGCGTGAACATGTTCGGATCGCGCTCGCGCAGCGACTTCCACCAGCGGCGAATGAACGGCGCGCCGCTCCAGAAAAACACCGGAGTTGTGAGCAGCAGCTGCAACCAGCCCGAGACTCCGGTCGGGATGAGCTGCGCAAGGCCGGGCCAGATCATCTCACCCATCGAAAGGACGAGCACCGGGAGTGTCAGCGCGGCGGCGACGTAGAATTTCGGGCGCAGATAGCGCTCGTGCGGCAGGCCCATGTAAACGGGCTCATTGGGCGCAGGCTCGCCGGTGGACGGCGAGTGGCTGTGACCGTGAGCGTGGGCGGACGGTTGCCCGTGACCGGAAGCGGCGGACGCGGGCACGTGGCAGCAGGAAGGAGAATCAGATTTCATATCACTGGCGGAGTTCGGAGGACGCCTGCCCGCGCGGATGAGAAGCGTCCGAACGAGCAGCACTGTTAACGAGGAAGACGAGAATGGCCAGCGCGAGCGGGAGCAGCGCACGAGTGACCAGGTGATGGCGGGGATAACCGAGTGCGAACGGCTCGCTGGCCGCGGGATCGAGATCGATCGTCGGCGGACGTTCGTCGGGCCGGGCGAGCCGCTGCCAGTGTTGAAGACGGCGGCGTTCGAGCAGGTCCATTTCGCAAAGCATTGGGCTCATGACGTGGAGGCGCGCAAGACGCGGCGGAGATCCCACAGCGCGAGCGCGACGAGCGCGTTGAAGACATGGCAGCGGCACGCGGGTGCGGCGGCGCAGGTGCAACGGCGGCAACCACAGGGCGCGGCAGAGCGCGAGGAGGCGCGGGGGAGAGTGGCGGATTTCGACATGGGACGAATGGGTTTCATCCCGGAGACGGGTGTCGCGGCGGAATCTTACAGCTGCCGATTTCCGCAGGTGGACACGCAGGCTTGTCCGGCCGAAGCCTTGGCGAAGGCTGAATCCTCTGCGCGTCGGCCTGGCGGGCAGAGGGACCTGCCCACCGACCTCAAACACCTGGTTCGCAATCGCAGTCGAGGCACGCTTCGGCCGCGCAGTCGCCGCAGAAGGCTTCGAGCTTTGCTTTCAAATCCTTGCGCGCTCGGTGGAGCGTCACGCTGGCATTGTTGGCGGAAAGTCCGAGCGCCCGCGCGGCGTCCTGCACGGATTCGCCGTGCAGGTCGACGCGACGGAGCAACTCGGCTTGCTGCGGCTTCAATGTTTCGACGACACCGCCGAGGCAGGTGCAGATCTGTGCTTCGAACCCGGCCGCGGTCGCGACGTCCTCCTCCAATGCGGCAAGCGTTGTGCCGAGCACGGCGTCCCGCCGGCGTGTGGCGCCGTTTGCGCGATAGTGATCAATGACAGCGTGCCGCAGCAATTGGTAGAACCACGCGGTGATCTTTTCGGTCTCGCGAACTTCGCCGGCGCGCTGGAGCGCCTTCACGAGTCCGTTCTGCAGAATGTCCTCCGCCTCCGCCGCGCTGCCGACGCGTGCGGCGAGGAACGCCTTGAATGCGCCGCGCTGCGAATTCAACGCGGCGATCAATTCTTCTGAACGGCGGGGAGCAGCGTGGGACATCAGGCGGAGTGTTTGCTCGGGTCGTGGGCGGCGACGCGGCCAGGTTTGTCGTATCCGCGCAACGCGACGTAGCGAGCGATTTGTGCCGGAGTCAGGATGGCGGTGGTTGCGACGTGCGCGTTGAGATGCGCGGCGCGGACGAGGCCATGCAAGCGCCCGATTTCGGCGGTCAATGCGAGCACCCGTTCGGGCGTGGCGTGGTGCCGGGCGAAAAGTCGGTCCAACTCGGCTTCGCGAGCCACGAGTTCGGCACCGGCCGTCTGGGCGGCTGCTTCCATGGCGCGAAACTGGCTTTGCAGCGCCGCGATTTGCTCGGGGGTCAAGGCGAGTTCCGCCGCGAGATCGAGCGTGTGGCGCGGGCCGGGGTGGCGATTGAGTTCGGCCGCGCGGGCAAGACCGAGGCCTTTTCCGGCAAGATACCCGGCGACGTCGGATTCGGAGAGCGCCTTGATCGATCGGCCCGTTTCCGCCGCAGAGGGCGAGGGATCGGCCGCCCCCGCGGCCAGGGGCAGCAGCACAATGAGAAAAAGCACAGATTTCATCGGAAAGGGGTGGGTATGAAGGCCCGAAGGGGCCGCCGTTGCGAACGACAGGGCCTAATACGCCGCTCGGGCGCGATCCCCTCGGAAAAGTTTTTCGCGCGGCGGTAAGATTGTTCGAGGGATTCCGTCTCCGGCGGCATATAACCCGCACCATGAAATTCAGCTCCACTGTTCTCCTCTTCGTTGCCGCCTCCGCTGTCGCCTTGGTTTCGCCGCTCGCGGCCCAGCATCACGGCAATCATGCCAGCGCTTCGGCCACCGCTCCGGCCAAGGGCCAGCTCGTCAAGGTGTCCGAGGTCGATGCCGCCTGGCTGGCGGACGCCCGTAAATCCTACCCGCTCGAGGTCTGCGTCATGTCCGATGAAAAGCTCGGCAGCATGGGCGACGCGACGGAATGGGTTTACCGCGCCAAAGGCCAGCCCGACCGTCTCGTGAAGTTCTGCTGCGACGGATGCATCGAGGACTTCCTCGCCGATGCCGCCACCGGCATCGCGAAGATCGATGCCGCCGCGAAGCAGAAGACGCAGAAGTAATCTCCTCCATGTTGCCGCGCGCGTTTTCCCTTTTCGCCTTCACGCTTCTCGCTGCGGCTTCGCCGCTGCGCGGAGCCGATGAGTCGGACCCGGCGGAGTTTCTCCGGGCGGTGGCCGCATCGCCGTCGCTCGCGGCGGCGGCGCAGCGCATGCAGGCGGCCGAGGAACGCGTGGGCGCCGCGGGCTTGCTGCCCAATCCGGAGGCGGAAGGGATGGTTTCGCGGATGAACGGTCCGATGGACGAGCGGAACGACATGTATGAAATCAATCTCCGGCAGCCGCTCCCGAAAAAAGGCGAACGCGCGGCGCAGCGCGACCGGGCTCGGGCCGCGGTCGCCATGGCCGAGGCCGATTACGCGGTGATGGCGGGCGAAATTGCCGCCGAAACCGCGATGGCCCTGGCCGACGCCACCAGCGCTGAGGCGAAAATCCAGTGCGTGGAAAAGCAGATCGCGCGACTCGATTCCGTCCTGCGCGCGATCGAAGTGCGTCTTTCGACCGGCACCATGAACATGGGTGGCGGACGACTGGCCGACCGTCTCACCATCCAGACGCGTCTCGCGGCGATGCAGCTCATGATCGAGGACGATCGGCGCATGGCGGCCGATGCACTGGCGGAGGCGCGGGGACGACTGGGACTCTCGCCGGATGCCTCGCTGCCTAAATTTTTCACGCCGCAACCGGGCGAGATTGATGCGGCCGCTTCGTCGTCCGTCCGCCTTGCCGCCGCGCGCAGCCAGGACGCAGACGCGATGCGCCAGATGGCGAAAGCCACCGCGAATCCGATGACAGCAGTCGGGCTCCGTTTTGAGCGCGAGCGGACGGCGATGGGCAACGAGGACACGGTCGGGGTCGCGTTCATGTCCGAATTTCCCTGGCGCAGTCGCCGGGCTTCGCGCGCCGAGTTGAAGGCCGCCGAGGCTGAACGCCTCGCCGCGCAGGCGGATGCCTCGTCCGCCACTTACCGCATCAAGTCCGCGGTCTCGCGTGCCGAGCGCGCCGAGCGCCTCGCGGAGATCGCGCGCCGTCTGAGCAGTGAAACCCTTTCGCGCCTCGACGCCGAATACGACGCGCTCATCCGCGCCGCGAGCGTCGGCAGCCCCGGCGAATCCACCGTGCTCATGACCGTTGAGCTGCTCGAAAAAGCGACGGACGCGGAGATTCGAGTGATCGAGGCGGAACGCGCCGCCCGTCTCGCCCGCGCCGAACTGTGGCGACACGTGCCGGTGGAGCGCTTCCCGCTTCCGACGCGCTGAATTCCTCCTTCTCTCCATCCCTCTTCCTCCTCCCTTCATGACCCGCAACATCTTCATTTTTCTCGGCACCTTCATTGCCGGAGCTCTCATCGCCCTCGTTGCGCGCGCCGCGTGGTTCGAACCGCACGCCGCCAAGGAAGCGAACGCCACCGGCGGCGGCGACTACGCGCCGATGGTCACCAACACGCTCGCGCCCGCGAAGCCTGATGCGAAGCCGGCGCCCGCCACCGATGAACACGCCGCGCACGGCGCGCCGAAGGAATCGGCGAACGCATCTTCGGCCACCCAACCGGTGAACACGGTGTGCGCGATCTGTGGCATGGACGTCGATCCGAAGATTCCCACCGCGACTTATCAGGGCAAGACGATCGGCTTCGGCTGCAAGATGTGCCCGCCGAAGTTCAAGAAGGAGCCGGACCGCTGGGGTCCGCTCTATCTGAAGAACGAAGTCGCGAAGCGCTGATTTACCATGCGCACACCTCCTTCCTCTCTTGTGGCGATCACGGGCTTGCTGGTGGGGGCCGCGCTCGTCGCGCTCCTGCCGGCCAGCGTTCTGTTCACGATCGCGGACGAGCATGAGCACAGCGAAGACGCGCCGACCGGCGAACGTTGGGCGTGTCCGATGATGGACTTCATCGGCAACCGGCCGGGCGATTGCCCGGTCTGCGGCATGAAAATGACCCGCGTCACCGCCGGCGAAATCACGCGCGAACAACAGCGTCGCATGGGCGTCGAGCTCGCCACGGTCACGGAAGGTCCGGCGCAGGTGCTCGTGCGCGCCTACGGTGCCGCCGAATACGACAACCGTTTCACGGCAGTCGTGATTCCGCGCGTCGCCGGTCGCATCGTGAAGCGCTACATGGCGACTTGGGGATGCTGCGAGAACGTCGCCGTCGGCGCTCCGATCGTCGATCTCTACAGCCCCGAGGTGTTCACCGCGCAGGGCGAACTGCTTGCCGCGATGAAGCTCGGGGACCAGGCAACGGTGAACGCGATCCAGCAGCGCTTCGAGCGCTGGAACCTCGCCGACGTGGCCGCAGCCGTGCTGAACGGCGAGCCGCCGCGCGACACGATTACGATTCGCTCGCCGGTCGCCGGCCAGGTGCTGATGCGCGAGTTCGAGAAAGTGAACGAAATGCTCGAACTCGGCAAAGAAGTCATGGCCGATGCACCGCTGATCACGCTCGTGAATCCGGACAAGCTGACCGTCGTCGTGCACGTGCCGGAGTTGCGCGCGCGCTTCCTGCGCGAAGGCCAGCCGGTCGAACTCGAGAGCGACGACCGCGGTCCGCTCCCGGAGATCAAGGCCACGATCGCGCGTCTCGGTCGCGAGATCAGCCCGGAAATCCGCTCGCGTGAAGTCCGCATCTACCTCGACGGCGCGAGCAACATTCTCCAGCCCGGCTCGCTCGTCGCGGCGAAAATGAAGGGCGTGCTCGGCGCCGATCTGCAGCCGGCGAATCCGAACGCGCCCGAAACGTGGCGTCAGTTCGCGCTCATCCCGAAGACGGCGGTGCTGTCAACGGGCGTGCGTCACGTCGCGTGGCGCGTGGCCGAGCGGATGCCCGACGGACGTCTGCGCTTTGAACTCGCACCGCTCGCGCTCGGACCACGCCTCGAGGATGAGGCGGGGAACGATCTTTATGTCGTGCGCGCCGGATTGAAGCCCGGCGACGAAATCGCCGCGCAAGGCGTGTTCCTCATCGACAGCCAGGCGCAGCTCGCTGGCACGCCGAGCCTGTTGTTCCCGAACGGCGCGGTCGCGCCGGCAACCGGACACGAGCACTGAGATGAATGGTGCGCGACAATTTCGGTGGGCGCCGTCGTCCCCGATGGCGCCTGTCGCCGCCGGGACGGCGGCAACCCCCCGGCCGACACGCGGTGCGAAAGTTGGGCCGGCCTTGGTCGGTGCGCAAAAGCTGCGCGTGTTCTTTGGTCCGGTTGAAACCGGCGCGACGCCGAAGGGCTTCGCGGTTGCCAACGCCGCGATCCGTTAATTTTTCCGATGCTCTCTTTCGTTATCCGCAACACCTTCCTCACGCTCGCCGTCGCACTCGGTCTCGCCGCGGCCGGCATCTGGGGCTGGCGCAACGTGCCGGTCGATGCGATTCCCGACCTGAGTGACAATCAGGTCATCGTGTGGGCCGAGTGGCCGGGCAAGAGTCCGCAGGACATGGACCAGCAGGTGACGTCGCGCCTCGCACGTGAGCTGCAGGGATTGCCCGGTGTCGAGACCGTGCGTGGCATGTCGCTCTACGGCGCGAGCTACCTCTACGTGATTTTCGAGGAGCGGCGCGACCTCTACGAATGCCGCACGCGCGTGCTGGAGCGGCTCTCGCAAGTTCAGGGCCTGCTGCCGGCGGGCGTGAATCCGCGCCTTGGACCCGACGCGAC
This sequence comes from Opitutus sp., assembly GCA_013821985.1. Classification (GTDB taxonomy): domain Bacteria; phylum Verrucomicrobiota; class Verrucomicrobiia; order Opitutales; family Opitutaceae; genus Didemnitutus. The sequence goes on from PNJQ01000032.1 coordinate 39,417, forward strand.
GGCGATGGGACAGGTTTACGCGTTCACGCTGCAGGGCCCGCGAAGCGTGGAACAGAAGCGCTACCTGCTCGACCAGATCATCGTGCCGGCGTTGCGCGCGGTGCCGGGCGTCGCCGAAGTCGCGCCCGCTGGTGGCATGGTGCGCGAATACCAGATCGACGTCGATCCAACGCGCCTCGAGGAACAGGCGATCACGCTCGAAATGTTGATGATGGCCGTGCAAAACGCCGGCCGGGACGTCGGTGCGATGAGCGTGGAGCAGAGCGGCGTCGAGACCATGATCCGCGGCGTCGGCTTCATCCGTTCGGTGAAGGACGTGGAGGACATCATCATCCGCGGCGACCGCGTGAAGGGCGCGGGCCTGCGGCTCGGCGACATCGCAGAAGTGCACCTCGGTGGTCAGTTCCGGCAAGGTTTGCTCGCCGACGGTTACCAGGAACATGTCGGCGCGATCATCGGCATGCGGGTGCAGGAAGATCCCAAGACGGTGATCAACGCGGTCAAGCAACGCCTCGTCGATCTTCAGCCGACGCTGGAGCGCGAGCAGTTGAGCGCGGTGTCGTTCTACGATCGCTCGCAACTCATCCGCGAGACGACGGCGACAGTCACGGACACTTTGCAGGAGGCGGTGATCACGACGGTGATCGTGGTCGTGGCGTTCCTGTTGCATGTGCGCGCCAGCCTCGCGGTCGCAATCAGCCTGCCGCTCGGGATGCTGTTCACATTTTTCGTCATGCATGTCGCCGGCGTCGGCGCGAACATCATGAGTCTGGCCGGCATCGCGATCGC
>PNJQ01000033.1 GCA_013821985.1 Opitutus sp.
CGCGGAATGTCGGTGACCGGATAACCGGTGAAGGCGATGCCTGTGACTTGGATCATGGGAGAACGGACCGGAATGCGGCGCGTCACGAGACGGCGGCAGGATTGAAGTGCGGATTGAAAATCAGGCCAAGGAGGTTGCCGAAGGGATCGCGCACCGCGGCGCACACGATGCCATCGCCGACCTCCTGCGGCGGCGTGTGGGCGGTGGCCCCGTCGCGCAGCAACGTCGCGTAGGCTTCGTGAATATTCTCCACGCCCCACAACGCATGCACCTCGCCGACGACCGTCAACCGGCCATCCGCCGGGAGCAGGCCGAGTTCGAATCCGCCGATTGAGAAGCCGACGTAGAACGGCTGATCGAAATACGGCGCGACACCCGTCGTGCGCGCATACCAATCGCGCGCGCCGGAAAGATCAGTCACGGGATAAGCCACAGTGCGAAGTCCTTTGAGCATGGCGGAGGAGGGTCAGGGATTCACGGACGGGGGCGGCAGCGCGCGCACGGAAGCGCCGGGCCAATATTCAGCGAACGGAAGCGGGGAGAGCATGCCCGCACCTTAGCACTCCGCCCTGACAACCTTATGTCAGGAGGATTTCCTCAGACCGAAATCAGCGATGCAACTGAGCGATTTTCTCCGCCTCGGCCCGCACGAGTTCGCGCAACTTTGGCGGCGCCACCGCGGCGGCACACGTGCCGAACGACAACAGCCACCGCGCCATCCACTCGAGCGAATAGGTGAAGAGCGAATATTCCGCCCCGCCATCGCGCTCGCCTTCCTCGACCAAGGTCGCGTAGCTCTCGCGCCGCGCCCGTTCCTGCACGGCCTTCGCGAACCACACGCGGGCGGGCACCGTGTCGCGCTGGTCGCTGTTCTCCTTCAGGTGCGCGATGAGATTGAAATCCGGACGCGGTGCGAAGCGTTCGCTACGCAACTCGAGCCGTCGGATGCGATCGATGCGAAAGTGCCGCAGGCCCGTCCGCAGGCGGCACCACGCCACCAGATACCACGCCCCGCCGTAAAACACGACGCCGAGCGGCTCGACGTCGCGATCGGTTTCGTCCGCCCGGGCGGGACCGCGGTAGGTCAGGCGCAGGACGCGGCGCTGCACGACACCCTGCTGCACCGGCAGCAGCATCGGTTGCGCCGCCGGATCCTGATTCGGGCCGAAGCCCTTCCCCATCACCACCGTGCTGCGCACGAGGCGATCGACCTGATCCTGCGACTCGCGCGGCAAGACCGCGCGCAGCTTGTCGAGCGCCGTCGTCATGGGCGCGTGGAGCGACGGATCAGTGAAGCCCTTCACGAGTTCGCCGCCGACGAAGAGCGACGTCGCCTCCTCCGCCGTGAACATGACCGGCGGCAGGTGATAGCCCTTCATCAGCGTGTAGCCGACGCCCGCCTCGCCGGCGATGGGCACGCCGGCCTCACTGAGCGCGGAGACGTCACGATACACCGTGCGTTCCGTCACTTCGAAATGTTCCGCCAGTTCGGATGCGCGCACGACCCGCCGGCCCTGCAGGTAGAGCACCATGGCGACGAGGCGATCGGTCCGGTTCATTCGTCAGCAACCTGCCGCGGGCCTCGTGGCTCCGCGAGGAATTTTCCGCAGGCGCGCGGATGGGATTTTTTCCGCCGCCAGCCTTGCCAACGCCAAAGTCCCCGCCGCAAATTCGTCCGTCCGCATGAACAGCATCGAACTTATCATTGTCCTACTTCTGCTGTTCATGGCGGTGCCTGATCTTTGCCGGGTGGCTCGTCGCCCGGCCTTGATTTACCCGGCGTTCGTCGTGTTCGGGCTCGCGCTGGGCCCGGCGGTCAGCGGCGACGTCAGCGCCATGATCCAGCAGGCCGGGCAAATCGGATTCCTGCTGCTGTTGTTCGAAGTGGGTTTGGAAATCGACCTCCCCGCGCCCCGCGAACTCGTCCGGCCGGTCAGCTACGTGGTGCGCTGGGTGTTGCTTCAATATCCGGTGGTGCTCGCGCTCGCGCGGTTCGCCGGCCTGCCGTGGCTGGAGTCGTTCGTCGCGGCGGCGGCGATCACCGGCTGCTCCGTCGGCATGGCCCACAGCGCTTGGAAAAGTTATCCCGGCCTCGATGCGACGTCGCGCCTCTTCATCGTCCGCGTGATGGTGCTGCTCGAAGTGCTGGCGATCGTGTTGCTGGCGGTCGAAACCACCGGCTTGGGCTACAACGCGAAGTGGTGGATGATCGTCCTGAAACTCGTCGGTGTCGCCGCAGCGGTTTTCCTGTGCAGTCGCATCGCGGTGCCGTTCACCCGGCTGATCCAGGAAGGTCTCGGTCGCACGACACACTGGCGGATCCATTTCGTGACGCTCGTCGTGCTGGTCGTGTGCGCCATCGGCGAGCGGCTGGGGCTATCGGCGGCCAAAATGGCCTTTTTTCTCGGCTTGTTCATGAGCCGCGTGCAACACGACGGCAAGGGTCTCGAAGAATACCTCGCGCCGATCAGCCAGCGTTTCCTCATCCCCATCTTCTTCGTGTCGCTCGGCATGGCGATTCCGCTGTCTTATCTCTGGTCGCGCACCGCCCTGCTGGCCTTGGTTGCGGCGGCACTGTTGCTCCTCTTCCGCGAAATGCTGCACCGCCGGTGGCTGCAGACGGGGGGCGACGCGCAGGCCTACCTGTTGTTCGCGCCGAATCTCACGATGGTCGCGCTCGCCGGCAGCGCGTTGCTCAACGCCGGCCTCGACGCGCAGATTGCCGCGTGGGTCGTGCTCACGGGTTTGTTCATGACGGTGATCGCCATCGTGGCGCTGCCTCCGCCGCAACTGGACGCTCCACCTGCCCCGACTCACCCCGCCCCTTGATGAAACAATCCACCCGCACCTCCCGTCGTTCCAAAAAGAAACCCGCCACGCGTCATCCGCCGAAGCGGATCAGCGTCGTCATCCCGGTGCTGAACGAATCGAAGACCATCGGCGAGATCGTCGCCTACGCGTTGCGGAATCCGCTCGTCGGCGAAGTGATTGTGGTGGACGACGGCTCGCACGATGGCACCCCCGAACTCGCCGCGCGAGCCGGCGCCCGCGTCATCACTAGTTCGCTGATGGGCAAGGGCGCATCGATGGAAGACGGGATGCTCGCAGCCACGCACGACCTCATCCTCTACCTCGACGGCGATCTGCATGGGCTCAATGAGGACCTGATCGATCACATGACCGCGCCCCTGTTGCTCGGCTACGGCGATTTCGTGAAAGCCCGCTTCGCCCGCACCGCCGGCCGCGTCACCGTGCTCACCGCCCGGCCGCTCCTGCGCACGTATTTTCCAGAACTCGCCCACTTTAACCAGCCGCTCGGCGGCATCATGGCCGCGCACCGCGACCTGTTGAAAAAACTCCGTTTCGAAAACGACTACGGCGCCGATATCGGCCTGCTGATCGACGCCGCCGCTGCGAAGGCCCGAATCGCGGAAGTTGACATCGGCCGCCTCGAGCATGACAGCCAGTCGCTCGACGCCCTCGGCGAGATGGCGACCCAGGTGGCGCGAACGATCGTGGAACGCGCCGCGGAGTGGGGCCGCCTGCAGGCGACGTTCGTGAAGGAGACGCGTGAACGCGACCGAGTGCGCCGCGCCGCCGACCTGAACCATGTCGTCAAGCTCGTCCAGCGCGCCGACAAACTCGCCTTGGTGGACATGGACGGCACGCTGGTCGCCGGACGATTCGCCGTGGCGCTCGCCACCCAGACGGGCCGCGGAGATCAACTCGCCGCTTTGCTTGACCGGCACGACATCGCGCCCGCCGACCGGGCCAAACGCATCGCCGCCATCTTCAAAGGCGTGCCGAAGCAGACCTTCATCGATGTCGCCCGCAGCATGCCGTTGAACCCCGGTGCCATTGAAATGGTCGTCGGCCTGCGCCAACGCGGCTACATGGTCGGCGTCTGCACCGACAGCTATCACATCGCCGGCAGCATCGTGCAGCGCCGCGTCTTCGCGGATTTCTGCATCGCGAATGTCATGCGCTTCCGCGGCGATCATTCCGTGGGTCGCGTCACCCTCGCTCCCGCCACGCGTCACCGCCGCGGCTGCACGGAGCACCCCGTCTGCAAACTCAACGTTCTGCACCACTTCACCGACCGCTTCGGATTGAAGCCGGCGCAGGTGCTCGCCGTCGGCGACAGCGAGAACGACATCTGCCTGCTCCGGACCGCCGCAATGTCGGTCGCTTTCCAACCAAAGTCGCCCGCCGTCGCCGCGGCCGCAAAGCACGTGGTCAACGACACGCTCGCCCGCGTGCTGCATTTCGTGTGAATTGCCGGACCCTCTTCCGTTCCTCCCATGGCCAAAGTCTATTTCTACTACTCGGCGATGAACGCCGGTAAATCCACCGTGTTGCTGCAGTCGAGCTACAATTATCACGAGCGCGGCATGCGGACGATGCTCTTCGTGCCCGCGATCGACACGCGCAGCGGCAGCGGTCGCATCGAGTCGCGCATCGGTCTGCACGCCGACGCAATGCCGCTGCCGGCCGAGGAAAACGTCTTCGAGCACGTCAAGTCCGCCCACGCCGCCCAGCCGGTGGCATGCGTTTTGGTGGACGAGGCGCAATTCCTCTCGCGGGCGCAGGTCGAGCAACTCACCGATGTCGCGGACCGCCTCGGTATCCCGGTGCTCTGTTATGGGCTGCGCACGGATTTTCAGGGGCAACTCTTCCCCGGCAGCGGCGCGCTGCTGGGCCTCGCCGACAATTTGATCGAGCTGAAAACCATCTGTCACTGCGGCCGCAAAGCCACGATGAACCTCCGCGTCGGACCCGACGGCCGGGCGGTCAAGGAAGGCGCGCAAGTCGAGATCGGCGGCAACGAGCGCTACGTCGCGATGTGCCGCCGGCATTATAAGGACGCTCTCGGCCAGCCAGCGTGAGTCGCGACCGAAGCGCTGGCGTCCGCGGCGCGGGGGCGAGCGCAGCTCCCGGCCGGATTTTGCACGCGCGAGCAAATTGGCGGGCGGCCAATCGATTCGCCGTTTGTGCGCGGCGCCTTGGGCCGCGCGAAACTAACGCGAGTCAGCAGACGCGCTTATCCAGGGCGCTCCGCGCACAAAATCCGCACACTCTTCCCCATTTTCCGCTCACTTAGCGGCGTTGCGACCCGGCACCGCTCAGTTTGAATGAGAGCGATGAAAACCGTCTGGTCCGAAATCAAGCAACGCTCGATGTCCGCTGAGGATGTCGTGAAGCTCATCCCCAGTGGCGGTCGTGCCTTCCTGCACGGCGGCGCCGCCACTCCGACGGTGCTCGTTGAGGCCCTGGCGAAGCGCACGGACCTTGAGAACCTGCGCGTCTATCACGTCCACACGGAGGGCCCGATGCCCATCCTGAACAAGGAATGCGAAGGTCGCATCCGCTCCGTCTCGCTCTTCAGCGGCGCCGCCGCTCGGCCCGTCATCGCCGAGGGCCGCGGCGACTTCATGCCGGTGTTTCTCTCGGATATCCCCGGCATGATGCGCACCCGCCGCATCCCGCTCGACGTGGCAATTCTTCAACTTTCCCCGCCCGATTCGCATGGCTGGTGCACCCTCGGTTCCTCCGTCGATGTGGCCTTGGCGGCGTTCGAAAGCTCGAAGATCATCCTGGCCGAAATCAACGAGCAGATGCCGCGCACCCGCGGCGAATCGTTCGTGCCGTTTTCGCGCGTCACGGCTTTCATCGCCACCAACCGCCCGATGCATCAGCACGCCCCGGATCCGGAGAGTCCGATCGAAGGTCGCATCGGCGAAATCATCGCGGATCTCGTCGAGGACGGTTCGACGTTGCAGATGGGCATCGGCGCGATCCCGGACGCCGTGCTGACGCGGCTTCACCACAAGCGCGACCTCGGCATCCACACCGAAATGTTCTCCGACCGCCTCGTCCCGCTGGTCGAATCCGGAGCGGTGACGAACAAGTTCAAAGCCGTCTTTCCCGGGCGCATCTCCACGGCATTCTGCGTCGGCACGCAAAAGACGTTCGATTTTGTGCACGACAACCCATTCGTCACGTTCGCCGGCTCCGACCGCACCAACGACACCGCGGCCATTCGCAAGAACCCGAAGGTCGTCGCGATCAACTCCGCGATCGAGATCGACCTCACCGGCCAGGTGTGCGCCGACTCGATGGGCCACAAGATCTATTCCGGCATCGGCGGACAGATGGATTTCATCCGCGGTGCCGCACTCTCGCCCGGCGGCAAGCCGATCATCGCGCTACCCTCGACCGCGAAGAGCGGCACAATCTCCCGCATCACGTCCGAGTTGAAACCCGGAGCCGGCGTCGTGACGACGCGCGGCCACATTCATTGGGTCGTGACGGAATACGGCGCGGTCAATCTCTGGGGCATGACGATCCGCGAGCGCGCCGAGGCGCTCATTTCGATCGCGCACCCGGATTTCCGCGCCGAGTTGCGTCGCACCGCGAACAACATGCGGCACTTCAATCTCGCCGGGGATTAACCGCCGCCCGATCTGACACGCGTCCGCCACCGGATCGAATGACGCAGACCGGACGTTGCCCGGCGGACGTTTCGGGCTTCACTGCGCCCATGCCTCTGCGCGTCGCCTTCTTCGATACCAAGCCTTACGACCGCGAGTATTTCGCGCACGCACCCGCCACCGCGGGACTCGACCTGCGGTTCCTCGACCACCGGCTGAGCGAATCCACCGTCGCCACCGCCGAAAGCGCGGGCGCGGTCTGCTGTTTCGTCAACGACCGCCTTGATCGCGCCACCCTCACCCATCTCCAGCAGACCGGCGTGCGCCACGTCGCGTTGCGCTGCGCGGGCTTCAACAACGTCGATCTCGCGGCGGCGAAGGAACTCAGCCTCACCGTCACGCGCGTGCCCGCCTACTCGCCCCACGCGGTCGCGGAGCACACGATCGCGCTCCTCCTCACGCTGAACCGTAAAATCCACCGCGCGCACAACCGGGTGCGAGAACAAAATTTCTCGCTCTCCGGACTCGTCGGCTTCGATCTCCACGGCAAAACCGCCGGCATTGTCGGCACCGGCAAGATCGGCAAAATCGCCGCCGAAATCCTGCGCGGTTTCGGCATGCGCGTGCTCGCCTGCGATCCGTTTCCCGACGCGTCCTGGGCCGCGCAACATCGTGTCAGCTACGTGTCGAAAGCGGAGCTGTTTGCCGCGAGCGACGTGATCTCGCTGCACTCGCCGCTCACGCCCGAGACGCACCACCTCGTCAACGAACCATCGCTCGCCGCGATGAAACGGGGCGCCTACCTCGTGAACACCAGTCGCGGCAAACTCATCGACACCGCCGCGTTGATCGAGGCGCTCAAGTCCGGCCGCGTCGGCGGCGTCGCCCTCGACGTTTACGAGGAGGAGGAGGGCGTGTTTTTCGAAGACCACTCCGACCGCGTGCTCGCGGACGACGAACTCGCCCGCCTGCTCACGTTCCCGAACGTGCTCATCACCGCGCACCAGGCCTTTCTCACACGCGAAGCGCTGGCGGAAATCGCCCGCGTCACGACCGAGAACCTCCAGCGCCACGCCGCGGGCCAAAAATTCCTCGAAGGCACGCAACTCGCCTGACGCGGCGAACCTTGCTTCGCCGCCGGCGCGCCCCTTCGCTCGTCCTCCCATGATCTCCACCGCGGCCTGTGCCCTGCTCGTGTTCATCGGCACCAACACGCCGCCGAACGGCGCCAGCCGCGGCCTCTACGCCGTGCGTCTCGATGCGCGTTCGGGGGCATTCGGTCCCGTGGAACTCGCGGCGGAGACGCACGACCCAGGTTTTCTCGCGTGGCATCCGAATGAAAAAATCCTCTACGCGCTCGGCCAGGGTCCGGGACTGGACGGAAAACTCAGTGGCGGCGCAGTCGCCTTCTCGTTGGAACGCGCGACCGAAAAACTGACGCGGCTCAACGCCGCCGGCGCCGGCGGAGCCGGCACGACCCATCTCGCGACCGACGCGACCGGCCGGGCGCTGGTCGTCGTGAGCTACGGCGGTGGCACCGTCGCGAGTTTTCCGCTCGGCCCGGACGGCGCGTTGCAACCGCGCGCCTCGCTGCACGCACCGACGGGCCCGCTGGGTCCGATGCCGACCCGGCAGGAGAAACCCCACCCGCATTCCGTCACGCTCTCGCCGGACAATCGCTTCGCCTACGTCTGCGACCTCGGCCTCGATGCGATTCTCGTTTACGCGCTCGATGCCGCCACGGCGACTCTCACGCCAGCCGGTCAATTCGCCACCGCACCCGGCGCGGGCCCGCGCCACAGCAAAATTTCGGACGACGGCCGTTTTCTTTACGCGCTGAACGAACTCAGTGCCACGATCGAGACCTTCTCCCGCGATCTCTCGTCCGGTGCGCTGGCCCGCGTGCAAACCATCGCCACCTTGCCGGACGATTTTGAGGACCCAAATACCAGCGCCGAAATCCGCCTGCACCCGAACGGCCGGTTCCTCTATGCCTCGAATCGTGGGCACGACAGCATTGCGGTGTTCTCCCGTGACGCCGCCACGGGACGGCTGTCGTTGCTCGAACACGTGCCGAGCGGCGGCGGGCACCCGCGGAATTTCGCACTCTCGCCCGCTGGCGACTGGCTCGTCTGTGCCAACCGCGACAGCGATAATCTCGTCTCGTTTCGCGTCGATTCCGTCACGGGGCGACTGATCGCAACCGGCCACTCAGCCCGCGTTCCGCAGGCCATTTGCGTGCTCTTCGCCCGCTAACGAGTCGGCAAGCTTGCGCCGCCTTCGCGCGGTTGCGTAATTTCTCGCGGTGGCGGACACCCCTTCTTCCTCGTGGCGGCGCCGGTTGCTTTGGCTTGGCGCCGGACTGTTCCTCGGCTTCGTCGGTGCGCTCGGGATTCTCGCGCTGCCCGCGGTCCAAGGCTGGCTCGTGCGCTACGCCCTCCGCTCGCAAACGGGCGCGAACGTCGAGTTCCGGCAGATGCGCGTCGGCCCGACCGGTGGATCCGCGCAGGAACTGCGGCTGCATTTGCCCAACTTCGCCATTGAAGCACGGGCGCTGCGTCTCGCGCTTTCCCCGTGGCAACTCCTGACGCGACGCCGCCTCGCGGTCGATTCGGTGGAGGCGCGCGAATTGCAACTCACCGCCCGCTCCACGGGCGAAGCTTCCGCGCCGTTCGACGGCGTGCTCGACCAGTTGCAGGCGCCACTCGATTGGGCAGTCACGCAAGCCGATGCCGAAGGCCGATTCATCCTTGAGCAAACCGGCGCCGAGCCGCTGATCGCCACTTTCAAGATTCGCGGCGCAAACCTGCACGCCGATCAGCCAGGTGAACTCGATGTCGAATTTTCGGCCCCGGGCGATTTGCTGCCCGGCTGGAAGGGGCGCTGGGATTTTCACGGCCAACTCGCCTACACGCCGGACGCGAAAGGGCAGCTCGATGCCGTGGCGCTGCGCGGCACGCTGACAGCGGCGACCCACGCGGATTATCAGTCCGTCCCGCTGCGAATCGCTGCCATCATCACGCGCACGCCCACGGGCGAAAGCTACGTCGTCACGCTCGAAAATCCCGTGGCCTCCCTGCCCGCCCTGACCGGTCGAATCGAGGCAGCGTTCACGCGCGCCAGCTACGGCGTCGCGGGCACATGGTCGTTTTCGTCCGGCGAGCAACTCGCCGCCCACTTCCTCAAGCGCCCCAATCTTCCCTCCGCCGCCCTCACCGGACGCGGCACGCTAGCGGCCCACACGCGATCGGGAGAAATCGCGGCGGACGGATCCGTGGAGCTGCGTGCCAAAGGTTGGGAGAAGCTTGCGCCCGAACTTGCCCAACTTGGTGCTGCCCAGGGCACCAACACTTTTTCTCTCACGCGTCGCGACGGGCGCTGGCAAATGGACTCCTTCGACGCCGCCTTGGCGGTCGACGGTAGCGACGCCCGGGTTCGTTTTCGCTCCCTGCAAGCGCAGCCGCTGGTGCCGTTTCGCGCCGGCGACATCGAGTGGGCCGAGCTGACTGTCGCTGGGATTCCGCTCGAATGGGCGCGGCCGTTCCTGCCCGGCATAACGTTGACGGGCGGAGCGATTTCCGGCGCGTGGCGAGCGAGCACGCCGAGCGACGCCGAACTGCACCTTTCGCCCACGCGCCCGGTTGAAACCGGACGCTTCACGATCGCGCACCCGGCATTGCCGGCGGTTCAGCCGATGGAGTTCTCGCTCTCGCCGGTCGTGAGACTCACGCCCGACGCCGCACAGCTCGAGTTGCGCCAGGTGCGTTTTGCCTTCGAACGCGGAGACTACCTCGAACTCGACGCGACGAGCACCGTGGACTTCACCCATCTCACGGCCCAGCTCTCGTTGTCGTGGACCGCGAAAGTGCCCTCCCTGCTCGCGGGGCCGGATCAACCGATTCCGTTTACGCTGTCGGGAAAGTTCGACGCCACCGCGAGCGAGAAGGATCTCTCCGTCGCCGCGGCCACGTTCGAGGCTCGCTCCGCCGGCGAAGCTGAACCGGTCCTCCGCGCCGATCTGCTCCACCCGGTGCGCTACCACTTTTCGGGCGGCCAGCTCGACGCCCCCGAAGACATCGCGCGCATCCGCGCACAAGCGCTGCCGCTTGCCTGGCTCGGACGATTTCAGCCCGATCTCGCGCTGGCCGGCGCGATCGCCGGCGGCGAGTCGATCCTCGGTTTCTCGAGCGGATCGGTGACACTGCGGACGACCACGCCCTGGACGCTAACCGGCCTCAGCGTCGCGCAAAAGACCGGGACGCTCCTGCGCGACGCGGCACTGTCGCTCTCACCCGCCGGTTCAGTTGCGTGGCCCATCGCCGGACCGATTCAAGCGACCGCGACGCTCCAAGTGCGCGCGACCGTGCCGGAGGCGGCCGAAGTGGTAGACGCCGCCGGGCCGTTTCAAGTCGAGGCCGGCATCTCAGTCGCGCACTCCGCCGCGGGCGTGACGCTTGACGCCGCCACGCTGATGCTCACGCGCGGGAACGGCGAATCCCTCGTCGACCTGCGCACCGAGCGAGCGATGACGTTCAAGGACGACGCGCCCGTCACCGACGACCTGCCGGTGTGGTTCAAGCTGCGCACCGGCCGCGTGCCGCTGGAAATGTTTCGCGCGCAACTGGGACCGGAAAAGACCGTCGAAGGCGAGCTCGAGCCGGCCGAGTTCGTCGCGCGCGCCGACTGGCCAACGCTGAATATTCGTGCGAACTCGCCGGTCGTGGCGAACATCCGCCGCTACGTTTCCGCCGGCGTGCCGTGGCTCGAGAACGTGAAACTTTCCGGCGAGCCCGGCATCCAAAACTCGAAGCTCCTGCACGCCGCCTTCGTCGAAAACCTCAAGGGCCTGCCGCCCAATGCCGAACTCGGCTCGCTCGGCTCGGGCTTCGTGATGTTCCTCGGCGACAATTTTGCGATGCCCGCCGCGCTCGTATTCAAAACGCAGATCGACCTTGCCCAATGGCAGCAGCAGCCGATCGCCGAGGCGTTGTCGCTGCCCGTCGCCGGGCTGATCACAACCGGCTACGAGCACGACCTCTTCAACGACAAGCAGCCGACGCTCAGCTTCGTTCTCGAGAAGGTGCCGGGCGCCGAAGGCCAGCCGCCACTCGCGCCGTTGCAGGCCGAGGTGAAATTCAATTCGCTCGCCGCCGTCGCGAAGGACGAGATCGCCGCGCGCATCGAGGTCGAACTCGGCACCCAGCCGCGCATGAGCAGCGTCGCCTTCGACGCCACGCTGAACAACCGCGACAAGCTCGTGAACGTGAATTCCACGCTCAAGGGCGAGTTTGTGGACATTGCTGAACTCGAGCGCCTCATCGCCGCCACTGAACGAAAGAAGCGCGGACAGGCGAACGACTCCGCGGCAGCTCCGGCGAAGATTGCCGACACCCCCGCGGCGTCCGCTTCGCCACGCACGTTGGGCCAATCGCTCGCCGAGCAGACCACGCTCGAGTTCCCCTTCTGGCTCGTGATCCGCGGGCGGTTTGAACTCGAGCTGAACGAGCTGGCCCGCGCGCCTTACCGCATCGACGACGTGCGCGGCACGCTCGACCTGACCGACGACACGCTCGCGATCCGCAATCTCTCCGGCCGCACGTTCGACGGCGCATGGAGCGGCGGGATGAAGGTCGATTTTCGACCGAAGGAGCCCGAAGCGCCTTACCAACTCGCGGGCAACTTCCGCGTCGATCGCCTCGACGCTGCCGCGATCGTGGCCTCCGTTTATCCGGATGAGACGCCGCTGTTCACCGGGCGGCTTTCGCTGCAAACCGGCGTGAGGAGTCGCGGCCGGCACCTCGCCGGCCTTCTGCAAAACAGCTCCGCCACCTTCGGCTTTCACGCCGACGATGGCCGCCTCAGCGTGAAAGTGCCGCACGCCAACCTCGCCTCGACCGCACTCGTGTTCGGCGGCGCGATCACGCTCTCGCCAGAACTGCGCGCGCTCGGCCGCCTGATCACGAAATTCGACGGCATGCCGGTGCAGACACTGCGCGCGAGCGGACGCCGCGAGCCAAACGGCTTAGTGGCACTGGATGAGTTGCGCGTCGAGACACCGCAGCTGCGCCTGACCGCGACCGGACGGTGGCAACTGCAGGAAAACACGCCGTGGCCCGCGACGCCATTCGAGTTGCCGGTGAGCATCGCGGCCAAGGACGAGATGGCGGTGATTTTCAAAGGCATGCGCCTGCTCGAGAAGAAGCCCGGCGCGGACGGCTTCTTCGCGCTGACGCGCACGTCCAAACTCAAGGGCACACCCGGCCAGCCGGACACGTCGGAGCTCTTCGACATGCTCGCCCACGCCGCCGACAAATCGAGCGGCACGTTCGGTTTCCTGATGCGGAAGCTGCAGAAGGAAGTGGCGAAGACGCAGGCGGCGAAACCCTCGGCAAAATAAGGTGGGAGGGGCTTTACGCCCCGACGTTGCGTCCGCGGGTCAGTCGGGGCGTAAAGCCCCTCCCACCACTCGGCCCCACTCAGAACACCGGCTCGCCGTCTTTTGACAGCAGCGGCGGGCGCAGCGTCAGCACGAGGTAGTAGCCGATCGTCGCCAGCACCGCTGCGACGACGAGGAACCAGTCGCCGTGCTCAGTATAAAAACTCTGGCGATTCGCCCAGCGGAGGTCGCGCATGACATTGGCGCTTTGCGCACCGCGGAAATACACGCTGCCGTTTTCGTCGCGCAGGTTGAGCCGGATGTTGCCGAACTCGTCGATCCAGCCGGACCAACCGGCATTGCCGACACGGATGAGCGGGCGGCGGTTTTCCACCGCGCGCAGCACCGAATGCGTTGCGTGCTGATAAGCCGCGCCGCCCTCGCCGAACCAGCCGTTGTTCGTCAGCACGGCCAGCACCTCCGCGCCGTCACGCACGCTTTCGCGCGCGAGGTGCGGGAAAATGTCCTCGTAGCAGATCAGCACGCCCACCGGCACGATGTTCCGTCCGGCCGCGAGCAAAAGCGGGCGCGAGTGGTCGCCGGGTTGGAAATCGCCGCCAATCGGCACGAATTTCTCCAGCCAGCCGAGCACGGAGCGGAACGGCACGAATTCGCCGAAGGGCACGAGCTTGCGCTTCGCATAGCCGTTGCGGTCGAGTCCGGTCACCGGATCGACGACGAATGCGCCGTTGAACCAACGCTCGTCGCCCGCGCTGCCTTCGCTGAACACGCTGCCGAGCAAGATCGGTTTGCCCGTGCGCTGGGCGAGCGACTCGAGCCAAGGCTGGACGTTCGGATCGCGGAACAATGCCCACGGCGCCACGGCCTCGGGCAACAGAATCACCTCGGGCACGCCCGCGTCGTTGGCGTCGAGCGTGCTTTTTTCAATCGTGCGCAGCACCTCGGTCGCGCGTGCCGGGTCCCACTTCTGACCTTGCGGGATATTCGGCTGCACAAAGGCCACGCGCGCGATCTTCGAGCGCTGGGGCTTCAACATTTCGCCCAAAAACGGGAACGACGAGAACACCAGCAGCATCAGCGCCCACATGAATTCCGGACTGCGCTTCCGCAGGCCGGTCGCACCTTCGAAGAAGATCCGGTGCGCGTAGGCCGCCGCGCCGAGATTGAAGCACACGAGCACGAACGACACGACCCACGCGCCGCCGTAGGATGCGGCCTGCAGGAGGAGCGGACGCATCCATTGCGACGCGGCCAGCGGGAGCCACGGGAAACCGCCGAAAATCCAGCCGCGCACCCACTCCGCCATCACCCACAATCCGGCGAGACCAAACAGCGCCAGCAGCCGGATCAACATGCGGTGCCCGCGCATGCGCGGAATCCACCACCACGCCACGACGAACCACGCGCCGTTGAGCAACCCCATGACCGGTCCAAGCAGCAGCAACCCGAGCCACGATACGTTGGAGATCCAGCCCAGCAGCAGCGTCCAGGCGACGATTTGCGCGCCGAGGACGGACCAAAGGAACGGTTTCAATTGCGGCCGCAGATAGGCCCACAGCGCCGCAGGGATGAGCATCACGTAGCCGGCCTCGCCGACGTTGACAGGCGGAAACGCCACGTAGGTCAGCACGACCGTGAGCACAAACACCCCGAGTCCCCAGCCCAGATGCGGATGCCGCTGCCACAAAGTCGGGCGCGGGTCGTAGGGGTCGGGAGTCACTAAGGAATGGTCGGTTCTTGCCATGTAGGAGCCTGTTTACAGGCGACAAGGACGGTCGCTTGCAAGCAAGCTCCTACATCAAGCCAGCCACTCGGGCGCGGGCAACTCGTCATCGAGATGGTGCCGGAACCACTCCCAATCTTCCGGCCGGCAGAAAAAATGCGGCCAAGTCTCACCTCGGCCAAGCAGCTCGGCACGATAAGGATTCAGGTAGACTAGAGAAAGATCGGCAGCCGCTCGTCATCCGGCCGCAGACGGTGGTCGAAGAAATCGCGTTCCCACTCGCAGGCGGTGTCCAGCAGGTCGGCGGAAGTTTTCGCCTTGAGACGCTGAATGCATTTCCCCAGCGGCAATCTCTCACCGAGCACGAATAGAACGTGGATGTGGTCAGGCATCACCGTGGCGCAACGGACCGTCCACGTGCCGTCTGCTGTCATGCGGTGCATCTCGGCGAGGATTGCCGGAGCCGTGGTGGCGGTCGTCAGTCCTGGACGGCGTTGGTCTGTGCAAATCGTTAGGAAATACTCTCCGCCCAAAACAGATACCCTACCGCGGCGCAGTGCTGCGCGTCCTTTCTTAGGATCGAGAGCCATGCCTTTGTAGGAGCCTGTTTACAGGTGACCCGATACGCGGGCAAGCGACGTTTGCGAGTTGGTCGTAATCGCGGCACGCGAATGGAGCGCACGGCGACTAAACTCGTGCTGCTCGCCTGCAAGCAGGCTCCAACCTCGAGCCACGCCGGCTGCGCGGTGCGGACGACCGTTGCAGGAGCCTGTTTACAGGCGACCTGAAGAACGCGCGAGCGACGCTTGCGGTCACGTATGGCGAGCGAAGCGCACGGGGACACACCACGTTCTTTTCGCCTGCAAGCAGGCTCCTACAACACGCGAACGAATCGTCTGGTCTTTTTCGCGCAAGGACCGGCTGAAGCCGGCCCTACTTTACGCGCCGTGGCAGTTCTTGAACTTCTTGCCGGAGCCGCAGGGGCACGGGTCGTTGCGGCCGACTTTCGGCGTGTCGCGACGGATCGTGATGCTCGGCAACTTCACTTCCTCCTCGGCGCTCGCGGCGGGGACGGACTGCGTCTGCGTCGGCTGCGAAGCTTGCGTGGCGGCGGCGAGCGCGGTGGGCGCGGCGGCCGGGCCCTGCATTTTCGCGGAGCGCGCGAGGATGGCGAAGAGGTTTTCGAAGGCTTCGCGATTCGTCGCGGAGCGGAAAAGGCTCGTGCAGATTTGGAGCCGCACGTTGTTCATCAGCTCCTCGAAGAAGCGATAGGCCTCGCCCTTGTATTCGGAGAGCGGATCCTTCTGGCCGTAGGAACGCAGGCCGATCGAGCGGCGCAACTCCTCCATCTCGGTGAGATGCTCCTGCCAGTGGTGGTCGATCGCGTTGATGACGATGTAGCGCTCGAGGCCCCCGAGCGCCTGCTGGTCCTCGACGGATTCCTTCAGCGCGTAGGCCTGCTTGATGCGTTCGACGAGTTGCTTGAGCAACACCTCGGAATCGCGCTGGCCTTCGAGTTCGGCGAGCTTGGCGCTGACGGGGAAATGCGAATTCAGCCAGCCGACGAGGCTCTCGAGATTCGCGGAAGTCGGGCCGCCCTTCTCGCCGAAGCCGGCCGTCTCGAGGCGGACCGCCAACTCTTCCTCAATCATCTCGAAGATGATGTCCTTCGCGCGCTCGGCGTGCAGCGCACCGTTGCGGATGCCGTAGATCACTTCGCGCTGCTTGTTGAGCACGTCGTCGTATTGGAGCAGGCGTTTGCGGATGGAAAAATTCTGCTGCTCGACCTTTTTCTGCGCAGATTCGATCGAGCGGTTGAGCCACGGGTGCTCGAGCTCTTCGCCCTCCTGCATCGAGCCTTCCATGATCTTCGAGGCGAGGTTGCCCTGAAGAAAGAGACGCATGAGGTCGTCCTCGAGCGAGAGGAAGAACTTCGTTTGGCCCGGGTCGCCCTGGCGCGAGCAACGTCCGCGCAACTGCCGGTCGATGCGGCGGGATTCGTGGCGCTCCGTGCCGACGACGAAAAGGCCGCCGAGTTCGCGGACGCCTTCACCGAGTTTAATGTCGGTGCCGCGGCCGGCCATGTTGGTTGCGATGGTGACGGCGCCGCGCTGGCCGGCGCGGGTGACGATTTCGGCTTCCTGCTGGTGGAACTTCGCGTTCAACACCGTGTGGATGACGCCGGCGCGCTTGAGCATGCGCGAGAGCACTTCGGATTGCTCGACCGTAACGGTGCCGACGAGGACGGGCTGGCCGCGGTTCTGCGCTTCTTGGATCTGCTTCACCACCGCGTTGTATTTGTCGCGGCGGGTTTTGAAGATGGAGTCGTTCTTATCGACGCGGATGCAGGGCTTGTTCGTCGGGATCTGCGTGACGGCGAGGCGGTAGATTTCGTTGAACTCGGTGGCTTCGGTCTCAGCGGTGCCGGTCATGCCCGCGAGTTTTTCATACATGCGGAAGTAATTCTGAATCGTGACCGTCGCGTAGGTGCGGGTCTCGCGTTCGATCGTGACGCCTTCCTTCGCTTCGACCGCCTGGTGCAAACCGTCCGACCAACGGCGGCCCGGCATGACGCGACCCGTGTTCTCATCGACGATGACGACCTTCCCGTCCTGGAGCACGTATTCGACATCGCGTTCGTAGAGCGAAAACGCGCGCAGGAGTTGTGAAATGGCGTGGATGTCCTCGGACACGACTTCGTAGCGCTGCTGCGCGTCGCGTTTGGCGTGTTCCTTTTCCTCGGGCGTCTTCGTCGTGTCTTTCTCGATCTCGATGAAATGGGTGGCGAGGTCGGGCAGCACGAACGCATCCGGATCGTCCGGACGGAGCCGCACGCGGCCGATTTCGGTGAGGTCGGCCTGGTGATTTTTTTCGTCGATGACGTAGAGGAGCTCTTCCTTCAACGCGTAGAGTTCCTTCTTATTGAAGTCGGAGTGCATTTCGACGTCGGCCTTGTCGAGGAGCTTGCGCCAGTCGGGATTTTCCTGGAGGCGGAGGAGCTGCTTGTTCTTCGGCATGCCGAGCTTCACCTGCAGCATCTTCATCGACGCGGCCTGGCGTTCGTCGGCGCTGACGTCTTTCTTCTCGAGCAAGTCGGTCGCTTCCTTGACCAACTTGTTGACGAGGCGGAGCTGGTCGTTGACGAGCGAGGCGACGCCGGGGCGGAGGCGCGTGAAGGGTTGCTCGCGCTCAATCGGCGCGGGGCCGGAAATGATCAGCGGCGTGCGCGCTTCGTCGATGAGGATCGAATCGATTTCGTCCACGATGCAATACCAGTGGTCACGCTGGACCTGGTCGTCCTTGCGCGTCGCCATGCCGTTGTCGCGCAGGTAATCGAAGCCAAATTCCGAGGCGGTGCCGTAAGTGATGTCGCGTTGATACATCTCGCGGCGCAAGTCGGACGGCATCTGTTGCTGGATACAGCCGACGGTGAGGCCGAGAAAGCGGTAGAGGTGGCCCATCCACTCGGAGTCACGGCGGGCGAGGTAATCGTTGACCGTGACGAGTTGGGAATTTTTGCCGACGAGGGCGTTGAGGTAGAGCGGCAGCGTGGCGACGAGCGTCTTGCCTTCGCCGGTGGCCATTTCGGCGATCCGTCCTTCGTGCAACGCCATGCCGCCAATCAGCTGGACGTCGAAATGAACCATGTCCCACGTCAGCTCGTGTTCGCACACAATCACCTTGCGACCGACCATGCGGCGGGCGCCGTTTTTCACGGCCGCGAACGCTTCGGGAAGGATCTGGTCGAGGGTTTCGCCCTTCTTCAGGCGGGCGCGAAACTCGTCGGTCTTGGCGCGGAGCTGGTCTTCCGTGAGCGACTGGTAGGTTTGCTCAATCTCGTTGATGCGCGCGACCACGGGCCGGCACTTGTCGACGAACTTGCGGTGGTGGCGTCCAGCGAGTCTTTTAAAGAGGAAATCGAACATGAAGGGCCGAAACGATTAGCCGCGCAGCACGGCAGCGCAACTGGCAAATGGTTTCCGGCGACTGCAAGCGGAAGAGTGTGGCCGGGTGAGTCTTAGACGATGAGATGGCGCCGGCGGCTTCGACCAGATTCGCGGCAACTTTGCTTTGGTGGGAGGGGCTTTATGCCCCGACGTTGCGTGCGCGATCCGTCGGGGCGTAAAGCCCCTCCCACCCCAAGCCATCGACCCGGCGAACGAGAATCCCAGACCGCGTCAGACCTTCGTGCGGAAATACGCGATGGTTTTCTCCAAGCCCTGCGCGAGCGGCACGGTCGGTTCCCAATTCAGGTATTTCTTGGCCAGCGTGATGTCGGGGCGGCGCTGCTTCGGGTCGTCGGCCGGGAGCGGCTTGTGCACGATCTTGGATTTGCTGCCGGTGAGCGTGAGGACCTGTTGGGCCAGCTCGAGCATCGTGAACTCACCGGGGTTGCCGATGTTGATCGGGCCGACGGTCTCGGTCTGGTTCATCAGGCGCACGAACCCTTCGAGCAGATCGTCCACGTAGCAGAACGAGCGTGTCTGCGTGCCGTCGCCGTAAACGGTGAGGTCCTCGCCACGCAGTGCCTGCACGATGAAATTCGAGACGACGCGGCCGTCGTTCGGGTGCATGCGCGGACCGTAGGTGTTGAAGATACGGACGACGCGGATATCGACCTTGTTCTCGCGGTGGTAGTCGAAGAACAGCGTCTCCGCGCAGCGCTTGCCTTCGTCGTAGCACGAACGCCGGCCGATCGGGTTCACGTTGCCCCAGTAACTCTCGGGCTGCGGATGAACGCTCGGGTCCCCGTAAACCTCGGACGTGCTGGCCTGAAACACGCGCGCCTTCACGCGCTTGGCGAGGCCGAGGCAATTAATCGCGCCCATGACCGACGTCTTCGTGGTCTTGATCGGGTTGTATTGGTAGTGCGGCGGCGAGGCGGGGCACGCGAGATTGTAGATCTGATCGACCTCGTATTTGAAGGGATCGGTCACGTCGTGCCGGACAAACTCGAAGCTCGGAAGATGGAGCAGGTGCGCGATGTTGCCCTTCGTGCCGGTGAAGAGGTTGTCGAGACAGATGACCTCGTGGCCCTGCGCGAGGAGTTTGTCGCAAAGATGGCTGCCGAGGAAACCGGCGCCGCCGGTGATGAGGATTCTCATGGGAGGTAGCGAAGCGGGGAAAGGGAAAGAATGCCGGAGCTAAGGGAAGGTCGGCATGGGGTTCAACCCGCATTCGCCGTGAAATCGTGGTGACCCGCCGCTGACGGATTGTCCGCACCGCGCCTGCCATCAGGCTGCGGCGATGCTTCGATTTGCGTCCAAGTTTGCCGTGCTCGCCGCCACGACTGCATTGATCGCGGCGCCGGGCGAGCGTCCGCCCGTCCGCGCGCACCACGCCTTGGTTTACCACCCCGCGCTCGAACGCGTCTTGTTGACCGGCGGCAGCACGCCGCTCGACGGCGGACGTGCGTTCGAATTCTACGATGACGTCTGGAGTTTCGACGGGAGTCGCTGGGAAAAAATCGGCCACACCGGCGACCAACGCAGCGGCGCGCGACTGGTGTTCGATTCGCACCGCGGCGGTGTGCTTTCCTTCGGCGGGTTCGCGAACGGCATGTCTCTCGGGGATTTGCTCCGTCTCGACGCGCTCGCGTGGAAAAAACTCTCGGATGAACCCGCCATGGCTGCAGCGGAAGCCGGTGTCGTTTACGACACATCGCGCGATCGCGTGGTCGCCTTCGGCGGTTCGCCCGGACGCGGACGCGCGAACGGCACGACGTGGGAGTGGGACGGCCAAGTGTGGCAAGCCAACCTGGCCACCGGACCGGAAGCGCGTCAGGCATTCGCGATGATCTACGACGTCCGCCGCACAAAAACCGTGGTCTTCGGCGGCATGGGGGCGACTCCGCAACAACTCTTTGGCGACACGTGGGAGTTCGACGGCAAACAATGGACCAAGGTCGCGACCACCGGACCCAGCCCGAGTGCGCGCATGGCTCCTGGTTTCGCCTACGATGCGAAGCGGGGAGTCTGCGTGATCTTCGGCGGCATGGCGGACGGACGCAGCTTGGGCGACACCTGGGCGTGGGACGGCCGTGAATGGAAACTGCTCGCGGAATCCGGCCCCGCGCCGCGGGCGATGGGCTACCTCGCTTACGATGAGGCCCGCGACCGCATCGTCTTGTTCGGCGGCCGATGCAAGTGGCCGAACGACGCCAATGATACGTGGGAATGGGACGGCGCGAAGTGGACGGAAATTCCGTAAGCTCTTTTCGCGTCGCGGCGGAGCTTCAGTGCTGCGCCGCCTCGCCTGCCTCGTAACGTTCGATCCACGCGCGACTCCACGCGGCGTAGTCGCCGGCCTCGATGTGCGCGCGGGCCTGCGCGACGAGGTCGAGGTAGAAATGGACGTTGTGAATCGTGAGCAGCGTGCTCGCGAGAATCTCATTGGCCATCACGAGATGCCGCAGATACGCGCGCGAGAAATGCCGGCAGGTGTAGTTGTCCAGTCCTTCGACGAGCGGCGCGCCGTCGGTGCGGTAGCGCTCGTTGCGAAGATTGACCACGCCATCGGGGGTGAACGCCGCGCCGTTGCGGCCGACCCGCGTCGGATGCACGCAGTCGAACATGTCCACGCCGAGCGCAATCATCTTCAAGATCTGCGGCGGGGTGCCGAGCCCCATCGTGTAGCGTGGTTTGTCGGCCGGCAAAAACGGCGTCGTCGCGGCCACCTGCTTGATCATCTCCGGCTCGGGCTCGCCGACACTTACGCCGCCGACGGCGTAGCCGGGAAAATCCATCGCCGCGAGCGACTCGGCCGCCTCGCGCCGCAGGTCGTCGAAGGTCGAGCCTTGCGCGATCGCGAAGACATGATGGCCGCCCGGCAGAAATCCGTTGTCGGTGGCGATCTGTCTGCACTCGCGCGCCCAGCGCTCGCTGCGGGCGACGGCGCGTGCGCACTCGTCGCGCGTGCATGGCCAGGGCGGACATTCGTCGATCACCATCGCGATGTCGGAACCGAGGTTCGCCTGAATCGTCATCACCTCGCGCGGACCGAGAAACACTTTCGCGCCATCGATGTGCGAGGCGAACGCGATGCCGTCGTCGCGGATGTCGCGCAGCTTTGCCAGCGAGAAGGCTTGGAAGCCGCCGCTATCGGTGAGGATCGGTCCGTCCCAGCCCATGAACCGATGCAGCCCGCCGAGATCGCGCACGAGTTCCGAGCCGGGTCGCAGGTTCAGGTGATACGTGTTGCCCAGGATGATTTGTGCACCGCACTCGCGGATCTGCACCGGCGTGAGCGCCTTCACCGTGCCTTGCGTGCCGACGGGCATGAAGATCGGCGTTTCGATGACGCCGTGCAGCGTGCGCAACTGCCCGCGGCGCGCGGCCGTGGCGGTGTCGGTTTTCAGGAGTTGAAAATGCTCGGGCATGTAGGCTGCGTCATCACGCGCACCTGGCAGACCGACTCTCTTAGCATGTCATCCTGAGCGCAGCGAAGGATCCACATGTTCGTTCGCGGCAAAGGCTGCGCGCGCGTCTGGATTCTTCGCTTCGCTCAGAATGACAGCGGGTGAGGCCGTCCCCTGGACGCGGCGATGACAGACACACCCTACCCGCGCGCTTGACCCCCCTGTCAAATACCGAGTGAGTGACCGCGGTGCTGCTGGTCATCGACAACTACGATTCGTTCACGTTCAACCTGGTCCAATACTTCGGCCAGCTCGGCGTGAGCATGCGGATCTTTCGCAATGACGAGATCACGCCTGAGCAGGCTGTCGCGCTGAATCCCGACCGCGTGCTCATCTCGCCCGGCCCATGCACGCCGACGGAAGCGGGCGTCAGCCTCGACATGTTTCGCGTGTTTGCGGGCAAAAAGCCGATTTTTGGCGTCTGCCTCGGTCATCAGGCGATGGGCCAATATTTCGGCGGCAAAGTCGTCCGCGCCGGCCGGCTGATGCACGGCAAGCGCTCGCCGATCGTCCACCGCGGCACGGATATTTTCGGCACGCTTCCCTCGCCTTTTCAGGCCGCCCGTTACCATTCGCTGCTCGTCGAACGCGCGTCGCTGCCCGATTGCCTCGAGATCACGGCCGAGACCGCCGAGGGCGAAATCATGGGCCTGCGGCACAAGCAATTTCCCATCTGGGGCGTGCAGTTCCACCCAGAATCCGTCGCCACTGAACACGGCATGCGGATCCTGCAGAATTTCCTGGCGCTGAATTAGGCGCCACGAAAAACACGAAAGCTCGGCGCTCCGCCCAATCGGTGGAGAGATAAGCCACCTCGAGGGCGGCCGCGTCGCTCGGTGTGAGTAATTTTCAAGAAAAACAGTGGCTTGGTTTCGTGTGTTTCGTGTATTTCGTGGTTCACCAACATGCGTTGCCCGAAGTGCACCTCCATCGAGGACAAGGTCATCGATTCCCGCATCGCGCGTGACGGCAACACCATCCGTCGCCGCCGCGAATGCTTGGAGTGCGGTCACCGGTTCACCACGAACGAGTCGCTCGTCCGCGACAGCCTCATCGTCGTGAAGCGCGACGGGCGCACCGAGCCGTTCATGCGCGACAAGCTCGTCGGCGCCGTCCGCGCCGCGTGCCACAAGCGCCCGATCGACGGCGAACAAATCTACATGCTGGTCGAGGACGTGATCGACGCGGTCGAAGCCGGCTTCGAAAACCAGGTGCCAACGAGAGCGATCGGCGAGCAGGTCATGCTGCGCCTGCGCAAACTCGACCAGGTCGCCTACGTGCGGTTTGCGAGCGTGTATAAGGAATTCCGCGATGTCGGCGAATTCGTGGACGAAATCACGAGCCTTGCACCGTTCCCGCCGGACACTACACCGAAGCCGAAGAAATGACGCGCTCCGCTCAACTGCGCCGGCTGCACTTCCTGAACGCCCTTTTCGCGCCGCTCACCGGCCACGATCTCTACCTCGCGCAGCAACTCGACGCCGCGATCGTCTCGAGTCTCGATGCCGCCGAGGAACTCACTCCGTCGAGCCCCGAGTTCGTCAACGCCGCCGCCCAATTGTTCGACCGCCTCTGCCGCACGCAGGACTCGCACGGCTTTTTTCATTGGGACGCCAGCGCCGACGCCGCGACGGGCGGCACACCGCTCTTCGCCCGCGCGAATCTGATGCAGGGTCTAAAGCAGCTCGCCACCTGTCAGCAAGCGACGGTGCTCGTGACCAATCTCCGCGCCGCCCATTGCCCGAAGGACGCACGCTGGACCAGCAAGCGCCGCCGCGCCTACGACGACACGCTCGACCTGCTGCGCAATCTCACCGCCGCCCGCACTCGCCGAGGCGCGAACGTGAACCTGCTGTTTCTTTGAGCGGGTAATTTTGCACAGGAGGAAACGGAGGGAACTGAGAAATGCACCCACTGTTTCAGAAGGCAGATTCGTTAACGGGAACGATCATCGCAGCTGCCATCGAGGTGCACCGCGACAAAGGCCCGGGCTTGGTCGAAACGATCTATGAATGGTGTTTGCTCCGGGAGCTGGGACTGCAACGGCTGGCTGCCACGAACCAAAAAATAGTTCAAATCAGCTACAAGGGATTCGTCCGGGAGGAACCGCTCCGCTTCGATGTCTTGGTCGAAGGGTGCGTTCTGGTTGAGGCAAAGGCGGTCGAAAAGATCCTCCCCATCCACAAGGCCCAACTCTTGAGTTACATGAAACTGCTCAACGTGCCCGTGGGCCTCCTGATCAATTTCAACGAATCAAAGCTCACTGACGGCGTATCGAGATTAATCCTTCCCGGTGCCAATCTCTAACTCTCCGTTTCCTCCGTTACCTCCTGTTCAAACTGCATCATGAAAACGCTTTTCCAAAAAATCATCGACCGGGAGATTCCCGCCAAGATCGCGCACGAGGATGAAAAATGCATCGCGATCCACGACATCAATCCGCAGGCGCCGGTGCACGTGCTCGTGATTCCGAAAAATCCGATCGCGCGCATCGCCATGGCGTCGGTTGACGATCAAGCGGTGCTCGGACACCTCTTGCTCACCGCCGGCGCGCTGGCGAAGAAACTGGGCCTCGAGCAATCGGGCTTTCGCGTGGTGATCAACAATGGCCGCGACGGGGGCGAGACCGTGCCGCATCTGCACGTGCATGTGCTCGGGGGACGTCCGCTCGCGTGGCCGCCGGGCTGAGAGAATTGCGGAGTGCAGAATTCGGAGTGCGGAGCGGCTGAATCGGCAGATCCCGAAACCGTAGGTGGCGGGCTTGCACGCCACAGTTGCGCGCCAGCACGCAACCTACGACGCTGAGTCAATCGACGACCGGTGCATTTTGTAGGAGCCTGGTTGCAGGCGATAGACATGCACAGCCGCGACACGCGCTTCGTGTCGCCTGCAAGCAGGCTCCTACAGTTTAAAAAAAAGGCGCGCCACCTTGGGCGCGCCTGAGAATCGGCAATCCGCTATCCGATCACTTCAAGTATTTCGCCAGCCAGCCGCGAACTTCGCTGTAGAAATACCGGCTGTCCTCGCCCCGCAGGATCCAGTGGCCGGCTTCGGGAAAGACGATGAGTTTGGCGGGGGTGTTCAAGCGGTGGTTCAGCGCATACCACATGTAAGCGTTGTTCACCGGCACGCGGTAATCGAGTTCGCCGACGGTGATCAGGATCGGCGTCGTGAAGCCGGTGCCTTTCTCCTTGTTGCCGGCTTGCAGCGCGGGACTCTGGTCGCGCCAGACTGGGCTGTCGCCCCAGATGGGGCCGCCGCTGTTCACCTCGCGACCCCACGTGCTGTCGCTCGTGCCCCACTGCATAATGAGGTCGGCTTCACCGGCGTGGGAAATCAGCGCCTTGTAACGCGTGGTCGTGGCCTGCAGCCAATTCGCGAGATGGCCGCCGTAACTCGCACCGCCTGCGGCCAGGCGCGTGCCATCGATAAACGAGAAACGTCTCACGGCTTCGTCAGCCGCTTCGTTGAGTTGCTGCGCCGGACCTTTGAGCGGATCGAGCCGGATCGAGCGTGCAAACGCTTCACCGTAACCGGTCGAGCCTTTGTAGTCGGTGAGCAGGAGGACGTATTCCGAGCCGGCGAGCAGGTGATAATTCCAGCGCAGCACAAACGTGTCGTGCCACATGTTGGCCGCGCCGCCGTGGATGACCATGAAGAGCGGGTATTTCTTCGACGCGTCGAAACCCGCCGGCTTCACGATCATGTTGTGGACCATCATGCCGTCACTCGCCTTGAAGTCGAAATGCTCAACCGCCGTGAGATCGAGCGCCGCGGCCTTCTCGACGTTGAACGACGTGAGGCGCTTTGGCTCGCCGCTAAAAGAGTAGATCTCCGCCGGGCTCGTGGCGCTGTCCCACAGGCCCACGAGCGCGGTGCCGCCGGCTTGCAGCGCGCCGATTGTGCCGGTGGCGGGCGACTTCTCCGCACGGACTTCGCCGCCCGTGTAGGCGATCGAATGGAGCTGTTCGATGCCGGCGTGCTCGAACGTAAAGTAAACGCGGTCGGTGCCCTCCGGCAGCGCGTAGCGGGAGACGGAGCGGTCGAGGTTTGCGGTGAGCACGTTTTTCTTCGCCGCCTCGAACGGCCACGGGAAAGTCGCGAGCCGCGCGAGGTCGTAAACGTGGTCCGGCGTGTTCGGATCGGTGACGCAGAAGAGAAGCTTGCCGTCGGCCGAGAACTCGAGGTTGCCGTAGCTGTGCTTGTCGTTCGTCAGCCGCTGCGGTTCGCCGCCGCCGACCGGGAGGAAATAGAGCTGCGTGTAAACCGGCGCGCGCGTGCTTTCGTCGCGGTTGGTCGAGGCGCCAAAGACGATGCCACTGTTATCCGGTGCCCACTCGGCTTCGAGGTTCTGGCCGTCATCGCCTTGCGAACCACCGAAGCCGGGCAGCTCCGCGAGCTTCGTGCCGGCGAGCAGATCACGCGGCTTGGCGCCGGCGACGGCGTCCATCACGAAGAGATGGGCCTTCTTGTCGTCGAGCCACTGCATCCAGAAGCGCGGTGGAAAAGTCTCGTAGGCGCGCGCGTTGTATTTGCGATCCTTGCGCTCCTTGGCGGCTTTCTTGTTCGCCTCTTCGTCGGTCGCGCCCGGATAAACGTCGCTGACGAACAGCAGCTTCTTGCCGTCCGGGCTGAATTTCGGCGAACGCGCCCCGAGCGTCAGACTCGTGACGCGCTGCGCCTCACCGCCGTCGGCGAAGTTGAGGAAATAAATTTGCGGCGCCTCATCGCCTTCGCGGCGGGTGACGAACGCGATTGTCTTCGAATCCGGCGACCACGTGACGGCGCCCTCACCCGCCTTGGTGAACGTGATGCGGCGCGCCGGCGTGTCGTCCGCGAGCGACTTGACCCAGAGGTCGATGGAAGCGTCCTTCGCGTCGTAGGCCGGCTCGTTGACGGAGAAGACCGCCCATTTGCCATCGGGGCTCGGGACCGGAGCGCCGACGCGTTTCATCAACCACAAATCCTCGTGGGTGATCGGGCGCTTGGCGGCCGTTTCGGCGGCACGAACAGAGGAAACAGCGACGCACAAGGCCGCCGCGAACAACACGAACACTCGGTGCAATTTCATAGGGGATTCAGGTAACCGATTTGGCCTCGAACGTGCCGTCGGCCCGCTTCGAGACGAGCTTTTTCAACTCGAGCATCATCAACGCCGCGGACACCGCGGGTGAGCCGAGACTCGTGATGCCGGTGATCGCATCGATGCCGAGCATCGCCCCGCCGCGGAAGCATTCGAGAACCTGCCTCTCCGGATCGCTGAGGTTCGCTGCGCTCATCTGCTCCAGCACGGAGGGCGCGCCGGGCTCGGCCGGAATCCTGCCCGGCTGGAAGCCGCTGAGGTAGTTCAATTCGCTCAACAAATCATCGACACTCGTGAGCAGCGTCGCGCCGTCGCGGATGAGTTGATGACAACCCGCGCTGCTCGGCTGATCAATGCGTCCCGGCACGGCAAAGATCAACCGGCCCTGCTCGCCCGCAAATCTCGCCGTGATCATCGCGCCTCCGTCCACGTCGCTTTCCACCACCACGATCGCCTGGCTCATGCCGGAGACGATGCGGTTGCGCATCGCGAACGACTGGCGGTCGGCCTTGCGCCCGAAGGGAAACTCCGAAAGCACCGCGCCGCCCGACTCCGCGATGCGGCGGTAGAGATCCAGGTTTTCGGATGGGTAAATGATATCGATGCCGGTGCCGAGCACCGCCGCGGTCTTGCCGCCGACGGAGAGCGCGCCTTCGTGCGCCGCGGTGTCGATGCCGCGCGCCAAGCCGCTCGTCACACAGAAGCCGAGGCGCGCGAGTTCGGCCCCGAGTTTTTTCGCGACCGCCTGACCGTAGAGCGTCGTGCGTCGGCTGCCGACGATGGCGATGCAGGGCTCGCCGAACTCATGGCTGCCTTTGCGATACAGGCCGATCGGCGGGTCGTTGATTTCCTTCAGCAAGGGCGGGTAACCCGCGTCGCGCGCCGTAATGAACGTCGCGCCCGCCTGCGCGAGCCGCTCCTCTTCGCGCGCGAGATCGAAGTGCGCCTGCCAGCCGACGAGTGCCGCGCTCGATTCGGGACCGATGCCACGCACGGATTCAAGGCGCCTTCGGTCGGCGCGGAGAATTGCCACCGGATCGCCGCCGAATTCGGCGAGCAAACGATTAAGCGAGATGGGGCCGATGTTCGGCAGGTCGTTCAGGATCATGAACGCCTGTTGCTCCGTGAGTGCGTCGTGGGCCATGGTGTGGGAGGGCTTTATGCCCGACTTCGCACGCGTTGCCGGTTGCGGCGCAACGCCGCTCCTACAGTTGCTCCGTGTGCAAAGCCGGATGCAGATAATCCAGCAACTGCGTCGTCTGCACCGCCACCTGGCCCTTGTCGCGAGCGAGTAAATCCGCAGCGAGTCCATGCCACACGACGCCCCGCGCCGCGGCGAGCCACAAATCGTCCGGCTTTTGTGCGAGCAGCCCGCCGATCAAGCCCGCGAGCAGATCCCCGCTGCCGCCACGAGCGAGCACCGGGCCGCCGCAGAAGCTGTAAAAAGAGAAACTGCCCGCGACGACTACAGTTGGACAACCCTTGCGCACGAGCACGGCACCCTCCCTCGGCCAATCGGAGGAGACACGCTGCCACTCGCCCGCATGCGGGGTGGCGATCAATCGCTTCCCGTGCGCAGCGCACACGATCTCCGGCTGCAACGCGTCCGCGTCGAGCAAGACAGGAAGGTTCGCATTACGAACAATGGCCTCGGCCGCGGCGAGTGTGGCGGGGGCGGAACCAAGACCGGGACCGATGACGAGCGCGGTAGCGCGTGCTGCTTTCTCCTGCACCAACGCGATCGCCGCGCGCGAAAGTATGTCCGTCGGGGCGGTTTCCGGAAACCCGCACCACATTGCCTCCGGAAACTTCGCGGCGTATTCCGGCACGAGCGATTCCGGCACACACGCAGTGAGAAGGCCGACACCACTGCGCAGGGCGGCTTGCACGGTCATCAACACCGCGCCGGGATAGTCGCGCGAGCCGCCGACCACGAGCAGGTGGCCATAAGTGCGTTTGTCGGACTGCGCGGGGCGCAACGCGCCGAGGGGCGCGAGCAGCGAGAGGAGAAGGATGCGCGACGACGGCCCTGCGTGCTGGACTTCTTGTAGGAGCCTGCTTGCAGGCGATTCCACGTCCTTATCGCCTGCAAGCAGGCTCCTACAACTGGCGTCGAAAAATCCAAGGTCGAGGTAGCGCGCTCGGCCAACGAGGGCAGCGTTTTCAGGCGCGACGACCGGCGACTTCACGATGCCGGTGCAGTAAGTGAAGTCGGCGCGGAAAACGGTCTTCGCATTTTCTGGTTCCGCGAGACCGCTCGGGAGATCGACGGCTGCGCGCAGGCGGATGCGCGGATGCGTGTTTACCCACGCGAGCAACTCGGACGTTGCGCCGTCCAGCGGCGGGCGGAATTGAAAGCCGAACAGGCCATCGAGACACAACTCATAGCTGGCGAATTCGCTCTTCAGTTCACCGCGCGTGACCACGCGCACGCGCGCTCCGGCACTGCGGCGGACCGCGTCAAGCGAACGCCGCGCGAGCGGACGCAGCGCGCCTTCGCCAAACGCCAGCACGATATCCGCGTGCGCGTCCGGGCACGTTTCGAGCAGCGCGCGCGTGGCGAGCAGGGCGTCGCCGCCGTTGTGACCTTTGCCGACGAGCACGAGCAAGCCCGCAGTGGACGAGAGTCCGCCGATCTCGCGAAAGTCTCTGAGCACCGCGCACGCGATCGCTCCACCCGCCCGCTGCATGGCGGCCCACTCCGCGGCTTCATCCGGCAGCACCGACGCTTCGAATGACTTCGCATCCGCGCACGAGAGGATCGGGTGCGAAGGGAGCAGCGACATGGCCGCAAGCTAGCCGAGGACGGCGCGCGCGGAAAGCAAACTGTCGCGATGAGCGAAGCCGATTGTAGGCCGTGCCGTGGAGGCAGCCCGACGACGTCGAACCGGGGGCAACGTGCGTGCGCCGGTGTCTTTTCGGCGGATTAAGGATAGTCCGTCCGACCTCACGCGTCGCCGCCGGGGCCCACAGTCAGGATCGGCGGTCGCGGCGAAGTTGGGGCGTATCCTCCTCCCAAGCTCGGCGGGGTGTAACGCTGCGGTGGCTTAGGCGGCAGATCGACCAGCGGGGCTTTCGTCCAATCGTAATCCGGAATCTCGCGAACAAATCTCTCCTTCATCTCCTGTGTTTCGGTGAACCAGAAGGGCATCGTGGTGCGCACCCCGTGCTGGATCAGCGGGCGCGTGAGCGCAGGAATGGTGCGGAAGTAGAAATTACCGTTCGCGCGCCGAACTTCGAAAAAATCGGTGTGTCGCTTCCGCCGCGGGTCCCACCCAGCAATCTCGGTGACGTCGTTCTCCCACACCGCGTAGCCGCCCCAACGTTCGAAGGTGATCTCGATCGCGCCGAGTGTGCCGGCGTCGCGCGAGGGTGGCGCGGCTTTCACCTCGAGCGGCGGTGCGACGTAGATTTTCGATTTCTCCTGGTGAAACGCGAGGTAGCCGAAGCCGATGCCGGCGGCGAAGCCGAGGGTGAGAAGCAGCGGAATCGGGGTGGGCTTCGGCGTTGGCATGGTCAGGGATTCTTGGGCCGCAGCGGCGCGGAGGGCCGTCCGTCCGTGGATTCTTTCACCGGTTGCACGGGATCGTGCCAGCGCGACTTCAGCGGCAAATAGAGACGCAACAGGCTGTCCGGGTCCGCGTCGCGATCCCATTCGAATCCTTCGTCACGCGGCTCCTTGATTTCTTTAAATCGAAAACCTTCTCGCGTGCGCTGCGCCTCGAAAAAATAGCTGTGACTTTCCGTGCCGGGATTCCAGTAGGAGAAGCGCGTGCGGTCATTCTGCCAGTGCCCGCGCGGTGCCCACACGGCGAAGATTTCCGGCAGGCCATCCCAGTCGCGATTCTCGCGTAGGCCGACGGCTTCAAGTTTCGAGGGCGGGAGCTCGATCTTGGTTGGTTCGGAAACGGGTTTCTCCTTCGGCGTCACCAGCGCAAAAAACAAAAATGGCGCGGCGACCACGGCGGCGACGACGAGCCAGCCGAATTTGCCGACGGGGATGCGCGAGTTGTCGGCGGCGGGATCGTTCATGGGGGGACGCGCACGGTGAGGCGGGGTCAGGAGACCCCGCCCTACAAGTTCGGAACGTTTTTCACGAGGGCGGCGACGGCCATGGCGTGGCTGTCGATGTGCGAGAGCGAGAGCCAGACGTGCGTCGCGCCGACTTGGGCGAGGAGCGCGGTGGCTTTGGCGTCGAGGCGGACGAGCGGTTCCTTGCGCGTGCCGTGATAGACGGAGACCGATGTCCAATCCAAGTGCGGGCCGATGCCAGTCGTGAAGCATTTCGACACGGCCTCTTTCGCGGCCCAGCGCGCGGCGTAGTGCTTGTGCGGATGGCCGAGGCTGTCGCAGTAGGCGCGTTCCTCGTCGGTGAACACGCGCTTCAGGAAGCGTTCGCCGTGTTTCTCCAGGACCTTGCGGATGCGCTCGGTCTCGATGAGATCGCAGCCGAGGCCGATGAGGACGCCGCCGGGGGGGAGAGTAATGTTCATGAGCGAACCTCCCGCGAATTGCGCGCATGCACGCGATTGGGAGGCAGAGGGAAATTAGCGGAGATTCGCGTCATTCGCGGGCAAGCTTGGGGGCATCACGGGTTCATCCGCGCTTTCATTTCGCGGACGGCTTCTTCGATGCCGGTGAAGAGGGCGCGGCTGATAATGCTGTGGCCGATGTTTAGCTCGTGCAGGTGCGGGATGGTGCGGACTTCGGCGATGTTGATGTAGTTGATGCCGTGGCCGGCGTTGACGACGAGACCGAGCGCTTGCGCCTGCGTGGCGCCGAGGCAGAGGCGCTTGAACTCATCGGCGCGCGCGGGGCCATGGTAGGCGTTGGCGTAGGCGCCAGTGTGCAGCTCGATCCACGGCGCGTGCAGCTTCGCGGACATCTCGATCTGGTGTTCGTCCGCGTCAATGAAGAGGGAGGTCTGGATGCCGGCGGCGTTCATGGCGTCGGTGACCCGGGCGACTTTCTCGCGGTGTTTCACGACGTCGAGGCCGCCCTCGGTGGTGATTTCCTCGCGACTCTCAGGCACGAGGCAGACTGCGTGCGGTTTCAGACGCAGTGCGAGAGCCGTCATCTCCGGGGTGCAGGCCATCTCGAGGTTGACGCGGGTTTGTGCGACTTCGCAGAGGCGCTCGACATCGCGGTCCTGGATGTGGCGGCGGTCTTCGCGGAGGTGGATCGTGATGCCGTCGGCGCCAGCGCGTTCGCAGGCGAGCGCGAGGGCAACGGGATCGGGTTCGACGTTGCCGCCGGTCGTGGCGGCGCCGCGGTAGCGCGCCTGCCGCACGGTCGCGCAGTGGTCGATGTTGACGCCGAGGAGAATCATCGGCCGGAGACAAACAGGTATCGGGAACTCAGGAAATCAGGAAAAGGCGTTCGGACGCATTTCGGGGTTCCTGTTTTCCGCCGGATTCGCCTTCATTCGCGGGATGTCCGCCCCGGCGCCAAAGCGCGAAAGTCTCCTGCTCAACCTCGTGTTCAACATCGCGGTGCCGATGCTGATTCTCTCGAAGCTGAGCGACCGCCTCGGTTCGATGAACGCGCTGCTGCTCGCCCTGGCCTTTCCGCTCGGTTACGGAGTTTTTGATTTTTGGCGGCGGCGCTCGGTGAACTTTGTCTCCGGTCTCGGCTTCTTCAGCACGCTGGCCACGGGCGGACTTGGGTTGATGCGACTCGAGCCGTTCTGGTTTGCCGTGAAGGAGGCGTGTGTGCCGGCATTGATCGGAATCGCGGTGCTGATTTCGCAGCGAACGAAGCGCCCGCTTGTGCGACAGTTCCTGTTGAATGAGCAAGTGATCAACCTGCCGCGCGTGAACGCAGCGCTCGACGAGCGGCGGATGCGGGACGCGTTTGATGATTTGTTGGCTGCTTCGAGCCTGTTGCTCGCCACCTCGTTTTTTCTCAGCGCATTTTTGAATTTTGCCCTTGCGCGCTACCTCATCACGGCGATGCCGGACACACCGGAATTCAATGCGCAATACGGCCGCATGCTGGGGTGGAGCTGGCCGGTAATCGTGCTGCCCAGCATGGCGATGATGATGTTTGCCCTGTGGCGGCTGGTGAAAGGCTTGGAGCAGATGACCGGGCTGAAGCTCGACGAGATCTTGCACGCGCCGCCGGCGAAAGCGGACGGACGGTGATTGTCGCCGCCCGGACGGTGGCAGGTCCCTGGGTCAGTGCAGCGATTTGAACATGAAGCCCAGCCACTCACCGTCCTGGACCAGCCGCTGCCAGCCTGCGTGTTCGTAGAATTCAATGGCACGCGTGTTATTAAGATACACGCTGAGTTCCAACCGGCCGAAACCTTCGGAGCGCGCGTGCTGCTCGGCGTGCTCCAGCAGTTGCTTCGCGACGCCGCGGCGCTGAAACGCGGGATGGACGGCGACGTAGAGGAGGGTGAAGGAGCGGACCGCCTCGATGTCGGCTCGTTCTTCGGGCCGCGGCGGCGCACTTGAGCCTGAGGCAAATTGCGGCCGCAGGAAACGCAGGCCCGCCCCGATGCGCTGGCGAATGAACGGCTGCGTCAGCAGCAGTGGGCGCGCGAGAATCTGGCTCGCGATGAAACTGAGATTGTCGCGCAGAAATGCGCCTTCGACATCGCGTGCGGTGCCGCCGAAACAGAACCCGACGAGGCGTGAACGTTCGAAGGCGGCGAACGCGACGAGGTCGTCGCGCGCAAGGAGTGAAGCGTGATATCGTTCGGTGACGGTGAGTCCGAGCTGCGAAATCGCCGCAAAGGGAAAGGTGAGACGGTGGATTTTGGCACTTTCGTCCAAATCATCATCGCTGAGGCGCTCCACCAAAAGCGGAGCGCTGCGGGAAACACGCGGGGTAATCACCCCCGCTTCGACCGCGGGGCGGCGGCGGAGGTTCGCGCGATTTGCGGTGGGTCTCCAACCCAGAGGGGACGGGGCTGATTGGGACGCCGGAGCCAAAAGCGCGGACTCTGCCTGTCAAAGTCCATTGACCCGCAGGAGAACCGGCGCGTCCACCTCGTCCGCCGCAACCGGCCCGGAGCAGAGAGGAGCTGACGGCAGCAGAGCGCACGCCCGGCGACACAGCTGCTCCGACTCAATATCCGACCCAGCGGCAGGGATGAACCGCGAAGGGTGCGGGATGAAAAAAGGGCCAGCTCAAGCCGGCCCTGACTCATATGCGCTGCGCGGCGCGGATGGAGTCCGCCGCCCTACCCTGCTCAGCTGCGTTGCGCGATCGGGACGTAGGCGCGCGGCGTGGCCCCGACAAAAATCTGGCGCGGACGATAGATCCGGCCCTTGGGATTCGAGGCGACTTCCTTCCAGTTCGCGATCCAGCCGGGCGTGCGGCCAATGGCGAACATGACGGTGAACATGTTCGTCGGGATGCCGAGGGCGCGGAAGATGATGCCGGAGTAGAAATCGACGTTCGGGTAGAGTTTGCGCGAGACGAAGTAATCGTCCTTGAGCGCGGCCTGCTCGAGGTTCTTGGCGATGTCGAGCAGCGGGTCGGACTTGCCGAGTTTCTTGAGCACGCCGTCGCAGGCTTCGCCGATGACTTTGGCACGCGGGTCGAAATTGCGATAGACGGCGTGGCCGAAGCCCATCAGGCGATTGCTCTTCGAGCCGCCCTTGGCTGCCTCGATGAAGCGCGTGCCGTCGTCACCCTCGTCGTGGATGGATTGGAGCATCTGCATTACGGCAACGTTGGCGCCGCCGTGGAGCGGACCGGACAGCGCGTTAATGCCGGCAGAGATGGACGTGAAGAGATTGGCGCCGCTCGAGCCGACCATGCGCACCGTGGACGTGGAGCAGTTCTGCTCGTGGTCCGCGTGCATGAGGAGGATGAGGTTGAGCGCCTTCGTGACCTCGGGGATGGAGACGTATTCCTGATACGGCTCCGAAAACATCATGTGCAGGAAGTTGTCGCAGAACGGCAGATCCTTCGGGTGCATGAACGGCAGCCCTTGCGTGTGCCGGTAGATCATGGCGCCGATCGTCCGGATCTTCGAAAGGGCAATCGCCGCCGCGAGGTCGAACTGCTTGAGGTCCTTCTCGAAATTATTCGTCGCCAGCTCCGGGTAGTGAGCGGCCAGCGCGTTGGCGATCGACGAGAGCATCGCCATCGGCGGCGCGTCCTTGGGGAAACCTTTGAAGATTTCCTGCATTTGCGTCTCGATGTGCGCATTCTTGCGCAGGAGCTGGCCGAAGGCCTTGCGCTGGTCGAGCGTGGGCAGTTCGCCGTAGATGATGAGGTAGGCCGTCTCGACGAATTCGCTGTGCGCGGCGAGTTGGTCGATCGAGTAACCGCGGTGACGCAGGATGCCATTGTCGCCGTCGAGGAAGGTCACGGCGCTCTCGCATGAGCCGGTGTTACCATAGCCCTGATCGTAGAAAATGTAGCCGGTGTCCTTGCGGAGGTTGCGGGCGTCGATGGCCTTTTCGCCCTCGGTGCCGGTCATGACCGGGAAGTTGAACTCCTTATTGTCGATTTTGATCAGGGCACTCATGGGGTTGTGGTAGGGAACCGCCCAGAAAGTGGGGAATTCCCCCGCGCATGCAAAGCAAAGCCACGGGCGGCCGGAGCCTGCGCGAATGAATAAGGCTCGCGGCTTCGTGCTTTAGAAAAAGTAAAGCGTAGCCGATGGCTACGCTTCAGCAAATAACGCGCAGTGATCGCGCGCTCAGCCCGGCGGCATCAGCTCCGGCACGGCGAACACATCGGCCGGAAAACCTTCGTTGATGGTGATGCTCTCGAAGGTGATGGTCGCGACCTGGCCGCCGGGAGCCTTGTTGATGAGTTTGCGCGGGAAGCGCAGGCCCTGCACGGATATATCGCCTTCTTCACGGATCTCGCCGCCGTTTTCGGTTTCGGTCTTCACGAGACGACCCGTGGCTTTCTCAAAGTAACGGGTGAACACGATGTTCTCCGCGTGCGTGAAGATGAGTTTCACGCAGTCCCGCCCGTCGATCGAGGCGTCGCCGCCGAACTCGAGCTTGCCCCCGCGTTTCTCGATGCCCGAATAGAAATTCAGATTCTCCCAAGTGTTGGCGCGAAGGCGTTTCACCTGCTGCACATCGAGGAGCGAGAGCTGCCATTTTTTCTCGTCCGACGCATCGGCGCGGCGCACCCACGCGTCGTAGCCATCGAGCGCGGTGGTTTCGATGACTTTGTCGGAGCGCAGCACCATGCGTTGCTGGTAGGGTTTCTGGAAAACGATATCGATGCCGAGAACGAGCGCCTCGTCCTTCAGGTTGTTCGCGTCGCCATCGACCGGCACTTTCTGGGTAGTCTCGAGGGTGCCCTTGAAGTGGATGCTGCGGATCTGATTTAGTGCACCCTCCGCCCCGACGGCGGAGCGGGCTTTTTCAACCCATTGGTCGGCGCGTGCATCAGCAAAGAGTTGCGGCCCAACCAATGCGAGGGCCACGGCCAGGGCTAGGAAACGGGCTTTCATGAGGCTGTCGGACACCGACCGTGGGCAACGGTGCCACGGTTCGCAAGGGGAATTCCCTTAGGTGTTCCTCTCACCCCATCGCGTGCCAGTCCGTCGTCGATCGGCGCGGCGGGACGGCGGATGAAATCGCGCGGCGGGCCGAGGGACATGCCCCCGCCCTTCAATCGAAGCAGGCGAGCGAGTCAGCGCCCCACCCTTACTCCCATTCGATCGTCGCGGGCGGCTTCGAGCTAATGTCCATCACCACGCGACTGACGCCGCGCACTTCGTTGGTGATGCGGCTGGAGATCTTCTGGATGAGTTCGTGCGGGAGCTTGGCCCAGTCGGCGGTCATCGCGTCGGTGCTTTCGACGATGCGCAGCGCCACCACGTAATCGTAGGTGCGCTCGTCGCCGAAGACGCCGACGGTTTTCACCGGCAGAAACACCGCGAACGATTGCCAGACTTTCCAGTAATAGCCGGAGGCCATCATCTCCTCCTGCAACACGGCGTCGGCATTGCGGAGGATTTCGAGATTTTGCGCAGTGATCTCGCCCATCACGCGCACGCCGAGGCCCGGGCCGGGGAACGGCTGGCGCCAGACAACTTCGCGCGGGAGACCGAGCGCGGCGCCGACTTGGCGGACCTCGTCCTTGAACAACTCACGGAGCGGTTCGATGAGCTTCAGTTTCATGCGCGCGGGCAGTCCGCCGACGTTGTGGTGCGTTTTGATCAGCGAGGCGGGATTGCCTTGGATCGAAACGGACTCGATCACGTCGGGGTAGAGCGTGCCCTGGCCGAGGAATTCCGCGGTGTGGCCGATGTCCTTCAGCGTCTTCTCGAAGACCTCGACGAAGGTGCGGCCAATGATTTTGCGCTTTTGCTCGGGCTCCGTGACGCCTTTGAGGCGCTTGAGGAATAGCCTCGAGGCGTCCACGACACGCAGGTCGATATGGAAATGCTTGCCGTAAAGCTCGCGCACGTAATCGCGCTCGCCCTTGCGGAGAAGGCCGTTGTCCACGAAGACGCACGTGAGTTGTTTGCCGATGGCTTTGTGCAACAGCGCCGCGGCGACGGAGGAATCCACGCCGCCGGAGAGTCCGAGCAGCACGCGCCCCCTCCCCACTTTCGCGCGGATGTCGGCGACGGCGTGCGCGACGAATTCCTTCGTCGTCCAATCCTGCTGCGCGCCGCAGACGCCGAGGAGGAAGTTGCGGATCATATCCACGCCGCGCTCGGTGTGGAAAACTTCCGGGTGGAATTGGATGCCGTAGAAGCGACGCTTCGGATCCTCGATCGCCGCGAAGGGCGAGTTCTCGGACGTGCCGATGGCGGCGAAACCCGGCGGAAGCTTGATCAATTTGTCGCCATGGGAATTCCAGATGCGCAGCTTGCGCGGGAGGCCTTTGAAGAGCTTGCCCGGCTTCGTGATCGTAAGGTGGCCGTGACCGTATTCGCGCGCCTTGCTGTGCTCGACTTTGCCGTCGAGGAAGTGGCCCATGAGTTGGACGCCGTAACAGATGCCGAGGACGGGCACGCCGAGTTGGAAAATTTCCGGATCGGGATGTGGCGCGGTCTTCGCGTAAACGCTTTGCGGACCGCCGGAGAGGATGATGCCGATGACGCCGTCCTCGCGGAGTTTGGCCGCCGGCGTCGAGTAGTGGTAGATCTTCGAATAGACCTCGCACTCGCGGATGCGGCGGGCGATGACCTGAGTCAGCTGGGAACCGAAATCGAGAACAGCAATTGTCTGCGCCATGCGGGAGTGAGAACACGCGCCCGCGGCGAATCAAGGCCGGATATGAACGCGGTGCGGCACAGTAGGCGTGCAATAAATCTGATTAACCATGAATGAACACGAAGGGACACGAACGGACCCAAGGCTTCCACCCATGCGACCGTAGCAGATCAGCGGAGGCTTAAGCAGGAGGTGATTACCGCGCGGCTCAGAATTTCAGCCGCGTGTTCACGTGGTTGCATTTTGGGCACGGAGCGGTGTCGGTGCCGGGCGGCTGCGTGTAGAGATGGTCGCAGCGGATGCAGTGGAACGTGATCTTGCGCCGGCCAGCGTAGAGGGCGCGATCGCGACGATCGGTGTAGAGCCACAGTGCGAGAAACACGCCGAGCACGAGCAGTCCGTAGGCTAGGACCTCGAAGGTGAAGGCGGGTGCGGCAATGGCGGCGGTCACGGCGGGAAAGTTCGCGCAAAGGCGCGGTGTCGCCAAGGGATATCGGCAGCAATCCAGCATGTGCAAAGCGACAGCTCTGCCTCGAAAAGCTCAGCAGCGGCTCACTTCGCCTCGACCGGCGCCCCGCGATCAATTCCGACTCTACGTCCCGGCGCGCACGGGATTCACCGACCATGAAACTCTAATATCCTTTTGATTTCTGGAGATGCGAAATCACGTCCGTTCACACCAGCCATCACCTCTTCCGCCACTCGGTCTAGCGCTTCGTTGAAGCGCCAAACCCGGGCTACTTGGTCGTGCTCCAATTCGGCCGCGCGGCGATACGCTTCCACAACGAGCCTTTCAAGCAGAGGGTCGGAAAGCGTTTCAAGACGCGGAAATCCGCGAACGCGAAGGTCGGAATATAAAGCATTCTTCGCGCTAGGAAGCTTGTTCAGACTCAATCGACACCGGGCAACCGGCAGAGTGAGAATTCTTAGAAGTAGATTCATTATCTAGCAGCTTCCATCTGCGAGCCCGCAATTTGCCTTCAATCGTGGCATATCCAAACCAAAAAGAAAACGCGCCGGCTCGGGGGAGCGCGGCGCGTTGAGAGTGAGAGGAGTGGCTCGTCAGGGACGACTCGCCCTACCTTATTCGGCCTTGGGAGCTTCGGCAGCCGGAGCGGCCTCAGCGGGCGTCTCGGTCTTGGCGGCCTTCTTGGCGCCGGACTTCTTCGCCTTCTTGGAGCCCTTCGACTTCTTGTAGCCTTGGTCGTCGGCGCCGATGAACTCGATCAGTGCCATCTCAGCGGCGTCGCTGATGCGGGGCTGGCCGAGCTTGTAGATGCGGGTGTAGCCGCCGGAGCGCTTTTCGAATTGGGCGACCTTCTCGTTGAAGAGAAGCGTGATCGCACCTTCATCGCGCACGTCCTTGAGGGCGAGGCGGCGGAGGTGGATGGCGGAAGCGGAGAGCTTGCCGTTTTCCTTCGGGAGC
>PNJQ01000034.1 GCA_013821985.1 Opitutus sp.
CTCGGCGAAGTCGGCAAGGGTGCCTACATCGCGTTCAACATTCTCAATCTCGGCCGCTTCAGTCTCGGCGCCGGCACGATGGGCGCGGCGAAGGACCAATTGCGCGTCGCCGTGAAATACGCCGGCGAGCGCCAGCAGTTCGGCAAGCCGATCGCGTCGTTCGGCATGATTCAGCACAAGCTCGGCGAAATGGCCGCGCGCATCTACGCGATCGAGAGCGCGCTCTACCGCACCGCGAACCAGATGGATCAGGTCAAGGCCACGGGCGAAATGGTGCACACGACCAAGCCCGGCTACTTCCGCGCCATCGAGGAGTTCGCGCTTGAGTGTTCCGCCGTAAAGGTGGCGGGTAGCGAAATCCTCACGTTTGTCGCCGACGAGGCGCTGCAGATCCACGGCGGCTACGGCTTCACTGAGGAATACGCTCCTGCCCGCGCCACGCGCGACGCGCGCATCAACCGCATCTTCGAAGGCACCAATGAAATCAACCGGCTCTTCATCCCGACCAATCTTCTCCGCCGCGCGGCGAAGGGGAAGCTCGCGCTGATGGCCGCGGCAATGTCCGCCTACGCCGAGGCGCAAAAGGAACCAGCCGCGGAAAAGACCGGCGACGATCTCGCGACCGCGCTCGCGGTGCTGGCCCGCGCCAAGAAGGCGTTGCTGCTCCTCTTCGGCGGCGCGCACCAGAAGTTCGGCGACAAGATCATCCACGAGCAGGAAGTCCTCGCCGTCTTGAGCGATCTGACGATCGAGCTGTTCCTCGGTGAAAGCGCCGTGCTGCGCGCCATGAAGGCGCGCGCGCGTGGCGCCGGTTCCGTCCTCACCGACCTCGCGCTCATCTGGGTGAACGACAGCGTTGCCCGGATGGAAAACCGCGCGCGCGATGCGATCGCCCACATGGCCAGCGGCGACGAGCTGAAGCTGCAACTCGGCCTCGCGCGCAAGATGCTCCGCTGGACGCCGCTCGACACCGTCACCCTCCGCCGCCGCGTCGCCACGCGCCTCGGCGCCGTGGGCAGTTACCCGGCGTTGTTGGCATCGAAATGATCGAAACCAGATAGGGCCGTTGCCCTCAACGGCCCTCGGAGGGCGCTTGAGGGCAAGCGCCCCTACCGCCAAACCTCTATTTGATTCTCCGCATGAAGATCCTTGTTCCCCTCAAACGCGTGCCCGATCCCGACACGAAGATTCGTGTCGCCGCGAACGGCGCCGGCATTGAAACCGACGGCGTGAAGTTCGCCGTGAATCCCTTCGACGCGATTGCGCTCGAGGAAGCGCTGCGCCTGAAGGAAAAGGGTGCGGCGACCGGCGAGATCGTCGTCGTGACGATCGGGGGCGACGAATGCGCCGAGCAACTCCGCTCCGGTCTCGCGATGGGCGCAGACCGCGCCATCCTCGTAAAATCCGCCGCACCGCTCGACTCGCTCGCGGTCGCGAAGGTCCTCGTCGGCGTCTATAAGAAGGAACAGCCCGGCCTCGTCCTCATGGGCAAGCAGGCGATCGACGATGACTCCAGTCAGGCGGGCCAGATGCTGGCGGCGCTGCTCGGGGTCGGGCAGATCACGTTTGTCTCGAAACTCGAAGTATCCGGCAGCACCGCGAATTGCCACCGCGAGACCGATGCCGGCATCGAAACTGTCACGGTGACGCTGCCGGCGGTGCTCACGGCCGACCTCCGCCTCAACGAGCCGCGTTACGTGTCTCTGCCCGGTATCATGAAGGCGAAGAAAAAGCCGCTCGAAGAAACGACGCCCGAGGCGCTCGGCGTTTCCACGGCGAGCCGCACGCGCATCGTGAAGATGGAACGGCCCGCGGGCCGCAAAGCTGGCGTGAAGGTGAAGACCGTGGACGAACTCATCGCGAAGCTGCGCGACGAGGCCAAGGTGCTTTAGCGCGCCGACGTTTTCACCACCCGGCGCCGGCGCATGTCCGGCGCCTTTTTTTTGCGTTACCGGCCGATCCGCCTTCCGGGCTCGCATGCTTGCATTCATCCGCCGCCCCAAATACCGGCGGCGCGCCCCGGTGCCTATCGGCTCTGTTGGCTTAGAGCAACTTGGGGGTGAATGTCCCGTTCGTCACAGCGGCGGAGCAGTTGGTCACAGCCCGCTTTCGTCGGCTCGGGCAGGGTTTAGTTCGGGTCTCATCTAGAGAATTTTCACTAGAACCTGAACCCACACAGACCCCATGTTAACTCGAACGCTCCGCGTGCTCGCCCTCTTTTGTTTGGCCGCCACGCTCGCTCATTCCGCCGATACGGTGGAGCTCCTGCCCGGTAAAATCACCGGATCGATCCAACTCACGTCCGAAACCGTCACCAACGGTTCGGTTTCTGCCTCCGCCACTGACGGCTCCGGCTCGGCGTCCTCGTCGTTCAGCGGCGAGTCGTTTTCGATCGTCGTGCCGGCGGGCAAGACCTGGAAGCTGAATTTCAACCTGTCGCTTGCGACCGCGAACAACTCGTCGTCGCAACTCTCGATCAACACCGCCGAGAACATCACGGTCGGTGCGAACGAAATCGTCACGCAAAACTACGTCATCTCCACGGCGCGCGTCGCCGCGAACGTGCAAGTCGCCAACGGCACGTTGTCGAGCTACGGTTACTTCCAAGCCTACGGCACCGCGACCTCCAGCGGCGAGAGCGTGAGCTTCTCGTCCTACTCCCAGGGCAGCGGCCTCCTCACGGTGCTGCCGGCCTCCGGCGTCACGGTTTACGGCACGGCGTATCTGCTCAGCACGGCGAATCAGTCGTCCACCGTCGCGTTGCCCGGCACCTCGGTCGATGTCCCGGTCGGCGGCACTGCCGTCACTTGGAACGTCGATGCGGCGTTCATCTCGAGCACGGTGCAAGGCGCGCTGACCCTCAATGGCGGCCCGACGGTTTCTTCCGCGCAAGTCTATCTCTACGGCCCGAGCGGCTCCAGCTACGGCGCCTACCTGAATGGCAACGGCACATTCCAGTTCGATAATCTCAAGGCCGGTTCCTACAGCGCCTATGCTTACGCGAATTTCCCGGAGAGCTCCCTCTATCTCTACCGCAATCTCGATGTGGCGGAAGGCGCGGTGACCGCGCTCAACTTCAACTACGACCTCGCGACCGCTCGTGTGGACCTCAACGTCACCGGCTTCCTCGCCGATGCCTCGCTCTACGGCAGCCTCTACGGCAGCGGTCCGGACAACTCCTCCGGCTACGCGCAACTCAACTCGTCCCGCTATTTCGCCCCGGTCGTCACGGCGGGCGCGTGGGCGTTCTCGCAAGTTTCGCTCAGCGGCAACGATACCAACGGCTATTTCTCGCTCTACAGCTACGACCAGACGCGCGCGTCCAATCCGACGACCTTTGCCGCCGGCGATAATCCGACTCTCGCGCCGTTCAGCCTCAATACCACCGAGGCCGAGTTCACGTTCGACGTCGTCGAAGCCGCCGGCGCGACGAGCGAAACGCTCATCTCGAACCCGAGCATCCAAGGCTACACCTACAAGTATGACGCGAACAGCCAATACATCGGCTACTCTTCCATCAACGCGCAGTCCTACGCCTACGGCCAGGCCAAGCCGCGCGTGCGCGTCGTCGGCGAGCCGGGCACCTACACCTTCCAGGCCTACGGCTATGTGGACGGCTCGAACGTCAGCTTTGGCAACTTCACCATCGAGCTGAAGACGCCGCTGCCCACGCCGGTCGGCACGAACGTGACCGTCACGCCGGGCGCGGGCGTCACGCTCGAGTTCGACAATGTCACGACCGCCGGTGTCACCACCGTCTCGCAACTCCCGGTCGGCCCCACGCTGCCGGCCGGTTACTCCAACCTCACCAGCGACGGCGCGAAGATTTACTACAGCGCCAGCACGACGGCCACGTTCAATGGCTACATCGACGTCACCATCAGCTTCGATCCGTCCACGGTCGCCGCCGAACTCGAGGCCGGGCTCCACCTTTTCTATTACGACAAGCCGTCCGAGACCTGGATCGATATCACGACCAGTGTCGATACCGTGAACAACACCATCACGGGTGTCGCGCCGGGTCTCTCGACCTTCGCGATCGGTCTGCCGCACGCACCGGTCATCGGCACAATCACGGTGCCCGTCGGTGGCATGACGGACACGCCGCTCGCGTTCACTGCCGCGTTTACCGACGCCGACTCCGGCGACGTGCACTCCGCCGTCTGGTCCTGGGGCAATGGCGCCGGCAGCAACACCGGTGTCGTCGCTGCCGCCACCGGCACGATCCTCGGCGAGCACACCTTCACCACGGGCGGCACCTATGAAGGCACGCTGACGCTTACCGATGCCACCGGCAACGTCGTGACGAAGAAC
Organism: Opitutus sp.; assembly: GCA_013821985.1. Lineage (GTDB taxonomy): Bacteria > Verrucomicrobiota > Verrucomicrobiia > Opitutales > Opitutaceae > Didemnitutus. The sequence goes on from PNJQ01000034.1 coordinate 4,315, forward strand.
TTCGTTTACTCCGTCACCGGCAACACGCCGGTTGATACGACCGCTCCGGTCATCACCACCAGCGGCAACATCACGGTTGAAGCCACGAGCGCCAATGGCGCGGCGGTGAATTTCACCGCGTCCGCCACGGACGCCACCGACGGCTCGGTCGCAGTTTCCACGTCCGCCGTTTCCGGCGCCACGTTTGCGCTCGGCACGACGACGGTCACCGCCTCCGCGACCGACGCCGCCGGCAATGTCGCCAACACGTCCTTCACGATCACGGTGGCCGACACGATCGCTCCGGTCATCTCCGGTCTCTCGAACCTCGTGCTCGAAGCCACGAGCGCCGCTGGGGCCACCGCGACCTTCGCGGCGACCGCCACCGACGCCACCGGCGCGACGCTGAGCTACAGCACCGCGTCAGGTTCCACGTTCGCTCTCGGCACGTCGACCGTCACCGTTACCGCCACCGACGCCGTCGGCAACAAGAGCACCGCGACCTTCACGGTCACCGTGCGCGACAGTGTCGCCCCGACGATCAGCAGCGTGAAGACGAACGTCGCCAGCCTCTGGCCCGCGAACCACAAGATGGTCGCCGTGACCGTCACGGCCGTCGCAACCGACCTTGGCGGCGCCGTTTCCTATCGCATCACCTCCGCCACGAGCAGCGAGCCCGACAACGGTCTCGGCGACGGCGACACCGCCAACGACATCCAGATCACCGGCGCGATGACGCTGAACCTCCGCGCTGAGCGCTCAGGTTCCGGCAACGGCCGCACCTACACGATCACGGTCGAAGCGAAGGACGCTTCCGGCAACACGAGCACCCAGACCGTCACGGTCTCGGTGCCGAAGAGCCAGGGCAAGTAAGCCAACGCGATTAGGTTTTTAATTCCGAGCCGGCCGTGCAAACGGCCGGCTCTTTTTTTGCGGGTGCAAGCCGAGACTCGCCTCGCCCTTCCCGGGGGGGCACGGAATCCGGCGAACTATTCCTCAGCTCGGGCTATAATCTCCGCTCAGGTTCGTTCGGTCCGCCGGCTTTCGCGCAACAATTTGAAAGGCCGAAGCCAACACATCTGAGGTGAGCGAGGAATGTTGAGCTCGCCACGCGAGGAGCGGTAGGAGGACATACCGCAGCATTCTGAAGAGCAGGGTCCGTCGCAACGCGAGCCATTCATGCACGATCCAGTGGAGGGTGTGATAAACGGTAAATATCGACTTCACCTCCACGATTTCGAATCCGTGGTGGCGGAACAATCTATCTAGCCCGTCTCGTGTGTAGCGCTGAAAATCCGTGGGCGACATGTGCTCTGGTTGCAAGAACGGCACGCTCGCCACAACCAAGCCACCGGGCTTTAGCACTCGAAAAAATTCCGGCACGATCTCCTCGGGGTTTTCCACATGCTCAAGCACGCCGATACAGAGGATCGTGTCGAAGGTAGCGTCCGGTCGCGGAATGCTGTGCAGCGGACTGAAGATATGAATGTTGGTTCGTTCTTCGACGCCATAGCGGAGGTCCTGATTGACCAGCTGACCGTCAACGAGGTGCGAAACATCCCGCCAGCCCGCCCCCGCATTCAAGACGAGACCGCGTAGTCGTCCCTTCGCCCGATGCTCGATCAGCTCGTAATCGATCGGCGGCCAAATCCTGCGCTGCGAGGTCAGTCCGTTCAGTTTCTTTCGCAACACGGCTCCATCCAGCGGAGGATTTCGCCGGTGTCGACGGGAAATATCCGCCGCCATTACTGTCGACAACTGCAGCGGCGATTACTCGGAATTGAAGTCAGGCCGGCCTCGCTGGTCACTCCGGCCCGAATGCCTGGATGCCGGTTTGCGCACGACCGAGGATCAGCGCGTGAATATCGTGCGTGCCTTCGTAAGTGTTCACCGCCTCGAGATTCATCACGTGACGGATGACGTGAAACTCATCCGCGATGCCGTTGCCGCCGTGCATGTCGCGCGCGAGCCGTGCGATCTCCAGCGCCTTCCCGCACGAATTGCGCTTCACGAGCGAAACCATTTCCGGCGTGCAGCGGCCTTCGTCCATCAAGCGGCCGACGCGCAACACCGCCTGCAGGCCGAGCGCGATTTCCGTCTGCATGTTTGCGAGCTTCAGTTGGATCAATTGGTTCGCGGCCAGCGGGCGGCCGAATTGTTTGCGGTCGAGCGTGTATTGCCGCGCCGCGTGCCAGCAGAACTCCGCCGCACCGAGCGCGCCCCACGCGATGCCGTAACGCGCCTTGGTCAAGCAACCGAGCGGGCCTTTGAGGCCGGTGACGTTGGGCAACAGATTCGCTTCCGGCACGAATACGTCTTCCATCACAATCATGCCCGTCGGCGAGGCGCGGAGGGAAAATTTTCCTTCGAGCTTCGGACCCGAGAGACCTGGCATTCCTTTTTCCAAAATGAATCCGCGGATAATACCCTCGTCGTCCTTCGCCCAGACGATGAACACGTCGGCGATCGGCGAATTGGTGATCCAGGTTTTCGTGCCGCTGAGTTTGAAGCCGCCGGGCGCCTTGCGCGCGCGCGTGGCCATTGCGCCGGGATCGGAACCTGCGCCCGGTTCGGTGAGACCGAAGCAGCCGACGAGTTCGCCCGACGCGAGGCGCGGCAGGAAGCGCTGACGCTGCTCCTCGTTGCCGTAGGCGTGGATCGGAAACATCACGAGCGACGACTGCACGCTCATCACGGAGCGGTAGCCGGAATCGACGCGTTCCACTTCACGCGCGATGAGACCGTAGGCGACGTAGCTGACGCCGGCGCAATCGTAGCCGTGAATGGTGGCGCCGAGCAGGCCGAGTTCACCGAAGCCGGTGATGATGCCGCGGTCGAATTTCTCGTGGCGGTTCGCCTCGATGATGCCGGGCATGAGTTGCCCCTGACAGTAATCGCGGGCGGAATCGCGCACCATGCGCTCTTCCTCGGTGAGCTGGTCCTCAAGGTGGAACGGGTCTTCCCAGCGAAACGTCGGCTTCTTGGCGGGTGTGGTCATGGGAGAATGGACTCGCGAACGTAGCGCACGCGCGGTGCGGTGCAATCTCCGAGCCGCCGCCGGGCGTTCAGCGGCGGCGCAAGGCGCGGATGCCCATCAGCGCGGCGAGGGTGAGTGCGGCCAGCGAAGACGGTGCGCCCCCGCCGCCGCCTCCACCGCCGGAGAGTGCAGGTGAGGGCGTCGGAGTCGGCGTGGGGGTTGGGGTCGGCGTGAGCGTGGCAGCGGCGGACAAGTTGAGCGTGGTCACGACGCCGTTGCCCGTGATGCGCCGCAGGGCCGCGTTGCCGGTGTCGGCAACGAAGACGTTCCCGGAGGCATCGAAGGCGAGGCCTTGGGGTTGGTTGAGATAGGCGCCGGTGCCGGTGCCGTCCTGCATCCCACCGATGCCGGGGAGACCGGCGAACGTGCTGACAACGCCCGCTGGGGTGATGCGGCGAATGGTGGAATTGCCGGTGTCGGCCACGAAAAGATTGCCGGAGCCGTCGATGGCGAGGCCGGTGGGGCGATTGAATAGGGCTCCCGCGCCCGTGCCGTCATCGGCGCCGCTGACGCCGGCGAGTCCGGCGAAGGTGGTCACGCTCGTGCCGCCGGCGGCGAAGCGGCGGATCGTGTTGTTGGTGGTGTCGGCGACGAAGACGTTGCCGGCGGCGTCAACCGCGACGCCCGAAGGCGAGTTGAAGCGAGCGGCGGTTCCGGTCCCATCCGCCGTGCCGCTTTGGCCGGCGGTGCCGGCAACGGTGGTGACGGTGCCGTTCGAGCTGACCCGGCGGATCGTGTGGCTCAGCGTGTCGGCCACGACGAAGTTGCCGCTGGGCTCGTGGGCGACGGCCTGCGGGCCGTTGAGTCCGGTGGCGAGCGTTGTGACCGCTCCGGCGGTGGTGGCGGTGCGGAGGGAACCGTTGCCCGAGTCGGCGAGGCGCAGCGTGGAGCCGGCGAGGGCGAGCCCGCGCGGCTGATTGAAGCGGGCGGTCGTGCCGGAACCGTCGGCTGCGCCGGAACTGCCGCTCGATCCGGCGAGCGCGCTGACGACGCCAGCGCTCGTCACGGCGTGCAGAACGTTGGTCGACGGATCGGTGACGTAGAGGTTGCCGGCACTGTCCACGCCCAAGCCGACGGGCTGGGCGATGACAATTGGGTTCACGGTGAGCGTAATGGCGGAGCTGGTCGTGGAGCCGGCGGAATTCGTGACGACAACGGTGTAACTGGCGGCATCGGCCGAGGAGACGGACGGAAGCGTGAGGGTGGAAGAGGTGGCGCCGGCGAGGGCGGTCCCGTTGCGCCGCCACTGGTAGCTCAGCGGTCCGGTGCCGGACGCGGTGGCGCTGAGGCTGACGGTGTTGCCGGTGGTGGCGACTTGGGAGGTGACGGGCACGGAGACCGAGGGCGCCGTGCCGCCGGGCGATGACGTCGCGCTGGCGCGGCTTACGCGGTCAGTCGTGCGCTTGAAGGCGGGCCACGGCGCGGACGTCGCCAGCGCCTGGCCGCTGCCGCGGATCGAATAGAGCCGGCGATCGGCCGAGCCGACGTAGATCGTCCCGTCGCCGGCGACGACGGGAGACGAGTCCACGAAGTCGCCGGTGGTGACGCGCCAGCGTTGCGAGCCGTCGGCGTTGAGCCCGTAAACATAGAGGCTGGCGCCGACGATGAGCGAGCCGTCGGCGCGCAGCGCGGCGCTGGAATAAATCTCGGCCCCGAGATTCGCGCGCCAGACGAGCGAGCCGCTGGCGGCACTGATGGCGTAGAAATAGCCGTCCAATGAACCGACATAAACGGTGCCGCCGACGCTCACGATCGGCGAGGCGGCGATGGCCGCGCCGGTGGCGTATTCCCAGCGCTTCGCGCCGGTGGCGCCGTCGAGCGCGTAGAGTTTGCCGTTCGCGCTGCCGACGAACACGGTGCCGTCGGCGCCGAGGGCGGGCGAGGAGGTGACATTGTCGCCCGTGTCGAATTGCCAGCGCAACGCGCCGGCGGCGGTGAGCGCATAGACGTTGTTGTCGTAGCTGCCGAAATACACGGTGCCGTCGCTGCCGATCGCGGGGGCGGAGTCGATCCAGTCGGCGACAAGGTAGGTCCACTTCCCGGTGCCGTTCGGGTTGACGGCGTGAAGCGTGCGGTCGCCAGACCCGATGTAGATGGTGCCGTCGGCGGCGACGGCCGGCGAAGACGCGATGAACCCGAGGGCTGTGTAGCTCCAGCGGGTGGTGCCATTGGCCGGATCGATGGCGTAGAGTTTGCCGTCCCACGAGCCGACGTAGATCGTGCCATCGGTGCCGATCGCGGGCGACGAGCTGATCCAGTCCGTGGTGCCCGAGAACTGCCAGCGGAGCGAACCGTCGGGTCGGATGGCGTAGAGACGGCTTTGCGTGGACGTGGCGGGTTCGTTGCCGACGTAGATCGTGCCGTCGCTGGCGAGCGCGGGCGAACTGCCGATCGGGCCGGAGGTGAGGAAGGACCAAAGGGTCGAGCCCTCCGCCTGAGCTTGTGCGGCGCCGGGGAGCAGGCCGCCGAGCGCGGCGACGCCGAGAATGGTCCGAAGAAAGGTTCTCATCACGGGACGGAACGAAGAGGAAAGGAAATGCGGAGGCGGAAGCAGGCGCCTCCGGCTGGGAGACCCTCGTGCGCCAATTCCGCGCCGAGATGCAACGCGAGCTGGCGGCAAATCGCGAGACCGATTCCGGCTCCGTCGGCCTTGGAGCTGAAAGTCGGCTCGAAAAGTCGGGTGGCGACCGCCGCCGACAGGCCGGGACCGTTGTCCTCGATGCGGAAAATCCACGCGGAGGCGTCCTCGTCAGCCCGCAGCGCGACGCGGCCGGTGTTGGCGGGCGCGGCCTCGACGGCATTGCGGGCGAGATTGCGGAGAATGGCGCCGGCGAGGGCGGCGGTGCGGTGGTCGAGCGGTCGCAGGGCGGCCGGCTCCAAATCGAGGGTGACACCGCGCGCGGCGGCGAGTTCGGCGACGTCGCGCGCCACGAGGTCGAGCAGTTCGCGCGGCGAAACTTCGTAGGCGAGGCCGGATTTTTCCTCGCGCAGGAGGGTGACGACATCGTCGACCATCTGCCGGATGCGGCGGGCGGCGGCGCTGGCCTCGCGGAGGGTTGCGGCGCTTTCGGCGGCCGGCGCGCGCTCGAGGGTGGCGAGGCCGGCCACGGGATTGCGGAGCCCGTGCACGAGGTGCGCGGCGAGCGCGCCGAGGGCGGAGGTTTTGGCGGCGAAGGCGAGTTCGCGATTCGCGTGGAGGAGGTCTTCGGTGCGCGCGCGGAGCGTCGCCTCGGCACGGGCGAGCTGCCGGAACATCAGGTTGAGCACGAGTGCGAGCGTGGCTCCGGTGACCAGCCAGACGATCAGCGCCTGCTGGGCGAGGCGCCGGTCGAGCGCGGCGAACTCGCGCCGGACGGCGGCGCCGTCGATCCAGAAGCGGACCGCACCGGTCACGTCCGGCGAATCCGGCTCGTGGAGCGGCACCGTGATCTCGAGAGGTTTCTCGTCGCCGGCGAGCAGCCGGGCGAGCGGCTCGCGCCGTCGCAGTTGCGCCCAGTCCTCCACCGACGGTGCGGCGATGCCGAGCGCGGCGCCGACACCGGAGGTCGCTTGGCCGTCGGGCGTGAAGGTTTCGACCGCGATGACGTTCGGCAGGCGCGTGGCGGCGAGGGTGAGCAGCGCAAATTCGCGGTCGGACGCGGCCAGGCCCAGTGAACCGACGCGCTCCTGCTCGAGCGCGCGTTGCCAAACCGTGATCGCGTGGAGCGTGGCGGCCTCGCGTGCGAGGGTTTGCGCGCGCAGGCTTGCGCGTTGTCCGGCCGCGAGCAGCGCGAGCGCGACGGCGAGGCCGGCAAGCGAGGCGCCGAGAAGCCACGCGCGTGTCGGGCGGAGCAGGCTCATGGCGCGGCGCCCAAGCTGTCCCAGCTCACCCGCACACCCGCGTAGACGGTGTGAACCGTGAAACGGGAGCGATCGTCGTTGGAGCGGGATTGCTCGCGCTCGAGGTGAAGGAATCCGGCGAGGCGCTCGGTGAACCGGTGGGTGATTTCCCAGGAAAGCCGAAGCTCGTTCTTGCGGCGGATGGCGGGATTGATGCCGACGCCGATGAACTGAACGGGGAAGCGGTAGCGGTTGGCCTCGGCGAGAAATTCGTTTTCCCACGGCGCGGTTTTCCAGCTGAGGCCGGCGCGGGCCGTGTCGCGGTCGTAATCGAAATAACCGGTGCCGTTGTCGCGGCTCCACTGGCGCCCGAGCGCGGCGGAAAAGCGGAGATTCTTCGCCGTGTCGAAAATCTGGAGCCACTGGAGCAGGCCTTCGGTCTGGCGGGTTTCCAGCTGGGTGCCGGGCAGTGGGCGGCCCGCGACCGTGACTTGCGGGCGCGAGTCGTGATCGCGCAGGCGCCGGGTGACAACGGCGCTCAGTTCGGACCCGTGACCCCAGGCGCGACCGAAGGCGAAGGAACCTTCGGTGTCACGGTAGCCGTCGAGGTCGTCGCGATAGGTGTCGCGGCGAGCGAGAACTTTCGCCTCGAACCAGAAAGGGGCGAGCGTCCAGCGCGCGCTCGGGCCGGTCGCGAAGCCGGTGACGCGAAGCTGCGCCGTGGATAGCTCGGTCTCCGTCACGGAAACATCGAGCACCTGATCCAGGTGGTAGGCTTGGAGGAACCAGACGGCCTTGAGGGCGGTGCTCGGTTGCCAGCGGGCTTCGCCGGCGAAGATGGCGGTGCGTTCGCGGTCGGTGATTTCGCCGGAGAGGTAGCGGTTCTCCAGCAGGTTGAGGTAGGCGTAGCCATCGAAGGCGCCGGCCGGAACGCGCAGCGTCATCACGTCGATTTCGGCGCGCAGGAGCGGACTGCGCTCGGGTCGCGTGGGACTCAGCAGGAGGTTGTCGCGATACCCGCCGGCGAGACTGGCGTCGATCGTGGTGCTCCAGGTGGGCAGCTCGGGCAACTCAGGCCACTCGGATGGCGGGTTGGCCGCGAGGGTGGTGGTGCTGGCGGCGAGGACCCAGCAGGTGAGGCGGAACGGGAGGGGGCGCATGGGTGCGTCTCGAAGAGACGATGGCGAGCGAGGGCGCGCTACGTGGGTCAGTGAAATACAAAAAGACACCCCTCCGCAAGCGGGGGTGTCTGCGTTGAATAAAGGAGCAGGGGAGATCAGCCACCCGGAGGCGGCGTGGGGCGTGCCTGGTCGCGACGGGCCTTGATGGCATCGCGGATGGCCTTGGCGAGGTCGCGCTGGGCCGCGTGGGTCTCGCGCATGAGCTGCTGGAGCTGGCTGCGGATGGCATCGCGCTGCTCGGGGGTGGCGTTCTTGAGTTGCTCGAGGAGCGTCTTGCGCTGGTCGAGAATGGTTTGGATCGCGGCACGGTTGGAATCGACGATGGCTTTCAGGGTGGCGCCCATGGCCGGATCCATGCGGGGCGCAGTCGGCTGCGAACCGGTGGCCGGGGGCGTGCTGACCGTTCCACCGACCATTTGTGCGCTCAGCGAGGTGGCGGCGAAGCCGAGAGTCGCGAGGGTGACGAGAGTGCGGAGTAGTTTCATGGTGCCGGTGGGATAGCGAGTGTGGTGCCAACGGACGAGGATGTCCGCGTAAGTCGCTGGCCGGGCGCGGCGAATATTTTTTCGGCGGAGGAACGGCGCATTGCGACTGGGAAATGGTTCCCAGCCGCAGAGCTGCCGTTGGGAAGATTTACCCAGCCGCCGAATCAATGCCATCGCCACCGTTCTGGCCTTTGAGGCGATAGCGCAAGGAATCGCGTGAAACGCCGAGGAGGCGCGCGGCGGCCGAGACGTTGCCGCCGGCTTGGTCGAGCGCCCGGCGGATGAGGAGGTCGATGGCCTGCTCGAGCGAAAAGCCCTCGGCGGGGAAATTGAAATGCTCGTTCAACCAACCGGCGCCGGCGGGTCCACCGGCGGACTCGAGCGCACGGAAAGTGAGGCCGTCGTCGGGGTGAAAAACGAGCGCGCGCTCGATCTCGTGCGCGAGTTCGCGGACATTGCCGGGCCACCGGTGCGCGCGCAACCGCGCGGCGCCCGCGGGAGGAATCTCGGGCGCGGTGCGTCCGTATTTCGCGGCGATGCGCGCGGCGAGTTCCTGGGCGAGCGGCACGATGTCGTCGCCGCGGTCGCGGAGCGGCGGGAGTTTGACGCGGAAGAGATCGAGGCGTTGCAGCAGATCGGCGCGGAAAGCGCCGGCGCGGACCCGTTCGCGGAGATCGGCGTTGCTCGCGGCGACGATGCGCACGTCGACGGGGCGCGTGCGGTTCGAGCCAACGCGGCGGATGACGCGGTCCTCGATCGCGGTGAGAAGTTTCGCCTGTGTTGGCAGCGCGAGGCTGGGGATTTCGTCGAGGAAGAGCGTGCCGCCCTCGGCGGCTTCCATCAGGCCGATGCGTGTCGCCGCGGCGTCGGTGAATGCGCCGCGCTCGTGGCCGAAGAGTTCCGACTCGGCGAGCGCCTCGGGCAACGCTGAGCAGTTGATCTCGATCAACGGGCCTTTCGCGCGCGGACCCCGGTGGTGCAGCCAGCGGGCGATCGTGGTCTTGCCGGTGCCGGTTTCGCCTTCGATGAGCACCGGCGGCGGCGTCTCCATGCTCTGCGTGTCGGCGGCGAGAATGCGCTGGAATTGCAGCTCGATGCCGCGGAGGCTGTCGCCGAAATGCAGCTCACCGGACGCGGGGCGGGAGCCGCGGTCGCCGGCGGAGGAGGCGCGAAACTCGTCGGCGCGCGCGCGCCGTTTTTCGCGCCAGGCGCGCGCGAGGCGCAGCGGGAGTTCGTCGGCATCGAAGGGTTTCGAAAGATAGTCGGACGCGCCGAGTTTCAACGCCTCGACCGCACCGGCGATGCCGCCTTCGGCCGTCATCACGACGACGACGGTGCCGTCGGCGAGCGGGCCGCCGGGACGGAGTAGATCGGGGCCGCGGCCGTCGGGCAGGTTGACGTCGAGGAGCGCGAGGTCGAACGCCTCGGCGCGCGCGAGGCGCTCGGCGTCTCGCACGGTGGCGGCGCTGGCGACCGTGGCGCCTTGGGACTTGAGCACCGCGGCGAGACGGCGGGAGAGGAGGGGTTCGTCCTCGAGCAGCAGCACTTGGAGACCGTTGAGCGCGGCATTCACGGTCGGGTTTGAAGCACGCCGCGTTCGACGCGGCGACAGCAAATCAGCGGGCGACGCGGGCGAGCGTTCCGGGTTCTTGAAAGGGTGTCAGCGTCGCGGCGGGCCGCGCGTTTATACCGTAATACGATATGAACGTTCTTGGGACGTCAGCGGGAGGCGCGGTAGGCGGCGATCACGGGGTAGTCGGCGGCGGCGAGGTCGTAGCGCGTGAGGTCGTCGAGTTTCACCCACGCGATCGCCACGTGCTCATGCGGATGCGGCTCAAGGGAACCGGTCTCGATCGCGCATACGAACGGAATCATCTCGATCACGACGCGCCCGTAGTCGTGCACGAACGGCGGCAGCGCGCGCGTGAGGCGGATCGCGCAGCCGAGTTCCTCGCGGATTTCGCGCACGATCGCATCCGCGGCGGCCTCGCCCGGCTCGACCTTGCCGCCCGCGAATTCCCATTTCAGCGGCAGAAGTTTGTGCGGCGGCCGCTGCGCGAGCAAGACGAGTCCGTCGCGTTCGATGACGGCGCAGACCACGGGAACGGGGGGCGAGGACACAGCCCGAGAAAAGTCGAAATGGCGGACGGCACAACGCCGGACGCAACCTGCAATCAAACTTCCGCTTTGTAGCCGCCGGACGAATTCCGCGCTTGGCTGCGCTTCGATCCGCCCCCTACATGGACGCGATGTCGGACAAGGAACCGGTGATTGAGCTGGAGCCGAGGAATCCATTCTCCTGGAGAGTGGTCGTGGCCTTCCTCGCGGCCTGGCTGGTGGTGCTGGCGCTGGCCTGGGTGTTGAAAAACAGCCTGCTCCGCCTGCTGCTGCCGCTTATCGGGACACTGTTCGTCGTCTATTTGGGAGTCTGCACTCTGCTGCTCCTGCGTCATCGCAACCGCCGTTAATTCGCCCCTATGAAGCAAATCATCTCCCTCGTGGCCGCCGGGATCATTGTCATCGTCGTGCTCCTCGCGAGCGTGTTCATCGTCGATATCGTCACCGTCGAGGGCAACGAAATCGGCGTGAAGGAAACGTGGGACGGCGGCGTCGAGGCCCAGCCGCTCCAGCCGAAGACTTACGTGCTGTTCCCGGGATTCACCCAGAAGGTTTTCATCTACGACATGTCCTCGCAGGTCTTCGTGATGAACGACCAGGCGAATGAAACCTTCGGCGAAGGACGCCGGCGCGACAGCTACCTCGTGCAATCTTCCGAAGGCCAGGACATGCGCATCTCGCTCAACATCCGGTGGCGTCGCGATCCGGCTTTCGTGGTGGAGATGCACAAAACCGTGCGTGGCAACGTGGAGGAAAAAGTCCTGCGTCCCGAACTGATGCGCGTGGTGAAGGACAAAGCCACGACCCGCACGGCGCTCGACGCCTACTCCGGCGAAGGGCTCGTGAAGTTGCAGAGCGACATCTCCACCGCGCTGATGGCGTCCGATGCGGAACTCCGCAAACGCGGCGTCATTGTCGAAAATTTTGTCATCGAGCACATCGGCCTCGACCCGGCCTACGTCGAACAGATCAAGGCTCGTCAGGTTGCCGTGCAGGAACGTCTCCGCGCCATCGAGGAGACCCGCGCGGCCGAAGCCAAGGCTGACCGGGCGAAGGCCGAGGCGCAGGCGGCATTTGAGAAGGCGGTGGTCGATGCGAAGCGCGACAAGGAAGTCGGCATTCTCATGGCGCAGAAGCAGGCCGAACAGCAGGTGCTTGATGCCACCGCTGCGGCCAAGCGCGTCGAACTCGCGGCCGAAGCCGACAAGAATCGCAACGTGCTCGCCGCGCAAGGTGAGCAGGAGGCGGCATTGTTGCGCGCCCAGGCGATTCAAGCGCTCGGCAAGGCCGAGGCTGAAGCGACGCGACTGAAGCTGAGCGCCTATTCCGCCGAAGGCTCCGAGGCGTTCGTGCGCATCGAGGTGGCGAAGTCGATGAGCGATGCCTTCAAAAATATTTCCGGCTATCTGCCGCAGGACATGACGGTGAATCTGCTGAGCGATTCGTTCCTGCGCGCGGTGGAATCCGTGGTCGGCGGCAAGGTCGCTCCGCCGGTCCCTGCCAATCAAACGCCGAACCGCTGATCCGGGGCGCGCGCCTGATTGCCCGTTCGTTCTCCGGCTCGTCTTTCGCCGCGGCGGGGGCGAATATTGCACGGGCGTGCAACTTTTCCGACCGGCGCGGTGTTCTTTCAGCACCATGAAAACTTTCCTCAAGATCCTCCTCGTCGCGGCTCTTCTGCTCGTGGCGATCAAACTCGGCCCGGTGATCTTCGTCGGCGCGTTGATCGGACTCTTCGCCGCCGCGGTGCTCGGAGTCGTCGGTCTCTCGCTCCTCGTGGCGCTGCTCGCCGTGCTCCTGGCTTTTGCCCTCGCGCTCGCGCCGATCTGGATTCCCGTTCTGGCTATCATCGGCCTCGTGAGCCTCTTCAAGCGCAGCAACGGCAACGGCACGATGCCCCCGCCGGTCGCCGCCTGAGAATTTTCTGCAAGCAAACAGGGGTAAAGCAAATGAAGCGGCGGTCCGGGTGGACCGCCGCTTTTCTTTGTCCGGTTTCTTGATTCCCCGCATGCAGCCTGCCTGACTGCGCGCGTGTCGAAATCCCAGCCGAGCCCGCCGACCTACGTTTCGCGGATCAGTTTCGTCGGTCGGAGCACCGGCGCAGTGAAGGCCCTCGCCGGTTTTCGCAAACAGCACCACACCGTGCCCGATGCGATCAATGCCGCGACGGTCGGCTTCCTGGCCAAGCTGTGCGCTGGCGAACTGGCGACCGAGGCGGAACGCACCTTTCGGGACGTGCGGACCGCGTTCGGTTACAAGCGCGCGGAGCTTTCGCTCGAGGTGACGAGTTCGGAGGCGGTGCTCGCCGCGCGCGACTTTGCCTTTTCGCTGCACTATACGCTCGCCGACTACAATCCGGCGGAATTCATGCTCACGCGGACACTGCAGGATTTCCGCACGCCGGAAACATTGGCGCGACCGGAGTTCGATACGCTTTTTGCGGGCCAGTTTTCCTCACTCGTCTTCGAGCTCGTGCGCGGCGTCCGCGTCGAAGCAGTGATCGATGCCGTCGAAGCACTCGAGCGAGGCTCGCCGCTCAGGGTGACTTATCCGTCCGACTGCGCCCATTGCGAGCTGACGGTCGAGGGCGTGAATGCGCAGGTGTGGTGCAACGGAGCGACGTTGGAGATGCAATTCCCGCGCCGTGGATCTCCGCGGGAACTCGCGCAGCAATTCGAAGCCGTGCGTTCGGCCTTCGCACTGACGAAGGATCGGGTGCTCGCGGGATTGCTGTAGCCGGGCGGTCCACCAACGCCGGATAGCTTGGGCTGAGTTAACAATCGCGCCGCACAGGTTAGCTGGTGGGAGGGGCTTTATGCCCCGACGAAGCACGAACATCGCCGCATAAATTCCTCCCAGCGCCGGACCTCAGCGAGCAGACAAAGCAAAAAGCGGCGCCGTTTCTGGCGCCGCAAGATTGGCTGCGGGAGTTTAGGCCGTCCTTCGCCGTTGGCTTCGGACGGCAAGTGATCCGGCGGAGCGGATCACTTGATCATATCCGCCACGAACGCGCGCTCTTCGGCGAGCTCCTTGTTGGTGGCGGCGAGCTTCGATTTCGCGAAGTCGTCCATCGAGTAGTGCGTGAGCACTTCGTAGGAACCCGGCGTCGTCGTGCGGACCGGCACGCCGGCCCAGACATCGGCGTCGAAGCCGTAAACGCCATTCGATTTCACGGCGACGGAGTGAATCGCTCCCGGTGTCATGAGGTCGCGCACGTGATCGACGAGCGCATTCGCCGCCGAGGCGGCGGACGACGCGCCGCGCGCGGCGATGATCGCCGCGCCGCGCTTGCCGACGGTTTCGCAGAACGGGCCCTGGAGCCAGGCGCTGTCGGTGATGACGGACGTCGCCGGTTGGCCGTTGATCGTCGCGTGCGCGAACGCCGGAAACATCGTCGGGCTGTGATTGCCGTAGATGAAGATGTTTTTGACCGCGGTGAGATCGACGCCGGCTTTCTTCGCGAGCTGCGATTGGGCGCGGTTTTGGTCGAGACGCACCATGGCGGTGAAACGCTCCGGCGGGAGACGCTTCGCCTGCGAGGCCGCGATCATGCAGTTGGTGTTCGCCGGATTGCCGACGACGGCGATGCGCGCGTCCGCGGCGGCGACAGCGTCGATGATCTGGCCCTGGCCGATGAAAATCTTGCCGTTGTCCTTGAGCAGATCGGCGCGCTCCATGCCCGGGCCGCGCGGCTTCGCGCCAACGAGCAGGCACCAGTTCGCGTCCTTGAAGCCCACGGCGGGATCGGAGGTTTGAACGATACCCTTGAGCAGCGGGAACGCGCAGTCGTCGAGTTCCATCGCGACGCCTTCGAGCGCCTTCAGCGCCTTCTCGATCGGTGCCTCGATGAGCTGGAGGATCACCGGCTGGTCGGGTCCGAACATCGCGCCCGACGCGATGCGGAAGAGGAGGGAGTAACCGATTTGGCCGGCGGCACCGGTCACAGCGACACGAATGGGAGCTTTCATAGGGTGGTGGCAGTTAAGCCGCGACCGCAGCGAGCGCACGACGGAAGTTCTGCGACCGAGCCTTTGTAGGAGGCGAAATGCCCCGGATTAACGTTTCGTCGCAGGACGTGAACTCGGGAGTTCTCGAATGTGGGCAAAGAAAAGGCGGGCCGCCTACCCCTAAGCGGCCCGCCATTGCTTTCTTAGTTACCCCAAAACTCCCGCTAGGCGGGAGAAGCGAAAAGTTAGATTGCACTACCGGTAGGTTGTTCCGACGGTTCGTCAACGTTCCCGCTGAAGCGCGATAAATGATCCTTTTGCCAACCGGGTCGTCGCGCGAAAAATCAGTCGTTTTGAAGGACTCCGAGACAATGCGATTCAGCCACTTACAAAGCGCATCAGCCGTGTTACGAATTAGCGGGCCTGATGCTAATACATTCCTCAACGGCCAATTCACCCAGGAATTGCGGATTTCTCCGGGCCAATTCGCGTATGGATTGTGGCTGAACCAGAAGGGAAAAGTGCTGGCGGATAGCCATGTCCTGCGGATTTCGGCGGAGGAACACTTGGTCTTCGGTGCCGAGGCCGACGTCGCGGCGCTGCGGCAGCGGCTCGAAGACTACTTGATCGCCGACGAGGTCAACGTGGCGGATGAAAGCGGCCAATGGTCCGCGACGCTCGCTTGGGGTCAGGGGGCCGCGGCAGCGCTGGCGTCGCTCTTTGGAAGCGAAGTCGGCGCGGGCGGGTTTGTCCGGGCTGGCGAGGCCTTCGCATTCGCGGCGAACGGGCAGATTGATCGATTTTGGATTTTTTATCCGCACCACGGCGCCGCGGAATGGCGGGCGCGTCTCGCTGCGGCGGGAACGGAGGTCCATGCCGTTACTGCCGCACGAGACCGAATCGTGGCCCGCGTCCCGGCCGTGCCGGCGGACATCGGTCCCGAGGATTTGCCGAACGAGGGCGGCCTCGACGCGACAGCGATCGCGTTCACAAAAGGCTGCTATCTCGGTCAGGAAGTGATGTCGCGATTGAAGAATCTTGGGCAGGTGCGCCGGCGGTTGCACGTCGTGCGCGGACCGGGCGAGGTGCCGCTGGCGAAGACCGCCCTCTTCCAAGGGGAGAAGCGCGTGGGCGAAACACGCTCGGCGGCTCGCGACGGAGACCGCTTCGTGGCGTTTGCGATGCTCTCGCTCGTGAATCTCAATCCGCAAGCCCCGCTCCAACTCGGTCAAGGCGGAGCACCGGTCGAAATCGTGCGCCATGGATGAACTCGCGAAATTGACCGAACTTTGTCGCCGCCTCGGCGCGAATGACGATGCGCAAGCCGGCACGATGGCGCGACAACTCCTCAGGCGCGCCGATCAACTGGCCCTCGAGCGCGGCCTCACGCGCGAAGCGGCCATGCAGCACTTGCTCAGCGTGCTGGTGCATGGACGCCGCGGCGAAGTGCCGCCAGGGTTTCCGTCGGCTCCTCCTCGGTCAGAATAGGAAACGCACGCTCTCGAAGTAGCCGTCCACCATCGGTTGCAGCCAAAAGAAATAGAGCAGCGCACCGAGTCCGAGCATCGGTCCAAAGCTGACGTGCACGCCGAGTCCGACTTGATCGGTCGGCTGGCCGTCAGGGGTCTCGAGCCGCGCGCCACCCGCCGCGCGGCCGGAAAATTTTTGCCAGACCAGTGCGCAAGCAAACCAGATACAGCCGATAATCGCGCCGCCGAACATGGCGAACACCGCGCCTTGCCACCCGACGAACGCGCCGAGCGCGCCGAGAAATTTCACATCACCAAACCCCATCGCCTCCTTCTTCAGGACCGCTTCCGCGACGAGCGCGATCCACAACACGAGACCGGAACCGACAAACATTCCGAGCACGGCATCGACGCCCGCCCGCAGACTGGCGAGAAAGAAGAACTCGTGCGCCTGATCATGCAACCCCGGCAACAGCAGCGACACTGCGATCCCCGCCACGCCGCCGCCAACCGTGAACGCATCGGGAATGATCATGTGGTCGTGATCGATGAACGTCGCGCACAGCACGATCGACACGAGCACCATGCCGCCGAGTGCCTTGGCCGGTGGGAACAGCATCCAACACGCGACGAACAACACCGCCGTCACCAGCTCGATTGCCGGATAACGAAAACTGAATTTCCGCCCGCAGCAGCGCGCGCGTCCGCGCAAGATCAACCAGCTCAGAATCGGAATGTTGTCGTGCCATGCGATCGGTTTCCCGCAGCCACAATGCGAACCGGGATGCACGACCGACTCGCCTTTTGGGATCCGATAGATGCACACATTCAGAAAGCTGCCGATGCACGCGCCGAACACGAACGCGCAGACCGGAAAAAACCAGGGGAACGCCAGTGCGACTTCGTGCAGCGTCGCACTCATGGGTTTTGCCCTCCGCCCGCCGTCGCGAGCGCGGCCTGTCGCATCACATCGGCTGGCCCGTCCTTGCCCGTCCACATCGCCAGCGAGCGCGCTCCTTGAAACACGAGCATGCCCAAGCCGTTCGCGTGCACGATTCCGAGTTCGGCTGCCTGACGCAGCAGCGCGGTGACCGGCGGGTTATAGATCATCTCGTAAACCACAGCGGGCCGGGGCAGCCGGTGCAAGTCCACGGGTGATTGGCTCGCGTCGCGCAATCCCGCGGCGGTCGCGTTAATCACGATCGCATTGGCGGGCAGCGTGGAATCGGGCTGGGCGAAAACAAATCCGTGCAGGCCGGCGCCGCTCGCCAGCGGAGCGAGGTGGGCGAGCAAGGCGTCGAGGCGCTCGCGCCCGCGATTGCCGATCCAAAGCGACGCAACTTGATCGCGCAGACACTGCACCGCCGCGGCCCGCGCCGCTCCACCCGCACCGAGGAGAATCACGTCGCGCCCGCGCAATTCGACCCCAAGGTCCGCGCGCAACGCGTCGCTCAGACCGCCCCCGTCGGTGTTCGACGCGCGCCAGCCGGTCTCGGTGCGCACGAGGGTGTTGGCCGCGCTGGCCGCGCGCGTGAACGCATCGGCGCTCTCCGCGTGGTCGAGCACGATTTCCTTGTGCGGCGTGGTGAAATTCAGCCCGCGAAAGCCTTTCGCGTGCGCGACCAGCAACGCGTGCCCCAAATCCTCCGGGGCGATGTCGAACTTCGCGTAGCGCCACGCGGCGAACTGGGCATCCTCGCACGCCAGCGCGGCGAGCGCCGCCGTGTGAATGACCGGACTGAGCGAGTGAGCGACGGGGTGGCCGAAGAGTCCGACGCCGACCTGCGTGGCCGGCCACGCCTCAAGGTCGGCGAGCGAAAGAGTGGGGTGGAAACTCGACATCACACGCGGCCGCCGGCCGCTCACGGGCTCGCGTGCCGCTCGTAGGTCGTCTCGAACTCCGTGACGAACTCCGCGAACAATTTCGCATGGACCGGATCGTCCGCGACCGTGAAGTGGTTCACGAGATTGCGGCACATCCGGCACAGCACCTCGCGCACGGGTGTCGGCGCGAGATCCGCGAGCTGCGGGGTGTGGTTCAGCGCGCGGATGCGCTCGAACACGTCTTCCGGCGCGAGCAGCATGCCCGCATTGAACGCATCGACGAAGAACGGACCTTCGGGCTCGTAGCCGCCGACCAGGAAATGTCCCGGCACGCCCACCGCCTCGAGTTCGAGGCCGACGCGCTGTGCCACGAGCAGGTAAATGATCGAGAGCGAAATCGGGATGCCGAGTCGCCGCTCCAACACTTGGTCGAGAAAGCTGTTCCGCGGATCGGCGAAGTGGTCGCTGTTGCCGCGCAGGCCGTATTCCTCGAACAGCACGCGGTTGATGATTTTGCACTGCGCGCGCATCGTCGCGGCTTTCGGCAACAGTTTGACGACGCGCGCCGCGAAGGCGTCGAGCTGCGTGCTGAACGCCGCAATGTCGAACGCCGGGTTGACGGTGCGATTGAGCAGGATCACGCCGGTCTCGAGTTCGTAGTTCATCGACTGGATAAACCCACGGAACTCGGCGATCGGATCGGAGAATTTCAGCTCACGCAGATACCACGTCGCGCTCACGGCAGTCGCGCCGCCGGCGCTGCGCGCCACGTCCTGCAAGAGAGCGCGCGCCTCGTCGCCGAGCGAGGTGAAATGAGTGAGCAACGATTGACGCACGGCGGGCGCCGGATCGTCGAGCAGCGCGGTGAGCGCGGTTTTTTCGGCGGGCGTGAGTTTCCGCGATTCCACGGCGCAGAGCGAAGCCGATTGAAGCCGCGTAGCAACCGCGGAAATTTTGCGGCCGGCGCCGCGCGTGTCATTCACGCGCTATTCGCGCGGACCGAACAGTGCCGTGCCGACGCGGATGATCGTGCTGCCCTCGGCGATGGCATCCGCGAAATCACCGGTCATGCCCATCGAGAGCTCCGGCAGCGGCACCGCGCAGCGCGCGGCGAGGTCGTCGCGGATGCGGCGGAGGTTCGCAAAAGTGCGGCGGGCGTGCGCCTTCGTTTCGTCCGGCGTCGCGCCGAGCGGCGCGATCGTCATGAGGCCCTCGACGCGCAGGCTCGGCTGCGCCAGCGCGGTTTCGAGGAGCCGTGGCGCGTCTTCCGGTTCGGCGCCGAATTTTGCGGGATCGTTGCCGGCATTGATTTGGAGCAGCACCGGCAGCACCTTGCCCTGGTCCGACGCGGAGCGGGCGAGGTGT
This sequence comes from Opitutus sp., assembly GCA_013821985.1. Classification (GTDB taxonomy): domain Bacteria; phylum Verrucomicrobiota; class Verrucomicrobiia; order Opitutales; family Opitutaceae; genus Didemnitutus. The sequence continues at coordinate 23,539 of PNJQ01000034.1, forward strand.
TTGACCAGTTTCTCACTGTCCACACTTTGGATGCGGTCGAAGTGAGCGGCAGCGAGCTTGGCCTTGTTGGATTGGAGATGCCCGATTAACTCCCAACGCAACGCGTCCCCGACGGCGGCGCGTTTGTCCACGGCCTCCTGGACGCGGTTCTCGCCGACCGCGGGCAACCCGTAGCGCACCACATACTCCGCGGCCGCCGGTGGGTGCGTCTTGGTGACGGGCAACAGCTTGACTGAGGCCGGGTCGCGACCCGCGGCGCGGCAGGCGTCTTGCATCAGTCCGCGCAGCTTATCCGCTCGGGCCCTGAAGGTCTCGAAATCGATAAACATTTATGAGGGCTGCTTTTAGGTTGGATTGCTGATTAGGAGCATTTATACGAGTCCGGCAAAAGCGCCGCCATGCAAATCGAAAACTTCAAGATCTTCGCTGACTTGGTCGAGACCAAGAGCTTCTCCAAAGCTGCGAAGCTGAACGGCATCACGCAGTCCGCCGTCAGCCAGCAAGCGCGCTCGATGGAGCGGAATTTCAAGACGCTGATGATCGACCGGTCGCAAAAGCAGTTCAATCTGACGCGCGAGGGGCAGCGGATCTATGACGCAGCGAAGGAGATCCTGCATGTTTACGAGAAGCTGCTGAGCGAGTTGCAGGAGATGAAGAAGGTCATCAGCGGCACGATCCGCATCTCGACCATCTACTCGATCGGCCTCCACGAGCTGCCGCCCTACATCAAGAAATTCCTGCACGACTACCCCTCGGTCAACGTGCGGATCGAATACCGGCGCTCGAACCTCGTTTACGAGGACATCCTGCACAATTCCGTCGATTTCGGCCTCGTGGCGTTCCCGCAAAAACTCCGGCAGATCGAGACGATCGCGTTCCGCAACGACCGGCTCGTGCTCATCACGCACCCGAATCACCCGCTGGCCAAGACGACCGACGTCGATTTGAAGACGCTGGCCGGGCACAAGTTCATCGGCTTCGACCCCGACATTCCGACGCGCAAGGCCGTCGATCAGATTTTCCGCGACAACAAGCTCGAGATCACGCCGGTGATGGAGTTCGACAACATCGAGACGGTGAAGCGCGCGGTGGAAATCGATCACGGCATCGCCATCGTGCCGCACGCAACTGTTATTCAGGAAGTCCGGCAGGGCACGCTCGCCGCGGTGCCGTTCAAGGGCAAGGAGTTCACCCGCCCGCTGGCCATCCTCCACCGCAAGGGCCGCGTGCTCACGCCGGCAATGAAGAAGTTCATCGAGACGCTCAGCTCCGCCGAGCAGCAGGCCGAGGCCGCCGCGCGCACCGCCTGAGTCGGGGGGGAATTTCGGGAACAAGCTGGCCGGTTCGAGCCTCTCTTCTCCATGCGCTCATTCTTTCGTTCGATTTTACCAGTGCTCGTTGTCGCGTTCGCGCTGACTGCGTCGTCCACGTTGCATGCTCAGCTCTCGAACCTCGGCAAGGCACCGGAGTTCAAACTCCAAACGCTCGACGGCAAGGAGCTCACTGCAGCCTCGCTCAAGGGCAAGGTAGTGGTCGTGGACTTCTGGGCGACGTGGTGCGGACCGTGCATCAAGGAGATTCCGGGTTATATCGAGCTGCAGAAGAAATACGGCCCGCAAGGACTGGTCATCGTCGGCGTTTCGCTCGACCGCAAAGGTCCCGCACAGGTGAAGGCCTTCGCGGAGAAAATGGGCATGAACTACCCGCTCGCGATGGGCGACGAGGAGATCACAGAGGCCTTCGGTGGCTTCACCGCGATCCCCACGACGTTCCTCATCGATCGCGACGGCGTCATCCGCCACAAGAAGACGGGTTTGATGGCGCACGACGAATACGAGGTGCTCGTGAAGGGCGTGCTCTGAAGTGGGGCCGGCATCCAGCCGGCCTGAGGATTATCCGGCGCAAATCGCGCCCCTGAACTCGCGTGGAAGGTGGGACGGCTGAAGCCAGCCCCACTTTGCCGTTGAAGCTAGGCCCTGCCGTCCGGCTTGCTGATGGGCGTGACGCTCCCGGTCCATCTTCTGATTCCGCTCGCCTGCGCGTTTGTCTATGTGATCGCCGCGCTGACGATCAAGCGGGCGGGCAGCTTCGGGGTTGGCGTGTGGCGGACGAGCTTCGTGGCGAATTGGGCGATGTTTCTCGTGTTCGTGCCGTGGTGGTTCGCCTTCGGCGGCACGGTGCATCCGCTCGCCGAATACTGGCAACCCGCGGTGACGGGGCTGTGCTTTCTCGGCGGGCAGATTTTCATATTTCTCGCGATCAGCAAAGGCGACATCTCGGTGACGACGCCGGTGATGGGCTCGAAAGTCATCATCGTTGCGCTCTTCAGCAGCCTCCTGCGCGTGGGCGAGGTGCCGTTGAAATGGTGGATCGGCGCGGCGCTCAGCGCGGCCGCGGTGGCGTTGCTGCACGCGGGCGAACGCGCCGGGCGACACCGGCACGTCGGCGCGACGGTGTTGCTCGCGACCTTGAGTGCGGCATCCTACGGGCTTGGTGACGTCCTGATGCAGAAGTGGGTGCCGACGTGGGGCACGGCGAGTTATTTCCCGCCGATGTTCTTGTGCGTGGGCCTCTACTCGTTCGCGTTCGTCCCGTTCTTCAGTGCGCCGCTGCGCGCCTTGTCCGGCGAGGCGTGGCGCTGGGTCGGCATCGGGGCGCTGCTGATGGCGGTGAACAATGCCGGGATCGTGCTCACGCTCGGCATCTGGGGCGGCGCCACCGCGGTGAACATTGTCTATAGCGCACGCGGACTGATGAGCGTCCTGCTCGTGTGGGCGATCGGACACTGGTTCGCCAGCACCGAACAACACCTCGACGCGCGCGTCCTGCGCTTCCGGCTGATCGGCGCAGCGCTGATGGTCGCGGCAATTGCGCTCGTGCTAATTTAGCCGCGCCAGCGCGTCGCGCGCGCGTTGCTTGGCGGCTTCGTCGTGTTTGCCGCGGACGGGCATGGCCAGGCCGCGGGTCCAAACGGTTCGCGCGCGATCCGGTTGACCGGCGGCCGCGGAAGCGAAACCCAGTTCGAGGACGTGATTCAAATTATCCGCCTCCAAGGCCACGGCGCGTTCGAGGTGCGTCACCGCTTCCGTGACGGATGCATCCGGCAGACCACCATAAAACATGCGAACGAAGAACCGCGCGGTGGAGCCGAGCTCGGCGACTTCGCGGTGCCAGCGCCCGAGGACGTGATGCGCCCACGCATAGTTGGGATCGAGTTGGAGGGCGCGCTCGGCTTCCTCGCGCACGAGTCGTGAGTAGCGCACCTTCGAGCGGGTGTCGCTCAATGTCGCCAGCTTGCCGTGGCAGACGGCGAGGGAGAGGACGTTGATAGCGCTGGTCGGGTCGGCCTGCACGGCGCGCTCGGCCCATTCGAGCGCCATGCGGGCGTAGCGCTTTTTGCTCTCGAGGTCCGGCTGATCGACGACGAGATCGGAATACTGTTGGGCAATCTTTTGCAGGATGAACGCATCATCCGGTTGCGCGCGATGCATCTGGAGGAAGAGCTCCAGCGCGCGCGCGGAATCAAGGCGCGCTTCCGCCGCGAGCGCCTCCTCGCGCCAGGACGGCGCGGCAACGACCGCACTGGTCAACGCGAGCAAGAGGAGAAGAGACACCCAGCGCATGAGAGGGACTACGTTCCACCTGGACGTCCGGGTGCGGCGGGTTTGCGTTTAAAGGAATCTCGGATGCAATCCCGGGCATGAGTGCGACTCCGGTGATTGAAGGCATCGTTGAAACCGTCCTCTATACGGACGATCTTCCGCGCGCGGTGACATTTTATCGCGATGTGCTCGGGCTTCCGCCCATCGCGGGCGATGGGGTGCGTTTCCGGGCACTGAAGGTCAGCGGACGCCAGGTGCTCCTGCTGTTCAGGCGCGGAGCCACCAGTGAGCCGATGGCAGTGCCGAGCGGAGGCACGATTCCGCCGCACGACGGTTCCGGTCCGCACCATCTCGGCTTCGCCATTACCCATGATGCCTACGAGCCGTGGCTCGCCCGGTTGCGCGCGGCGGGCGTCGCGATCGAGAGCGAGGCGAAGTGGGACCGGGGTGGACGGAGCCTATATTTTCGCGACCCGGATGGCCACATGCTCGAGCTGCTCACACCCGGCCTGTGGCCGAATTATTGAGCTTCACCGTTTGCGGAAAAGGTAGTGGCTGACGTGCCACTCGAGGCCGCTGCGGAAATTCCAGAGCTCCGCGCAGGCGAGGTAGAAGACGCGCCAGTAGTTCCACCACCGCGTGGCGTGGGCGGCGCCGTAGGTTTGCGCGAAGAGTGGCATGATCTCGGCGCGGTGGGCATCCATGTTCTGCAGCCAATGCTCGGAGGTGCGCGCGTAGTGCGTGCCGTTGACCTTCCAATCTTCGACCAGTTGCAGGTTTTCCTGAAACTGCGCGAACAGGTCGTGCGAGGGCATCATGCCGCCGGTGAAGAAATATTTGCTCATCCAGTCCGTCTCGTCGCGCACTTCGAAGTGATACGGCGTCGTCGCATGCACGAAGACGTGCGCGAAGAACATTCCTCCGGGTTTCAGCCACCGTGCGACGCGCGCCATCAGCTCCGGCCAGTTTTTCATGTGCTCAAACATCTCCACGGAGACCACGCGGTCGAACGCACCAGCCTCGGCGGCGAAGTCGTTCATGTCGCACGTGACTATTTCGACGTTGCGCAGCCCGCGCTGCTCCGCGGCGCGGAGGATGTGCTCGCGTTGCGTGCGCGAGTGCGAGACGCCGGTAATGCGCGATTGCGGAAAATGTTCGGCCATCCAAAGCGTCAGTGAACCCCAGCCGCAGCCGAGCTCGAGGATGCGCTGGCCGTCCGCGATCCGGGCGCGCGAACAAGTCAGCGCGAGCATCCGCTCCTCGGCTTGCGCGAGCGTGTCGTCATCGCGCTCATAGAGGCATGAGGAGTATTTCAAACGCGGACCGAGGCAGCGTGCGTAGAAGGCGGTCGGCACTTCGTAGTGCTGCTCCTTTGATTCAGCGGTGTTAATCGCCACCGGCATCGCGCGCAGTTGGTGGGCGAATTGCGCCACGCGGAGCACCGGCGCCGGGTGATGGATCTCACGGAGCCGTTGACGCAAAAGCCGGCGGATGCCGATGCGGATCAGCCAGTCGGGCACCAAGTCGCGGGAAAGCAGAAAGTCGATCATGAGGAAGAACGGGGAAACCACGGCACGAACGCGCTCGTGCGTTGTTGGTAGCGGCGGTAGGCATCGCCCTTCGAGCGGAGCGACTGCTCCTCGGTTAGCGGAATTCCGGTGACGCGCAGCAGCAGGTAGAGAATCGCGAGTGGCGCACTCAGCGCGAGCCAGCCCCACGGCGAGGCAATCGCGATGAGCGCGTAGGCGACCCACACGAGCCACTCGAAGAAATAATTCGGATGCCGGCTGTAGCGCCACAGCCCGGCGTCGCACACGCGCCCGCGATTGGCCGGGTCGCGCTTGAAGGCCGCGAGTTGCGCGTCGGCGATGGTTTCGCCGAGCAACGCGAGCACCCACAGCGCGAGGCCCGTCCACTCGACGAGGCGAAACCCGGGCGCGGAATCAAGCGTGGGCAGAAGGAACGGCACCGACAAAAATACGACCGACGCCGCCTGCAGTTGAAAAAAACCAAACATCCGTGGCGCGAAATTGCCGACCCAGTCGCGACGCAGCTGCACGTAGCGACCGTCTTCGACCGGGTGGTGAGCGGCCACGCGGCGCAACAGGTGCGTGCCGAGGCGCAGCGACCAGATGCCGACCAGAGCGGCGATCACCGCGCGGCGTGGCCCCCAGCCGGGCCCCGCCCACGCGTAGAATCCTGCCGTGAGCGCGAAGGCGTAGGACCACGCGACGTCAACCGTGCCGTAATTGTCCAACCGGCGCGCCCAGACGTAGAGCAGCGCGAAGCCTGCGCAGAGCGCGAGGAGCGCGGTGAGGGCGAGTGGAAGGGTGGTCACAGCTCAGCTACGTGCCACCTCGGCGCCTGGACGCCGGGGCAACACGTTTGGCGCGAAATGGGCGAAGCGAGTTGCGAAAATCCGTCCAGCGACCTTGGGTTTTAACATGAGTTGGCGCTTGGCCGCAGTCGTTTTGTCCGGGTGGCTGGCCGCGGATATGTCCGCGACGGAGGAGCGCGACCTGTTCGTTTTTGTCGAAAGCGGTGTTTGGGACATCTCAGACGACGGCCTGCCTTTTCGCGCCGGCGTGATTCTCCCGTCGCACCACGATCCCCTCAGTCGCTTCCTGAGAATGCGCGAGCCGCGCTGGGTGCTCGCCGTCGGCTACGCGCTGATTCCCGACGTCTACGACGAAGGCACCGGCCAACTCAGTGCCGCCGGTGGAAACGGATTCCTGGTGGGTGCGGCGCGCGAATGGGCCTGGGAATTGCCCCGCGTGCTGGGCGAGCGCGCGAGTCTCGCCCTCGCGATCGATTTCGGCCTTCACTACGCGACGCGCACGCTGCCTCCCAACGGCACTCATGCGAACTTCCTCGTTTCGCCCGGGCTCAGTTGGGAAAGCGCGCCGGATCCGGGCCGTGCGCGCTGGCATGTTGGACTGCGTTGGTTCCACCTTTCCAACGCCGATGTCTTCGGACGCAACGCGGGCTACGACGGAATATCGCTGCGCTTCGGCCGGAGCTGGTGATCGACCGCAGCGACTGGAGCCAGTTTTCGCAGCAGAGGCCGGAATGCGAAGTAGCAGGTTGCCACCAGCACCGGCGCCACCAGCAGCCACGCGGTGAGGGCGTGCAGACCCATGAGGCCAAAGCGCGTCCAAAACTCGCGCGGTGCTTCCGTAAAGATGCGCGCGATCTCCGGCGGATCGACCGGCACGGGCGCCGCGCCATAGAGCATTTGTCCGAGCGCGACGAAGAGCGGAATCCCCGCCAGTTGCACCGGCCACAGCAGTTGGTTGAGGATCTGAATGATTGGTTGATTCAGTCGCAGGGCGAGTGCGGCGACGAAGCACAGCGCGGTCGTGAATCCGAGAAAAGGAAACACGCCGCACGCCAAGCCCAGGCCGAGTGTGAGGGCCAGCTTCTCGGGCGTGACGCCTTGCGTCAGCTGCGTGCGGATCGGATCGGCCATGCGGCGCCGCCAAAACGAGCCGTGTGGCGGAAGCGGATTCACGCCAGGAGATAGACCGCCACGGAGGCAGCGGTCAAACACCCTGCAAGGACCACGTGACCTTCGTTGCGCCGCGCGAACACGCCCGCGAGTTGCCCGTCCGCAGGCACCGCGAACAACTCGCGCAGCATGTAGGCGGCGATCGCGAAATTGCCGAGCAGCATTAGCGCCACAAACCACAACACGCGCGCCGCGGCCGAGCACTCCTTCCACGCCACCCACACGAAGAAAGCCAGGAACGCGAAATACGCGTCGGCGAGCGTGGCCACTACCCACGGGTCGCGAATGACCGGCCCACGCGCAAAGGCGCCGAGCGATTGCTGCAGTGACGCAGTGCCGGTGAACCATAGCATCGCGAGAATGATGGCGGCGAAGAGGAGGCGGAGGAACCAGATCATGGGGAGTGGGGCAAGGTGGGGCGCGGACGAAGTCCGCGCCGTGGCAGGTCCAAATGCGGCGCGGAGCGGAATCCGCGCCCTACCTCAGAACGACAGATTGTTCGGGCGCGTGTGCACGGTTTGCACGACGGAGATGTTGCGCAGGGCGAAGGCGGCTTCGCAGTAGCAGAGGTAGTAGTGCCACTTGCGAACGAATCGCTCGTCGAAGCCCAGCGCACGCACGCGTTCGAGTTTGCCTTGGAACGCATCGCGCCACGTGCGCAGCGTGCGCGCGTAGTCGCGGCCCATGTCTTCGAGGTTGTGCAAAACGAATCCGCCTTCGCGGGCGAGCAGGTCGTTGAGGCGATTAGTCGATAGCAGCAGCGAGCCGGGAAAAATGTGCTTTTGGATGAAATCCACGCCGCGACGGAACGAATCATAGCGCGAATCGGGGCACGTGATGAATTGCAGAGCGAGCAAGCCGTCGCGCTTCAGCAGCCGCGAGCACGCGGCGGCGTAGTCGCGGAGGTAATCGTGGCCGACGGCTTCGAGCATTTCGATCGAGACGATCTTGTCGAAGTGACCGGTGACATCGCGATAATCCTGCAAGCGCACCTCGATGCGGTCGCTCAGCCCGGCGGCGGCGATGCGCTGCACGGCGAGATCGTGCTGCTGTTGCGAGATCGTGAGCGTCGTCACGCGACAGCCGTAGTGCTGCACGGCGTGCAGACTCCAGCCGCCCCAGCCGGTGCCGATTTCGAGCACGTGATCGGTCGGTTGCAGGCGGAGCTTGCGGCAGAGCGCGTCATTCTTGGCGGTCTGCGCCTCGCGCAACGAGGCGTTGGCTTTTTCCCAGCGCGCGGACGAATACATCATCGTGTCGTCCAGCCAAAGGGAGAAAAAGTCGTTTGAGAGATCGTAGTGCTCCGCGATGTTGCGCCGTGCGACCTGACGCGAGTTCGGCCGCAGCAGGTGGCCAATGCGATTGGCGGCGCGGAGAAAATTCAGCGCGAGCGTCTGCGCCCGCTGCGAACCGGAAAGCGTGGGCGCATGGTCGAGGTTCAAAATGAACCAGCCGATGACCGCGGTGAGGTCGGGCGTCTCCCAATCTCCGTCGATGAACGCCTCGGCGAACCCGATGTCGCCGCTGAGCAGACATTTTGCAAAGAACTGCGGACGCCGCACGTGGAGACGCGCGACGTTGAGCACGTGAGGCGCGACTTCGACTGGCGCGACGTGGGGCTCGCCGAATTCGCAGACGTGGCCGTCCGGCAGTTCGATCAACAGGCGCCCGCGCCGCATGTCGGCGAAGGAACCGAGCACGGCGCGCTCGGCAAAACCAGTTGAGCGGGCGGATGAATGAAGGGTGGCAGTAGCGGCCTTGGCGGACGAGCTCATGACTTGGAGGCGGGAACGAGAGACGAATGCGGGCGATGGAGATCGCGCTGGGCCTCGGCGCGGGCGGCTTTCGCATACCAAGGAAGTCGCTTCAGCCAAAGGCGCAAGGCGTGCCAGTGGATCAGCGCGATGACGCGCAGCGTGATGAGCGGGTATTTGACGGTGAACCACGCCAGGCGCGCATCGGTGAGTGCGGCGCGCGGACCGTGCAGCGTGCTCGTGAGCGTGCGCGCGCCGCCGACGTAGTCATCGATCTGCACAGAGAGGCGATCACCCGGAGCGCGGAGCGTGAAGTCGAACTCGACATCAACGTCCGAAAATGGCGAGACGTAGAAATGTTTCGGGGCGCGGAGGCGAAACGTGTTTGCGCCCGCGCGTTCGGCGACGTGGAACGCTTTCATCTCGCGAAACGTGTTCGTGACCTCCGCGATGGTCGTGACGAGGGCTCCGGTGCGGTCGAAGCAGAAGTAGAACGAAACCGGATTGAACAGGTAGCCCGCGACGCGCGGCAAGGTGACGAGTTGCACGCGCCCATCGGTGAGATCGAGGCCGCGCTCCGCGAGGTAGGCGAGCACGCGGGACTTGAGATTTGGGATATTGGATTCGCGATTTTCTCGCTGCCCGTTGTCGGCTTGGTGTGGCTGTTCGTGGGTGGGAAAAAAATCGTGTTCGCGAAGCCCGTAGAGATTGGGACGGTTGACGGAAAAGAGTCGCAGGCGGGAGTGCAGCGCGGCGAGTTCGTCGAGGTCGAGCGCGAAGAAGAACAGCCGGTATTCGAAGCGATGCACCTTCGGTGCGAACCGATGGTGCAGCACGCGGCATTCGTAGAGACAGGAGTTCAACGCAGAGGCTACGACCGAGGCACCGAGGCAGATGCGGCAAATGGCGGGTTAGGCGAGGACCGGCTCCACGGAGGACCGCTTCTGCGCCGGAGGAGCGGTCCACGGATCACGGGCGAGAAGTTGGCGGGAGAGGTTCACGGCCGAGAGGAATCCGTCTTCGTGGAAGCCGTAGCGCGTCCACGCGCCGCAGAAGAACGTTTCGGTGCCGCCCGTTGCGTCAGCGTTGAGCCGGGGAATCTCGGCCTGCGCGCGCACGGCGCTGAGGGTAAACAGCGGGTGTTCGTAGGCGATGGTGCGCAGCACGCGGCGCGGGTCCACGGCGTCGGGGCGATTGATCGAGACGAAGTAGTTTTCGCGGTCGGAGACGCCCTGAAGTTGATTCATCCAGTAGATCGTCATGGGCGCGATGCGGCCATCGGCGTCTCGGCTGATCGAGTAATTCCACGCCGACCACGCGAGTTTGGTGCGGGGCATCACGGACGCGTCGGTGTGCAGCGTGGCGACGTTCGGCTGATATTGGAATTCGCGGAGCAGCCGCGTCTCGTCGGCGGTGGGATCGGCGAGGAGGGCGAGCGATTCGTGGCCGTGCGAGGCGAGGATGACCTTGTCGAAGCGTTCGACGTGGCCGTTGGCGGTCGTGAGGAACACGCCGGCGTGCGTGCGCCGGATGCGCACGATACGTGCGTCGTGCCGGATGCGTTCACGCCATGGTGAGGTAAGGCGCGTAACATATTCGCGCGCGCCGCCATCGACGGTCCACCACTGGTGTTGCGTGTGGAGTCCGAGGAAGCCGTGGTTGTGGAAAAAGCGCAGCAGCGTGCGCGCGGGGAATTGCAGCATCTTTTCCGGCGGCGTGGACCAGACCGCGCTGCTCATCGGCACGACGTAGAGGTTGAGAAACTCGGCGCCGTAGCCGCGGCGCGCGACATACTCGGCAAGCGTGCAGTCGGCCCAGGCCGGATCATCGAGCGCTTCGATGGCTTCTCGGTTGAAGCGGTCGATTTGGCCCAGCATCCGATAGAACGACGGGCGGAGGAGATTGCGCCGCTGGCAGAAAAGGTGATTGAGCGAGGAGCCGCTGAACTCGAGGCCGGTGTCTTCGTGGCGGACGCTGAAAGACATGTCGGTCTTTTTGACCGGCACTTGGAGTTCGGCGAAGAGGCGCGTGAGCTGCGGGTAGGTCTCGTAGTTGAAGACCATGAAACCGGTGTCGATCGGCACGGCGCGGCCGGTGCCGGTTTCGGCGACCGTGACGGTGTTGGTGTGACCGCCGGTGTAGCGGTTTTGCTCGAACAACGTGAGGTCGAATTCGCGGTGGAGAAAATGCGCGCAGCCGAGACCGGAAATACCGGTGCCGACGATCGCGAGGGTGGGGCGGGGCATCGAATTGCGAATTGGGAGTGCGGAATGCGGATTGCGGATTGGCGCGGCGGCCGTCGGGCCGGACGGTGCCGTGTTCGCAGTCGTTACGGTTCGCTGCGGTGCGCGGACGCATCGCGATGGCGCGAAGATGAACGCGTGGGGCGGCGACGCGGGTGGCGTGTCGGCTCACTTGCGCTCGCGGCACCATTGTTGGCGGGCACGAAAAAGCCCCGCGGGGCGGCGGGGCTTCTGGAGGGTGACGCAGCGTGGGCGGGGCGTCGTGGGAGCTGTCCGGTCGAGGCTCGGCCTACTTTTGCTCGGTGGCGGGCGGGTGTTGCGTGAGTTCGCTCACGTCCTTGTGGACCGCGGGACCGTCTTTTTTCTGCATTTGCGTGGCGACTTCGGGCGAGTTGACGGTCGCCATCGCGATCGCGGCGGCGGTGGGCACGACGCGGCGCAGGGTGTTGATCTCATCCTGCACGGAGGAGAACGTGACGCGGTGGATCGTGTCGGCGTGCGCGTTGCGTTCGGCTTCGTCGTAGATGGATTTCGGCACGGGCTTGAGGCCCCAGATGAAGCCGGTCCACGAGAGGAGCTTCAGGCCGTAGTAAGTCGGATCGATTTCCCACCAATAGAAACCGTTGCGCGTCGAGGACTGGTAGCGGTGGTGATTGTTATGCCAGCCTTCTCCGAGCGTGATGATCGCGAGGATGAAACTGTTGCGCGAGTCGTCGGTCGTGTGGAAGCGGCGCTTGCCCCAGAGGTGGGTGAAGGAGTTGATCGACGCGGTGCCGTGGAACAGCGCCGTCGTGCTGATGAAGAAGCCCCAGATGAGCAGCTGCGGGCCGCTGGTGCCGAGACCGGGCGCGAAACGCTCGAGCAGCATGCCGAGACCGAGGAGGCTCGCGGCGAACACGACGGGCACGACGATGTCGAAACGGTTCAACCAGACGAGCTCGGGGAATTTCGCGAGGTCCTTCACCTTCGAGTAATCGGTGGGAAAGTTGCGCTTCGAGGTGATCCAGCCGATGTGCGACCAGAGAAAGCCGTGAACGTGCGGCGAGTGGGCGTCCTCTTCCTCATCCGAATGCTGATGATGGTGGCGGTGATGATACGCCCACCAGAGCGGGCCGCGTTGGACGGTGGTGCCGGTCCAGAGCGCGAGGAGAAATTGGCCGAAGCGCGAGGTGCTGTAGGTCTTGTGCGAGAAGTAGCGGTGAAAAATTCCCGTCACGGCAAACATGCGCGCGACGTAGAGGAAGACCGCGGCCCACACGGCGAACCAGCTCCAGCCGACCCAAATGACGCCGAGGCAGCCGAGGTGGAGGATGACGAACGGGATGCAGCGGACGAGGTTTACGCCGTCGGGCTGTGCGCGGATGGATTCGGGGGTTTCGAGCGTGTAGTCGGAATCGACCCACTGAATGAGCGAGGCGCCGAGGCGGCGGAGGGAAGCGGGAAAAGACACAGGCGAGCGATTTTAAAAAGTGAGCGGCGAACCAAGTGCGGGTGGCCGGAATCTGCAAGCCGGGTTTGCGTCCTCTGGAATCTTTCGCGGCGGAAGTAGCGGGTGGGAGAAGGTGAAAACAAAAACGCCGCGCTCGAGGCGCGGCGTCGGAAGAGAGGGATACTGATGCGAATTACTCGCTGCCACCGCTGCGGGTGGACGTGTCGAGGACTTCCGTCACCGGCGGCGTCTGTTGCGTCGGCGTCTGCGTCTGCGTCGTCGGAGTGTTCGCGGCGTTCGTGACGGTGTTGCCAATATCCGCGATGATAGTCGGCGCAGCGGTGACGACGGTCTGGTTTGTGATGATGCTCGTAACGGAAGTCATGACCTGGGAGGTCGCAGCGGGGGCCGCGGCGACCACGGAGGGGGTATTGGCGACGACCGTGGAATTCACCGCGACCTGAGCGACGACCACCGGCGCCGCGGCAATGACCGAGGCGTTATTGGCGACCGCGGTGGCGGCGACGGCGATGCCGGCAGCGGCCGCGGGGGCGGCGGTCATAACGGCCGGTTGAGAGGCGGCCATGGACGAGTTCGCCGCAACCTGAGCGACAAGGCCTGGGGACGCGGCGATGACGCCGGGGTTCGAGGCGACGGTCATCGAAGAAGTGGCGACCTGAGCAGAAACCGCGGGAGCGGCGGCAGCGACGGCGGGCTGGGCAACGATGGCCGAGGCGGTCTGCGCGACGGCGGCGGCGGCGGCGGGAACTGCGTTCATGACGGCCGGCGCGGAAGCGATGGTCGCGGCGGCGGCGGCAATGGCGGCCGATCCGGCGGGATTGCTCGTCGTGGTGGCGGTCGCGGCCGTGGCGGCAGCTTGCGCGATGGCGGCGGCCTTGGCCGGAGAAACATTGGCGGTCAGCGCGATGATCGCGGCGCCGTCACCGGCGGCGACGGCATCGTTGATGGCGGTCTGCTCGGCGTCGGTCAGCTCTTGGGCGGGAGCGTTGCCGCCGCGCTGGGTATTATTCCCCTGGGCGAAAGCGAGAGGTGTGGAAACGGCGAGGGCGAAAGCGGCCAAAATCGCCAAGGTGCGGGTAAGTGTGATCTTCATGGTCAGCGGTGGGTTCGAAGTCGAACGATGCGGCAATGTCTGAGTGGATTAAAGCAAATTCTTTGCCGACATGCGTCTAGGCACACTTAGCTGTCAGGCTCGGTGGCGACGAGCAGGGAGAGAAGAGCGAGGATGATGACGGAAATGAGCATGGGTCAGGTCAGACCTTGAGAAACGGAAGACTGTAAAGAGTTTCGCCGGCACCTCCAATACGCCGAACGGCTAGGCTGAGTTGCGCGGAAAGGTTGAAAAGACGCCAGATGGCCATGTCGGCAAGGTAAACCGTCCGATTATTAGCGTCATCGCCGCGGGTGGGCACGTTTGGCGTGTCCCTGGGTGCCCCGTGAGCACGAAAATGGAGACGATGGGCACGCGATTGGTTCCGCGCGCTCGCTTTTCGCCCGCAGACGGGTAAATTCGCGGCCATGAAAGTCACCCGCCTTGCTTTCTCCCTTCTGTGTTCCCTTGCGGTGATCGGCCTCGCTTCGGCGACGGCGGCGGATGCACCTGCCGCGGCCGCCCCCCGGGCGGTCGCTGAATACGTTGCGCCCGAAAATTTCACGGATTTCCGTGACGGAATCTTTGCCTCGGAAAAGGGGCGCCAGCACCTGATGGAAGCGTTGAACGACCACTTGGTCTGGCTCGGCCGAACTTACATTCCCGTGGGCCAGCGCTTGGAATTGCGTTTCACCAACATCGACCTCGCCGGCGATTTTGAGCCGTGGCGTGGGCCCAGCTTTGACGACATCCGCATCGTGAAGGATATTTATGCGCCGCGAATGGAATTCGATTATCGCCTCGTCGATGCCGCCACCGGGGCGGTGGTCCGCCAGGGCTCTGAGAAAATCTCTGATCTCGGCTACTTGATGAGTTCTGCCCAACTGCCGACGCACGATCAGCTGCGCTACGATAAGCAGATGCTCACCGACTGGGCGCGCCGGGAATTCAGACGCGCGAAAAAGTAAGCTTCCTTTCGAGTCGTGCCGCGGTCTGTCGCGGGAATCAATGCGGGCGCCGTTGAGTTGCGGCGCCTTTTCGTTTTGACCGGTATGCCTTGCCGCAGTGTCGTGAGCGGGTGAGCGAAAACCCTTCGAACGCCGGCGGCGCCGGGCCCGATCCTGCCTCGGCCCGCGCCGCGAGCGCCAACGGGGAACCGGGCGCAACCGATCCGCAGTTCGTTTACTCGAAATTCGAGTCCGCGATGCAGGTGCGCCCCGACGACATCGACATGTATCAGCATGTGCATAGCAGTCGCTACATGGACTACGTGCTCGCGGCGCGTTTCGACCAGATGGAGCGCTGCTACGGAATGCCCATGTCGGAGTTTCAGAAACAAGGCTTCGGCTGGTTCATGGCGGGCACGCAGATGCGGTTCAAGAATCCGCTCGGACTCGGCGACCGCTTCATCGTGCGCACGTGGATCGAGAAATTCACCCTCATCGGTCTGCGCGTGCAGTTCGAAATCGATCGCCAAGCGGATGCACGCCGCTGTTGCGACGGATGGTTCGATTACGTGATGGTGTCACTGGAGACCGCGCGCGCGGTGCGAATTCCGGAGTTTATCCGCGCCAAATACAGCATCTAACCATCTCCCGGGGAGCGGTTAGGTAGCTTTCCGGTGGAAATCGCCTTGCGTTCGATGCGGGCCGATGCGTTCTTCTCCGCCGTTCGTTTAGAGTTTTCGCGTTAAGTGACAGGATCTGGTGAGTCGTTGGCTGAGCTGCTTTGGCTTAAGTGATGATTTGAAACCCACAGTGGGAACGGACTGGCAGCATACGAAGGCCCTCAACGACATCATCAAATGAGCAACTCCAAACTCTACGTCGGCAATCTCTCCTTCCAAACGACGGAAGATGCCCTCCGCTCGCACTTCGAGCAATTCGGCGCGGTCACTGACATCTACGTCGCAATGGACAAATTCACGGGCCGCCCGCGCGGTTTCGCGTTCGTCACGATGGGCACCGCCGATGAGGCCAAGGTCGCCATCGAGAAGACCAACGGCGTCCAACTCGACGGCCGTCCCCTCCAGGTTAACGAAGCCCGTCCGAAGGAAGACCGTCCGGCTGGCGGCGGCTTCGGTGGCGGCGGCGAGCGTCGCGGCTTCGGCGGCGGCGGCGGTGGCCGTGGCGGTTTCGGCGGCGGCCGTGGTGGCCGTGGCGGCGATCGCGGTGGCTTCGGTGGCGGTCGCGACCGTTACTAAG
>PNJQ01000035.1 GCA_013821985.1 Opitutus sp.
ACGGATTTTCGCTTCAAGATGCGCGTCTGGTTCCTGAAGCAGACGCCGAGCATCTGCACCGAGTCGTCCGTCGGGGCGAACACCGAGGTCTGGAGCCGCGAAGGCGTCATCTACCGCCTCACGCCGCGCGCGAACGACGCCGTGAACGACAACTGGATGACCGACTCCGGCCGCATGTTGTATAAGCAGGTGCGCGCCGACGATCGTCTGCTCCACGCCACGATCAACGGCACCACGAGCACGCCCGACATGGCGGTGAAGGCCGCCGCTGACCTGCTCCGCGCCGGAGCAGTCGCGGTCGTCGGCTCGGGCCGCAGTTCCGTCGAAGAACAATTTCTCACGAAGAAACTGGCCACCGCGCTCAAGGCGACGGTCGCGCTCGTCAGCCGGGTAGGGAAGGGCGACGGCATCCTCCTTTCCGCCGACCGCAACCCGAATGTCCGCGGCGCACTCGTGACGGGACTCATTTCCGCGCTGCCGTCGCAGCAGCTCACGTCGCTCCCGACCGACATCGACGCCGGAAAGGTGAAGACGGTCGTCGCGATCAACGAAGACCTCAGCGCCGCCGGCCTCAGCGCCGCGCAGCTCGCGAAAGTCTCCATCATCTACCTCGGCACGCACCGCAACGCCACGAGCGACGCGGCGAAGGTGGTGCTCCCGACGCTCACGGTTTTCGAGAAGGCCGGCACGTTCGTGAACCAGCAGTTCCGCATCCAGAAGTTCGCCAAGGCCGTCCCCGGTCCCGATGCGGTCGCCGATGACCTCGTCACGCTCGCGAACCTCGTCGCCGCCGTCGGGGGTGCGTCGGTTCCCGCCGAGGTGACCGGCGTGTGGGCCGCGATGGCCGCCGAGATTCCGGCGCTCGCGGCTCTGAGCTACGCCAAGATTTCCGCCGCCGGCACGCTGCTCGACAGCGCGGCGTGGGCGGGCCTGCCCTTCGTCGAGGGCGAGACGTTGCACTTCAAACCCGCCGCGCCCAAACGCGCGAAGGCGACCGTGACGTTCCACAAGTGTGTGCAAGACGTCCAAGATATGGGGACGCCCGAGGGCAAGGATGACCGAATGGTCTCGCGACTTTTTTTCACTCTGCAGATTGGCGACAAGACCTATTCGGACATGCAGGTGGAGATCCGCCAGCCGCATGGCTTTAACTTTGCGAAACCTGAAGATCACCCGATCGAGGTTTCCCGTCCAACTGGCAGCTACAAGGGGGCGACTCACCATGAGTCCTTCGCAATGGCCGCAGAAGCTTACTATCGCAGCTTTGTTTCCGTGGGAGATAAGCCCGCGGCAATTGTCATTCAGGGCGGAGATAGTATCCGCATGCGAAATAACAAGATGATCAAAGACGCTGCATTCGAGATTGAGATTCCGGATGTTGGAGGTGCGTGGTGATCGAATTCTGGCAAAACCTTCACCCAGCCGTGCAGCTCTTCCTCAAGGGGCTCGCGGTGGTGCTCGTGATTTTTCCGCTCGGCGGCATCGGTTCGCTGGCGGAGCGCAAGGTGTCGGCGTGGATCCAAGGTCGCCCCGGTCCGAATCGCGCGATCCCGATCTGGTTTGCGTGGGTGCCCGTGCTCGGACCGTTCCTGCAGCGGCTCGGCGTGTTCCACTTGATGGCCGACGGCCTCAAGATGCTCTTCAAGGAGGACGCGCTGCCCGGGCACGTGAACAAGGTTTACTTCGTGCTCGCGCCGATCGTGGCGATGATTCCCGCGCTCACGACCGTCAGCGCGGTGCCGTTCGGCGCCTACGTGAACGAGGCGGGCCAGATGGTGCCGCTCATCCTCGCAAACGTCGATGTCGGCATCCTCGCGGTGTTCGCGGTTTCCTCCCTCGGTGTCTATGCGCTCATCCTCGCGGGCTGGGCCTCGAATTCGAAATACCCGTTCCTCGGCGGCATCCGCGCCTCGGCGCAACTCATCTCGTATGAACTTTCGATGACGCTGTCGGTGCTGCCGGTGTTCCTCTGGATCAACGCGCCGGGCACGAGCGGCTCGCTGAGTCTGTTCAACGTCGTCCAATTTCAAAGCGGCACCGATTTCCTCGGCGGCATGTGGTTCGTGTTCCTGATGCCGGTGTCGGCGCTCGTGTTTTTCGTGTCGCTTTTTGCCGAGACGAATCGCCTGCCGTTCGACATGGCGGAAGGCGAAGCCGACCTCGTCGGCGGTTTCCACACCGAATACGGCGCGTTCAAGTGGGGCCTCTTCTTCGTGGCGGAGTATGCGCACATGATCGTCGGCTCCGGCGTGTTCGTGCTGCTGTTCCTCGGCGGCTGGAATCCGCTGCCGTGGCTGCCGCTCGCGACCGTCCTCGGCTGGTTCGGCGTCGCGGCGAACCCCATCATCTTCGGCCTCGCGTCGATCGCGGTGTTTCTCGCGAAGGTCATTTTCTTCGTCTTCGTGTTCATGTGGGTGCGGTGGACGGTGCCGCGCTTCCGCTACGACCAGGTGATGAAGCTCGGCTGGCAAAAACTGCTGCCGCTCGCGATCGGCAACCTGCTGTTCTACGCCGCGGCCATCGCGATCATTCAACTCAACCTCGGTGTGGCGGCGTGGGCTGCGCTCGCCGTCGGGACGGTGGGCGCGTGTGCGCTCATCCTGAAGTTCCCGCAGCAAAAAATCATTTCCTGAGCGCCATGGCTTACGTCGTCGAACGCAAACCTCTCTCGCTCTCCGAGCGCCTCTACATTCCCCAGATTTTCGCGGGCATGCGGATCACGCTGAAGCACATGTTCGCGCAAAACGTGACGATGGAGTATCCCGAGGAGCGCCCGACCATCCCGCCCGGTTACCGTGGCGTGCCGACGCTGGTGAAGGACCCGCACGGTCGCGAGAAATGCGTTTCGTGTCAGCTCTGCGAATTCGTCTGCCCGCCCAAGGCGATCCGCATCACGCCCGGTGAAATTCCGCCGGGCGCGGAAAACCGCCACGTCGAGAAGGCGCCAAAGGCATTCGAGATCGACATGCTCCGCTGCATCTATTGCGGCCTGTGCCAGGAGGTTTGTCCGGAGGAGGCGATCTGGCTGCAGAATCAGTTCTCGATGTCCGGCTACACGCGCGAGGAAATGGTGAACCACAAGGAGCGCCTCTACGAACTCGGCGGCACGCTGCCGGACGATCATTTCAAGTGGGACAAGAAGAAGGCCGCGGAAACCCACGGCAACGGACACCACTGAGCCATGACCAACGTCCTTTTCTACACCTTCACCCTCCTCACGCTCGTCAGTGCGCTGCTGGTCGTCGTGAACAAGAATCCGGTGAACGGCGCGATGTTCCTGCTGCTGTCGCTCGTCGGTATGGCGGGCCTCTTCGTGATGCTCGATGCCGCGCTGCTGGCCTTCGTGCTCATCCTCGTTTACGCGGGCGCGGTCGTGGCGCTGTTCCTCTTCATCATCATGCTGCTCGATACGCGGCCGGAGCATTTGAAGCCGTTCACGAAGATGTCGATCGTCGCCGCCACGCTCGGTGGATTGCTGCTGTTCCTCGGCGCGCACGTCATTGGCAAGAGCGTCGGCCCCACTGCGCCGCCGGCCTTTGCCGCGCCGACGCTGAAGAATTTCGCCGAGATGCTCTTCACGACCTACCTGCTGCCGGTGCAACTCGTGGGCTTCATGCTGCTGATCGCGATGCTCGGCGTGATCGTGCTCTCGAAAAAATTCGCCCCGGTGGAGGACGCCAAATGAATCCGCTGAGCCTCGACTCCTACATCGCCATCAGCTCGATCCTCTTCGTGATCGGTTTTTTCGGCGTGCTTCTGCGCAAGAACACGCTCGTGCTCTACATGTGCCTTGAGCTGATGCTGCTTGCCTCGACGCTCGCGCTCGTGGCGTTCTCGCGCTTCCACGGCACGCTGGACGGATCGGTTTTCGTTTTCTTCATCCTCACGATCGCCGCAGCCGAAGTGGCCGTCGGTCTCGCCATCATTGTTGCTCTCTTCCGCCGCCGTCAGACGGTGCAGGTCGAGGAATTGAACGCGCTAAAGCACTGACATGGATCCCGTTACTTCCGCTCTCGTTCTCCTGCTCACGCCGCTCGCTTCCGCGACGGTGATTGCGCTGTTCCTGCGGCGTCAGGGCGCGCTCGCGTCCTGGATTTCCCTCGGAACGGCTGCGGTGATCTGCGGACTCGCGCTGCAAATGGTCGCGAACGACACGGACGTGAACGCCTCGATGGAGTGGCTGCGGTTCGGCGATTTCTCGGTGTCGCTCGGCTTCAAGATCGATGCGCTCGCGCGGTTGATGCTCTTCGTGGTCGGGTTCGTGGGTTTTCTGATCCACGTGTTCTCGCTCGGCTACATGCACGATGACGCGGCGCGGGCACGGTTCTTCGGCGGCTTGTCGGTCTTCATGTTCTCGATGCTCGGCATCGTGGTGGCCGACTCGCTGTTCATGATTTTCATCTTCTGGGAGCTGGTCGGTTTCAGCTCCTGGCTGCTGATCAATCACTATCACGAGAAGCAGTCTGCGGCCGATGCGTCGAAAAAGGCTTTCATCGTCAATCGCGTGGGCGACTTCGGTTTCCTGCTCGGCATCGTGTGGTGCTACTGGCAATTCGGCACGACCGACCTGACGGCGCTCGCGCAGCTCGCCCCCGCGCACGCCGGTGCGATCTCCGCGGGTCTCCCGCTGCTGTTGTTCTGCGGTGCCATGGGTAAATCCGCACAGATGCCGCTGCATGTGTGGCTTCCCGACGCGATGGAAGGCCCGACGCCCGTCTCCGCGCTCATCCACGCCGCGACGATGGTCGCAGCGGGTATCTACATGCTTTGCCGGATCAATTTCCTGATGGTGCCGGAGGCGCTCAACGCCATCGCTTGCATCGGAACGGTGACGGCGGTTTACGCCGCGCTCTGCGCCGTCGTGCAGCGCGACATCAAGAAGGTCCTCGCTTACTCCACGCTTTCGCAGCTCGGCTACATGGTTGCGGCGTTCGGACTGGGCGCACTGAAGACGGAGCACGGCTGGATCGCCGCTGGCGTCGGCGCCGCCATGTTCCACCTGACCACGCACGCGTTCTTCAAGGCGCTGCTCTTCCTCGGCTCCGGCTCCGTCATCCACGGCTGCCATCACGAGCAGGATATTTTTGCGATGGGCGGGCTGAGGAAGAAGATGCCGATCACGTTCCTGACCTTTACGATTGGCGTCGCGGCGATCATCGGCGTGCCGTTCCTGGCCGGCTTTTTCTCGAAGGACGCGATCCTCTACCTCGCGTTCAAGAACAACACCGCGATCTTTGCGTTGCTCGCGTTCACCGCGGTGCTGACGTCGTTCTACATGGTGCGCATGTGGAAGATCGTGTTCTTCGGCGAGGCGCGCTCGGACCACGCTGGCCACGCACACGAAAGCGGTCTCGTCATGACGCTGCCGCTGATGCTGCTCGCGATGCTTTCGATCTTCGGTGCGACGGGTTGGTTCGGTCTCGGGCTTTATCCGAAGCTCGCCGGTTCGATCGCGACGCTCATCCCCGAAGCGCACGACGGCGACCACACCATCATCCTCGCAGTTTCGATCGCCGTCACGGTGATCGGTGCGGTGGCCGCGTGGTTCTACTACGGCGCTTCCCGCGAAGATGCGCTCGAAGTGCGGGCGGGCGGGCTTTTCCGCGTGCTGATGTCGTTCAAGGAATCGTTCGACACCGTCTACGACTACTACGTCGCGAAAGTGCAGCAGCGCTTCGCGATGCTGCTCAATTTTCTCGAGCAAATCTTTCTCGCCGGCCTGATCATCCGCGGACTCGCGGGTCTCGTGGGCCTCGTCGGCATCGGCGCGCGCGCGCTGCACGTCGGCAACCTGCACGCCTACGTATATTGGTTCCTGCTCGGCACCGTGCTGCTGTGGGCCTTCGCCACCGGCGTGTTTTGAACCACTAAGTCTCACTAATCGCTCACTAATGAACACCCATTCGCCATGTGCCGTCCTGTCCGCAACGGCGCCGACATTAGTGACTCATTAGTGCCCATCAGTGGTTTCCTCCGCCTTTCCCTTTCATGTCTGACAACGCCCTTCTCCTGCAGCTCGCGATTGCCACGCCGCTCCTCAGCGCGCTGGTGATCTCGCTCGGCCTGCCGAAGCGCTTCGCGACCAAGCTCGCCTCCGTCGCATTCATCTGGCCCGCGCTCATCGCGGTGTGGCTCTGGACGAAATTTCCCGCCGCCGACGGCGCGACCTACCAGTTCGTCTCCAACACGAACACCGGCCTCCAAGCCTTCGGCATCAGCTTGAAGCTCGGCCTCAACGGCGTCTCGCTGCCGCTGTTCGCGCTCGCGGCCATCGTGGGACTCGCGGCCGGACTCTACGCGCTGCGCTCGGGCGCGGAACGCCTCAAGGTTTACCTCACGCTGCTGCTCGTGATGCAGGCGGGCCTGCTCGGCACGTTCGCCTCGATCGACATCTTCTTTTTCTACTTCTTCCACGAACTCGCGCTGATCCCGACCTTCATCATGGTCGGCATTTGGGGCGGGCGGGACCGGAACTACGCGGCGATGAAGATGACGATCTACCTCACCGCCGGCGCGATGCTGTCGCTCCTCGGCCTGATCGCCATCTACACCAAGAGCGGCGCGGAGTCCTTCGACCTGCTCACGCTGAAGGCCGAGCTCGCGGCGCATCCGCTGACGTTCACGGCGCAGAAATACATCTTCGGCCTGCTGATGTTCGGCTTCGGCACGCTCGTTTCACTCTGGCCTTTGCACACCTGGGCACCGCTCGGTTATGGCGCCGCGCCGTCGTCTGCCGCGATGCTGCACGCCGGGGTGCTGAAAAAATTCGGCCTCTACGGTCTCATCCAAATCGCGCTCCCGCTGCTCCCGATCGGCGCGGCGTCGTGGGCGTGGACGCTTGCACTGCTCGCGGCGATCGGCAACGTGCTCGTAATCGGCTTCGTGACGATGGCGCAACGCGACCTGAAACAGATGCTCGGTTACAGCTCGGTCATGCACATGGGCTACTGCTTCCTCGGAATCGCGACGCTCTCGGTCGTCGGCACCGGCGGCGTGGTGTTGCTGATGGTGGCGCACGGTTTGTCGGTCGCGCTGCTGTTCCTGCTCGCGACGAGCGTGCATCACCGCACGCACACCTTCGACATGACGGAGATGGGCGGACTTGCCCAAAAGACGCCCGTGCTCGCGGCATTCTTCGTCGCGGCAACGATGGCCAGCGTCGGCCTGCCCGGCTTCGCAAATTTCTGGGGCGAACTCACCGTCTTCGTTTCGCTGTGGAATTTCTCGCCTTGGATCACCGCCGCGGCGATTGCCGGCGTCGTGATTTCCGCAATCTACGGCCTGCGCGCCGCGGCCCGCGTGTTCTTCGGGCCGCACTCCGAGCAGCTCAACGTCGTGCTGGCGAAGCATCCCGCCGTCGATCTGGCGTGGAGCGAAAAACTCCCGGCGCTCGTCCTACTCGTCGCGCTGCTCGCCATCGGCTTCTGGCCGAAGTCCGTTTCGACCGCCGCCAACGCCGCGCTCTCCGCTCCTGCGGCCGTGACGGCCCAACGCTGATTTAACGCCGCCATGTCGCTCGAACTTCTCCAGGCCGCCGCCGCTTCAAACCAGTGGTTCGCCATCATGCCCGAGCTGATCCTCGGGTGCGCGGCGCTGTTCCTCCTCGCGATGGAAATCGTGCTGCCGAAGGACCAGCATCGCTACATTCCGATTGGCGCCGTGATGGCGCTCGCGGCGGTGCTTGTGGGACTGGTGCTAAATTTCCACGACGCCTGGCTCGGTGAATCGACGTTCTCCGGCTTGCTGCGCCACACGATGGCTGGACAAATCGCGCGCGTGTTCTTCGTTACGACGGGTCTGCTGGTGTGCTTCATCGCCGGGCTCGTCCTGCCGCGCAGCAAGATGCCGCGCGTGGAGTTCTACCACATCGTGCTCGTGGTCACGGCGGCGATGATGCTGCTTTCGCAAAGCGACCATTTCGTGATGTTCTTCGTGGCGCTCGAGACGATCACGATCGGGTTCTACATTCTCGTTTCCTACTTCCGCGACAACGCGCTGACGCTCGAGGCGGGCCTGAAATACCTCGTGATGGGCGCGCTGAGTTCAGCAATCATGCTCTTCGGCATCGTGCTGCTTTACGGCGCGGTTGGCCGCGTCGAGGTGGGCGGCGTGGTGCACAACGGCTTCGAATTCGAGACGCTGTCGAATTTCCTCCGCGCCAACCCGCACAATGTTCTCGGCCTCGTCGGCGCGGTGCTCGTGCTAAGCGGCGTGGCTTTCAAGATTGGCGCGTTCCCCTTCCAGATTTGGATTCCCGATGTCTATCAGGGCGCGCCGACGCCGGTGACGGCGTTTCTCGCGGTCGGTTCGAAGGCCGCCGGTTTCGCCGTGTTGCTCACGCTCGTGCTGAATGTCTTCGACGGACTCGGGCACGTGCTCGTGCCGCTGCTCTCGACGCTCGCCGCCGCCACGCTGATCTTCGGCAATCTCGCCGCGCTCACGCAGCGCAATGCGAAGCGCCTCATGGGTCTCTCTGGCGTGTCGCACGCGGGATTTTTGCTCGTCGGCGTCGTCGCCGCGATGACGGTGCCGTGGGCGCAGGGCGCGATCTGGTTCTACCTCTTCACCTACATGCTGGCTTCGATGGCGGTGTTCGGCGTCATGGCGCACGTGGCGGGTGACGACGACACCGTCAACGAACTCGACAGCTACGACCGTCTCGCGAAGGACCGTCCTTTCCTCGGCGGCGTGTTGGCGATCGGCGTCGGTTCGCTCGCCGGCATCCCGCCGCTCGCCGGCTTCATGGGCAAGCTGCTCGTGTTTCTCGCGGCCTTCCAGGCGCAGCTCTATGCATTGCTGGGCATCGCGATCGTCTGCGTCGCCGTTTCGATTTATTATTACTTCGGCTGGATCAAGGCCGCGTGGTTCGAAACCTGGCGCCCGGAAAGCGAGGCCAACGCTCCCGCGATCGCTCGCGCGACGCCGACGCTGTTCAGCACGGTCGTGCTGGCCACGCTGGCGCTTGCGACCGTCGTGCTCGGCTTCTTCCAGGAACCGCTCACGAGCTGGTTGCTGTTGAAGTAGGACCGCTTCTGCCGGCCTTATTTTTTGAGTTCGTCATCCACCGCGGCGGCGAAAGCCTGCAGGTATTCTTCGCCGCGTGCGTGGTGGGTGAGCGCCACGACGAGGTAGTGGCGGCCGGGACCGGTGACGGCGGCGGAGTCGTGCCACCAATCCTCCCACCAGCCGGCTTTGCGGTGAATCTCAAGTCCGCGTCCGGCCAGACCGGCGACGAATTTGTCCTCCTTGTGCGGAATGTCGGGCGACGCGAAAATCTCGCGCATCGCTTTGGAAGCTTCCGGGGAAATCAGTTTTCCCTGCTCGAGTTGCAGATAGAATCGCAACACCTGCCGAACAGTCACAGCGTGCGAATGCCCGCCGACCGGGTCCACGACACGCTCGCCGTCGATGCCGTAATGCTTGCCGTGCCAGATACCGCCGCCGTGCAAGGCATCGTAGAAGCCGTGTTGCTCGAGCGCGCCACGAATGAAGTCGAGGCCGAGCAGTTGGGAGTATTTCGCCGCGAGTTCGTTGCTCGATTGCTTGATGACCAGCCCGAGTTCGTGGCGCGTTGCGGTATCGATCTCGTCGGGCTTCGGATGCGCCGCGAACCAGCCGAGCAGGATGGCAATCTTCGGCACGCTGGCGCCGTAGAAGATCCGGTCGGATCGCACGAGCGCGATCCGGCCGGTGCGTAGGTCCAGCACCCCGACGGCGGAGTCTTTTTCTGCCATCGTGAACCGTTCGCGCAGCCCGGCGTCGATGCCTGCGATTGTCTGCTGCCAGTCGGAGTGCGGTGCAGTGGAGATGTCGAGCGTCAGGTCGGAAAGGGCGGACATGGCGGAAGCGGCCTGCAGGAACGCGGCCGCGGCGAGAAGCGAGGCGGCCAGGAGGCGAAAGCGGGGCAGGGGCGCGGCGATGCCCGCACCGTAGAAGGCGGCACAGAATTGCCAAGCCGCGGCTTCGCGTGTTCCGTCGTTAATTTTCTTCGCTTCGGCCGGCGAAACAGTTTCCAGTCTCCGCGCGCATGAAGGTCACCGGCATCGCCCTCGTTCCACCGCCCACTGCGGCCGATTTGCCCAAGGTCACGCCCGAGTTGCTGGCGTCCGTCCTCGCGCGCTACTCGCGCAGCAACGAGGGCCTCGCGAGCATCCTCTCGAAGGTCGATCTCGCCCATCCCGACGAATCGATCGACCGCATCCTGAAGTTCGTCGATTACGGCCATGCTTCGATCGGCGGACTGACGGGCGGTCTCGCTATCGCGCTCGACGGCGTCTCGATGTGGCTGGCGTATAAAATTTTTGAGATCGCGCAGATGGCCGACGGACAGGAATCGAGCACGCGTTACATCACGATGGACGCGGCCAACTTGCCGACGGCCGCGGAGCTCGGCATCCCGGACGACCTCGCGCCGCGCTGGAACATGGTCATGGCGCGCTCTTTCGCCGCGTATCATGCCGAATACGCGCGGCTCGACCAACTCGGCCAATCCCAACCCGAGCTCGTGCGCCTGCCCCCGAACGCAAAGCCCGCGGTCGTGAACCGTATCCGCAAGAATTACGCGCTCGATCGCGCCCGCTACTTCATCCCGCTCGCGACGCGCACGAATCTCGGGCTCGTCCAGAGTTCGCGCATGTGGGCGACGACCGTGAAGCACCTCGATTCGCTGGCGCATCCCGAAGCGAAGCGTGCCGCGCAACTCATCCGCGACGAACTGGTGAAACAATCTCCGCGCCTGATGCGCCACAGTTCCGCCGAGAAATCCTATGCCGAACAAGCCGCGCAGGAACTCGGGACCTCGCTGCGCCTCGGTCTTGAACGTCTCTCGACCGCGCCGCTCGCCGACCAGGTGTGGGTGAAGGTCGATGCCGACGCGCCGCCGTGGCTCCGCGAGGAGCAGCCGATTGCCGAAGCCTTGCGCCACCGCGCGAATCGCTACGGTTATCAAGGCACCGCGACCCGCCGCATGCGCGTGACGTTTGCCTGGAACAACATGGCGCTCGCGGAGCTGCGCGACCTCAACCGTCACCGCACCGGCCACCGTTACACGCCGCTCATCCAGGCCGGATTCTATCTGCCCCCGGAGATCAAACACGGCGCGCATCAGGCCTTGCTCGACGAACAGGCGGCGCTCACGCGCGAGTTGATGCAGCGTGGTTCGGCCAGCTACGTCTATTCGCTGTTGCTCGGCGCGCAGACGCCGTTCGAGCACAGCACGCAGGCGGACAAATTCATCTACGAGGCCGAGCTGCGAACGGGCATGGGCGCGCATTTCCGTTACGCGGAGCATCTCAGCGCGGTCCTGCGCGAGTTTTTTACGCAGGTGCCGGCCGCGAAGGGCTGGGTGGTTGAGGGCACGGCTGAACCGGAGTAAATTGGCTTGCTGCCCGGTTCGCCGAGGCAAGCATCGGCCCCGCCTGTCGCGAAACCGCCGAAGCATTTTGGCTCCGGATTTTCGCTCCCGCTTCCAGGATCCCACGCGCCACCGAATGCCGGTCCGATTCAAAGTTCTGCAATTCAACATGCAGTTCGGCCAAATCTGGCGCGACGTCGATCCGGACAACGCGCCAATCGAGCTGAGCAGAACGATCGCGGAGATCAAAAGCCACGACGCCGACCTCATCCTGCTGCAGGAAGTCGAGCGCGCGCAACCGGGCGGCACGCATCCGCCGATCCCGCCGAATTACTCGCGTCTCTGTCAGGAGCTGCGCGGCTACGACAGCTATTTCGCTTTTCCCCGCGAGGATCCGCGCGAGCTGCCCTTCGGCATCGGGCTGGCGATTTTCTCCCGCACGCCGCTGACCGAAACGCGCCGGCTCGACCTGCCTTCGCCGCCGGTGGAGTTCGATTTTTTCGGCGAGCGCAAGACGCCGACCGACCGCCTGATGATCGGCGCCAAAACCGTCATCGGCGGTCGCCAACTGGACGTCTTCAACACTCACTTGCTGGCGCTTTTCATGCTGCGCTCGAGCAGTGAGTCGCACCCGGAACAGCGTCAACTCGTGGTCAACGAGGTGAGCCGCTGTCGCGGCGCGACCTTGATCGGAGGCGATTTCAACGTCAGCAAACACGAGTCGCTCGTCCGCCAGTTCGACGACGTCGGTTTCAGGACCGTGCAGACCGCTGAGATCACCTGGCGTCGCCGGCCCTACGTGCTCGATCACATCTTCTACAACCCGTCGCTGCGCGTGGTGGGTCACGCGGTGAAACCGACGCCCGCCTCCGACCACCACGTATTGGTGGCCGAATTCGAGTTCGCGGATTAGGGAGTCGAGCTCTTCCCCGAAGCGGGCAAGCAAGGCGCGACGCGACAGATCGCCGTTCGCCGCTGTTACTCGGCGCCGAAAGGGTTGGCGGAGTTGCTCGGTTCCTTGGCGGGGACGTAGATCGTGAAGCGCGTGCCTTCGCCGAGTTTCGTCTTCACATGGATCAGGCCGTTGTGGTGCTTCACGAGGCGCGTGACGATGGCGAGGCCCAGGCCGGTGCCGGTTTGCGCCTTGGTCGTGAAATACGGTTCGAAGATCCGCGAGAGGACGTCGCGGTTGATGCCGGGGCCCTGGTCGAGCACGGAGAGCGCGACGAGCGGCGGGTGGTTGGCGAACGACTCGAGGTTGATGAAGCGCTCCTCGGGCGTGTCGCGGAAGGTCTCGATCGGCAGCGGTTCGTCGTAACGCTCGGCGGCGATCCACACGGTCTGCGGGCGCTCGGAAGCTTGAAACGCGTTGACCGTGAGATTGAGCAAAATCTGAATCAGCTCGGTGCCGCCAATCTGCGCCGCGGCGTCGCGGTCGAGGTGTTTCGCGGACAACTTGCCACCGCGCAAGGTGGGGTGGTTGCGCATCAGCGTGTGGACGTCGTCGATCACCTGGTTGACGGAAACCTCGGGCGAGTGCGCGCTGCGTTTATTGACGAACCGCAGGTAACGGCGGGTGATCGCGGCGCAGGTGTTGACCTGCTTCGCGAGGAGATTGACGTCTTCGCGCACCGCCTGGAGGTCGGCGCCGTAGAGCGAGCCGACGGCTTCGAGCTTGTGGCGGAGAAGTTCGACGTAGCCGGTGATGACCGTGAGCGGGTTGTTGATGTCGTGCAGCGCGCCGGCGTAGATTTCGGTCGTGGTGCGCGCCATTTCCTCCTTCACCGAAGAATCGTTGAGCTGCTCGGTGAGAGCCTGGAGGCGCTCGGAGGTCGAAGAAACCGTCTCGGAAATGCGCCGCAGATGCAGTGCGCGCGTCACGGCTTCGCGGATGGTCGAGAGATCGAACGGTTTGCTCAGATAATCGCACGCGCCGAGCCGCAGCGCCTGGCGCGCGGTCTCGATCGTCTCGTAGGCAGTGAGCATGATGACCTCGATGTGCGGGTCGATCGCCTTGAGTCCGCGCAGGACGTCGATGCCGGATTTGCCCGCCATGCGGATGTCGAGGATGGCGAGTTGCACCGGATTGGTGCGCGCGAACTCGAGTGCCTTGTCGCCGTTGTCCACCGTCTGGACGTTGAAGTCCTGGCGGAATACCATGCGTAGGGAGTGGCGCGGACCCTCCTCATCATCGACGATGAGAAGAGTGGGCAGCGTGACGGCGGTGACGGGGCCTTGCGGCGCGAGGGTGGCGGACATGGTGGCGCGGGTGCGGGCGGCGGGACCTTAGAACTTGTAACCGAGCGAAAGCGAGACGGCGTTGATGGAATTCTTGTAGCTGCCGTCGGCCGTCGCGCCGATGAGCGACGGCGGGCTGCCCGTCACACGGCGCGTGCCGCCATCGGCGTATTGCCACGCGAGATCGGCGGAGAAATTTTTCCCGCGGTAGCCGGCGCCGAGCGAATAGAAGCTGCGGTCGCTATCCGGCACGGCGGGCGTGTAGGTGGCGTCGGGCGTGGAGTTTTCCGTGTAGCAATAACCGGCGCTGACGTTGAAGCCGTTCGAGAAATATCGCGTGGCGCCGAGTTCGTAGAAGAGACCGGACTCCCAGTTGAACGGCAGCGGCGTGGCGCCGGAGGACTTTTGAATCACAACCGTCTTGAGACGGTCCCAGTTCGTCCAGTCGAGGTTGGCCTCGATGTTCCACTCCGGCGTCGGGCGGAACGACCAGCCGACGATCAGCACCTCGGGAAACTCGAAGGTCGCTTGCGCCGCTTCGTTCGCGACCAGCGGAATAGTGGAAGAAGTGCCCTTCAGCGTGACCTTTGTGCGGTGCGAGTAGCTGACGCCGAGTTGGTGGCGCTCGTTGACTTTCCAAAGGAGACCGAGGTTGACGCCGATCGCGTCACCATCGCCTTCGAAGCGGAACAGGTCGGTCGGGCCAAAAATCCCGAGTGCGCGATTCAGGTCCGTCTCAACCTTGTTGTAGGTGATGCTGGCGCCGAGCGAGAACTCCGGCGAGACCTGCCACGCGCCGGTGAAATTGTAGGTGACGTAGCTTTGCTCGTTCTTCAGCGCGAAGGTGCGGAGCGGCGAGTTGTTCGGCCACTCCGTCTCGAGTCCGAACGGCGCATACATCGCAAAGCCGTAGGCCCACGGGGCGTCGGAAGGATTCCACGTGACGTAGATTGCGGGGACGGACACGTAGTCGTCGTTCATCGACGCCGACCCGGCGGGGCCGGTGTAGTCGGAGGCGAGCGCGATGTGGTAGAGATTGCCGGAGAATTGGACGCCTTCGAGCTGGGTGATGCCGGCGGGATTGTAGTAGAGCGCGCTCGGGTTGTCGGCGGTGGCGACGAACGCGTTGCCGCGCGCGGTGGCGAAAGCGTCCTTGAAACCGACGCGGGTGCCGGACGCCAGCGCGAGCGTCGCGCCGGCGAAAAATGCGAGTGAGCCCGCCAGCGCGAATCTCGCGCGGACAGCAACGGGGGAGGTGACCAGGTTCATGCTAGCGTGGGAGAGGCAGCCGGATCGTCAGATCCGAATCGGTCGGTAACAACCGCGGGTGCACGTCGAGCGAGCCTGCGTGCGCCTCGATCACGCGGCGCGCGATCGTCAGGCCGAGGCCGACGCCGGTGTTGCGGGTGGTGTAGAACGGCTCGGTCGCCCGCGGTGCGGACTCGGCGGCGAAACCGCTGCCGCTGTCGCGCACGTCGATGACGAGGTCAGCGCGCCCGTCGGTCGTCGGCGTGGCGTTGAGCGAGACGGTGAGCCGGCGCGCGGCGTCGCCGCCGGACTGCAGGCCATTGAGGAAGATTTCCTGGAAGGCGTGCGCGAGGCTCGCGCGGTTGCAGCGCAGCATCACGGGCGGCACCGCGCTCTTGATCTCGAGTTCGGCGTCACCTCCGGAGTAGCCACGGGACTTTTCGAAGCTGGAGCGCAGGATTTCCTCGAGCGGCACGAGCTCCGTCGGGGGCTGGTCGGAGCGCGCGAGAAGCAGCATTTGGTCGGTGAAGCGTTGAATGCGCTGGGTCTCACGATTGAGCGAATCCTTGAGCGAGGCGCGGAAATCCTCGTGGCCGATTTCGGCATCGAACAGCTGGGCGTGCGTTGTGAGCGGCACGAGGGAATTGCGGATCTCATGCGCGAAGCGGCGCGCGATGAGTGAAATGAGCTTGAGGTTCGACGATTCGATTTCGGCGCGTTGCGCCGAGCGGATCTTCGTGAAGTCCTCGAGCAGCAGCATCGCCGTCTGCGGCAATTTCGCCGCCGGCTGGCGGAGCGGAATGACCGAGGCGCGGAAATAACGGGGCGCGGGGGCGTGCGTCTCGTGGAAGAACGCTTCAACATCGAGGCCGCGCTCGACAACTTCGTGCAGCTTGGCGGCAATCTCGGCCGGCAGGTCGTGGATATCGAGGTGGTCGGATTTCGCGCCCGCGAGAAAGTCGATGATGGCGCGGTTGGCGTAAACGACCTGCTGGTTCGGGCCGACGACGAGCGCGCCGACCGTGAGTCCATTCAAGACGGTGCCGAAAAGCCGGTGGCTGCCGACGAGCTGGTGGTGCAGCCAGCTGTTTTTGACCGCGAGGCCGAGTTCCTCGAGCAGGTGATAGACGAGCAGCAATTCCTCGTCGCTGAACTCGCCGCCCGTGATGCGGCCGCCGAGCACGGCGACGCCGAGCGTGCGCTCGCGGTCGTTGACCGGGATGGCGACGAGACCGCCCAGCACGTCGAATTCGCGCGCGATCTTCGGATCGAGGAGCGGCGAAGAGGATTGGGTCGGCGCGCGCAGGATTTGCGGGTGCAGCGTGAGCTGACGGCCCAGACCGCTTTTGCGCGTGAGCGAAAAGCACTCGACGAGATCCGCCGGCAAACCAATTGCGGCCGCGCAGGGCAGGTGGGAGTTGTCCGTGCGCGTGCCCGGCGGGAGTGCGTCGGTCGCGCCCGGCTCGAGAAAGATCGCGATGCGCGACAAACCGACGACTTCACGCAGCTTCAGGATGAAGTGATGCGTGAGCTGCCGGTAATCGAGCGAATAGCCGAGCACCTGCGAGAAGTCGCGCAACACCTCGAGTGCGGACGAGAGCGCGGCCGCCTTGGTGTTGAGGCGCGCGGGTGAGTGGCCGAAGGGAGGTTCGCTCGCGGCGGAAGCCGGTGCCGCACGGCTGGTGAGGCGGCCCAGATTGGCGGCGAGCGCGCCGACATCGAGCGGCTGAAAGAGGACGCTGTCCGCGCCAGCCGCGAGCAGGCGGGCTTGGGCGTCGGTGCCGGCTCCCGTGGGCAGCACGACCACGATCGCGATGGTCGCCGCGGCGGCGCGGGCGGCCGCCACTGAGTTGCTCACATCCGCCGCAACGGAACTCGCGAGAAAGAGGCACGCTTCGAATGCGCCCGCGGCGAGCGGACCGCGCGCGTCCGCGACAGCGGCACGGTGATGGATTTGAAAGTCGGCGGCGGACGCCAAGGCCGCCTGCAGGGCGGGCGCTTGCGCTTGGTCGTCAGTAATGAGGAGGAGCCGAGTCACTTCCGGAGTGTGCCGTGAGAACACCGCGCGGCGCGAGGTGAAGCAAGCGCGAAGTCCTGTGAACAACCCCGGAAATACCCCTAGAAGCGCGAGTTGCTCATTGCATTCGGAAATCAAAACGCCTTCTTTCGCGGACAGCGGGCCGACCACATGATCGCGGATTCTTCTTCGGTGTATCGAGGGCATCTTCATACAGAGTTTGTCCGTTTCCCCAGCCGGAACGGCTTGGACGTTTCGGCATGTCTCGACCGGTCGGGCGACCAGTTCGACCGCTCACTTCCCTGGGCCGTCGTCGCGCCGAAGTTCGGCGAGACGAAAAAAAACGCGCTTCAACTCGCCTACTTTCTCGCCGCGAACGGAATGAACGTCATTCGCTTCGACCACACCAATCACGTGGGCGAGAGCGCGGGCGATCAGACGTTTTTCACGCTCAGCAGCGGCGTGCTCGATCTGCTCGGGTGCGGCGACTATCTCGAGCAGACGCTCGGCGTGCGAAAATTCACGCTGGTCGCCAACAGTCTGTCGGCGCGGACCGCGATCCGCGCGGCGGCCGAAGACGCCCGCATCGCCCATCTCGTTTGTCTCGTCGGCGTCGTGAACCTGCAGCACACGCTCACGCAAGTTTATCGCGACGATCTCGTCGGTGGGCATCTGCAAGGCCGGCGCTGGGGCATCGGCGACATGCTCGGTGTCGAGATGGATTACGACGGGTTTCTGCGCACCGCCGTGGCGGACCAGATGCATGATCTGGAGACAACGCGCGCCGACCTCGAGCGCACCGCGGCCGCGATTACGTTTTTCTCCGGCGAACGCGATATGTGGGTGTCGCTCGCCGAGGTCGATGCGGTGTTGCGCGGTCGCACGAACGCGCGACTGACGCCGATCCCTGACGCGATGCACGAACTGCGCGAGAATCCCGCCGTGGCCGAGCAGGCGTTCCGCGATGTGGTCGCCGCTTGTGTCGCGGCGGCGCGCGGCACCAGTCCCGGCGCGATCGAGTTGCTGGTGCCCGACAAACGCGAACTGATGCGGCAGAACCGCGCGGAGCGCGAACGCCTGCGCGCCGCGGTGCGCGACCCGCAGGACGAGCGCGATTTCTGGGCGCAATACCTCGAGAAATACCGGCTGATGCAGAACGTCGATGACTACCAGAGCTACATCAGCCTGGTCGGTCGCCTGCTCGGCGAAATCCGTCCCGGTGACACGTTGCTCGACGCGGGATGCGGCAACGGACTTTTCGGCATGTGGGTGCTGCGGACGCTGCTCGAGCGAGCGCGCCGCGCGGAATTGCCGCCGGTCTATGTCGGGCTCGACCTCACGATCGAGGGCTTGCGCGACGCCTTCGATCTGCAAACCGGTTATGCGCTCGATCACCGCGGCCCGGCCCGGCCGAACGAATTCATCAGCCTCCTCTACGGCCAGACCGATCTCGATACCTGGGGCATGCCTGCCTCGGAGGCGCCGGAGTTGCTCGTGTTTGCCGACGGCTGTTTCGACAAGATCTGTTGCAGTCTCGTGCTGTCCTATCTCAACCGGCCCGAGTGCCTGCTCGCGGAACTGCACCGGGTGTTGCGCCCGGGCGGGAAGATCGTCGTCTCGAGCATGAAGCCGTTTTGCGATCTGTCGGAAATCTACCGCGACTTCATGGACCAGCAGCTCACCGACAACGAGCTGGAGTCCGGGCGCAATCTGCTCCGCGCGGCCGGCAAGATCCGGCTCAAGGAGGAACAGGGCTTCTACACGTTCTATTCGGGCGAAGAGTTGTCCGCGCTGCTGACGGCGGCGGGCTTCAAGCACTGCGCGCCGCACCTGAGCCTCGGTGGCCAGGCGGCCCTGGTGGTCGCGGAAAAATGATCTTCTACTGCGTCCTCACTTCGGGCCTCAACGCGCTGACGAGTTTCGTCCTCGCGGTGATGTTGTTCCTGAAGCGTCCGCGCGGCCCGGCCAACGCGGCGTTTTGCTGGTTCGCGCTGACGGGCGCACTGTGGTCGGTCTTCTATTTTCTCTGGCAGACCGCGCCGGATGCCGAGCACGCGTTTTTCTTCAGCCGCTGGCTGAGCGCGGCGGCGATCCTGATTCCGATCGCCTATTTTCAGTTCGTGCTGCGTTTGCTCGGGCAGGTGAACCGGCTGGCCGTCCGGGGCGGCTATGTGCTGGCGTTCACCGCGGCGGTGCTCTCGCTCGGCACGGACACGATCGTGCGCGGCGTCGAGGCCAAGCACGTCTTCCCCTTCTGGCCGGTGCCGGGGCCGTTTTACGCGGTCTATCTGCTCGTTTTCTTCAGTTATCTCAGCGTGGCGCTGTGGAAATTGGTGGCGGGCTATCGGCGCGCACAGGGTCTGGTGCGCAATCAGCTGCGGTTCGTGATCCTCGGCACGGCGATCGGTTTCCTCGGGGGCGCGACGAACTTCTTTCTCTGGTATGACATCCCGATTCCCCCGGTCGGCAACGGGCTGGTGGCGTTCTACGTCGTGGGCGTCGGCTACGCGGTGCTGCGGTTCCGGTTGATGGAGTTCAATCTGCTCACGGCGCGTCTCTCCGTCTATACGGCGCTGACGGTGCTGTTTGCCGCGCTGCCGCCCGTCATCATGCAACTGCTCGCGTGGCTGCAGGTGCCGACGGTGCCGAACGTCGGGTTCTGGCCGATGTTTCTCACGAGCACGGCGGTGACGATCGCGATGTTCGCCGCCATCCCCGAAATGCGCCGGCGGATCGACGCGCTGCTCGAACAACGCGTGCTCGGCGAGCGCCTGGCCGATCGCGATTTGCTTCGTGCGCTCGCGGCGAAGATCAGCTCCTCGCAGGACGAGAATGCGATGTTCCATGAAGTCGCGGTCACCGTGGCGGCGGCGTTGCGCGTGAGCGACGTGGCGCTCTACACGCGCACGGAGTTCGAGACCGACTTCACGCGCCGCGCCATCGCGCGTGAAGGCGCGGAGTTCGGCCCGGCGATGTTCCCCGAGGTCTCGCTCCTGATGAACACGCTGCAATCCGAGCGCCGCGGTCTGCTCGTGGATGAGCTCGTGCATTCGCTCGCGGGCGACCAGCGCACTTACTTCAACGAGCTGCGCCGCCGGCATGGTTTCGAACTCCTCGTGCCCATCATCGGCGATAGTTTTTTCTATGGTTGCCTCGTGGCCGGTTCGCGCGCGGGCAACTCGCTGTTCACCGACATCGACGTCTCGCTGCTCGATGCGATCGGCCTCCAGATCGGCCTCAACCTGCGCGCGCGCCAGCTCGAGCGCCGGGCGAGCCAGACGGAAAAGCTCATCGCGCTCGGCACGCTCGCGGCGGGCCTCGCGCACGAGCTGCGCAATCCGCTCACCTCGGTGCAGACGTTTTCCGCGCTCCTGAAGGAAAGCCGGCCCGACGCGGACGCGTTGCAGGAGTTCAGCGCGGTGGTGCAGCGCGATGTCAACCGCATCGCGAGCATCGTCGAAAACGTCGCCGCGTTCGCGGAGAGCAACAAGGTGGACATGACCGCGGTGAATGTCGGCGATGTTCTTCGGGCCGCGACGGAGATTGTCCATCCCGAGATCGAACGCCTGCATGTGAAGGTGGAGTTGCCACGGGTGAACGCGCCCGTGCACGGCAACCACAGCCAGCTCCTGCAGGTGTTTCTCAATCTCGTGCAGAATGCGCTGCAGGCGCTCGAGGGCCGGCCCGACCCGCGGCTCGTTTTCACGATCGAGCGCCGCCCCAACGGGCCGGGCATGGTCTG
Source organism: Opitutus sp. (assembly GCA_013821985.1). Classification (GTDB taxonomy): domain Bacteria; phylum Verrucomicrobiota; class Verrucomicrobiia; order Opitutales; family Opitutaceae; genus Didemnitutus. Next base: position 20,599 of record PNJQ01000035.1, read on the forward strand.
CATTGCGGTGCGCGACAACGGTGCGGGGATCGATCCCGCGCTGCTGCCCCGCGTTTTCGAGCCATTCATCACCACGAAGTCCACCGGCGAGCGCCGCGGCAAACACGGCATGGGCCTCGGTCTCGCGATCGTGAAACGCATCGTGCAGCACCACCATGGCGAAATCCATGTCGCCAGCACCCTCGGCCAAGGCACCACGTTCCGCGTTTATCTGCCCGCCGTCTGAATCCATGTCCATCCTCGCTCCCACCGTTCCGTTAAACGGCCCCATTGCGCTCCGTGCGTTGGCGCGGGCGTTCGGTCAGTTTGATAATTTTGACCGCTTTGTCGGCGGCCTGCAGGCGGCGCTGGATTCCTCGACGACGTTCAAGCACTCGATCATCGCGGTGAATCGCGAGATGGCGGAAAGCGTCGGACGTTTCCCGGCCGGGGCGTTGTCGTTTCCGCTGCTCGGCGACAGCGGATCGGTGGGCGCGCTGCAAACCAGCGCACTTGAAGGCCGCCGGCAGTTCGCGGCGGAGGACCTGCACCTGCTCGCCGGACTCGCGGATTTTCTCGGCGCCGTGCTCACTCAGGCGCAGCGCTTGCAGGACGCCGGTCGCGGCCGCGAACTGTTGCGCCTGTTGCTGAATCAGGCGCCGGTCGGCATTGCGGCCTACGGCGCCGATCGGAGACCGATCGTGGCGAACGAGCTCGCGGTGCGCTGGCTCGGGGCGGTGCCGCTGCCGTTCGAGGAGATCGAGACGGGCGGCGATTCGTTCTATCTGCGGAGCGAGGGCAAGCTCGTTTACGGCGAGGCGCGCCGCGTGGCGGAGGTCCCGGGTGGCGCGTGGATCTTCGTGCTGCATGACCTCACGCCCGAGCAAGGGCGGCTGATGGACGGCATGCAGCGTGAACTCTACCGCGCGCGGGCGGAAAAATCCGCGTGCAGTCTCGTGTTGCTTGAAGTGGCCGATGCGCGACACAGCGCGTTGCGCCGCCTGCCCGCGCTCCGTGCGACCCTGCAACCGGGAGAAATCGCCGGGCCCTACGATGCGCACCGCGTCGGATTGATCGTTTCGGCCAGCGGACTGGCGCTCCGGCGTCGGCTGCGGAACCTGCGGCCCATTCTCGACGATCTCGCCGGTGTTCGGCTCGGCTATTCCGAGCTCGGGCGCGATGGGCGGACCCCCGAGGCGCTGCTCCACGCCGCGCTGCAGCGCTACGGCGGATTGCCCCAGATGCTGCGCCCGGCGCTGCTCATTCACGACGAGAATCCTGGTGTCGCCGCGACACTCGCGATGGTGCTCGGGCGGGAATTCCGCGTCGTGCAAAGCGGCAGCTTGGAACGGACGCGCGACCTGCTCGATGGGGAGCCCTTCGAGGGCATCATTGCCGAGTGGGAGCCGGGGATCGATCGCGCGGGGCACGAGTCGATTGTGCGTCTCGCGCGCGGATTACAGCCGGGCATCAGGATTTTCTACACCAGTGTGCAGCCGGCCGCGCAGGTTCCTGCCGAGGAGGAGGCGGTCGTGATCGAAAAGCCGTTCGAGGTCAGCGCGCTGGTCGCCGCAGTCCGCCAGGCGTTGGAACGTTAGGCGCGCGTTGCGCCGCGCGAGAAGATTTCGCTGATGATGTCTTCGAGCGGGACGTCCTGAATCGTGATGTCGTCCACCGCGCCTTGCGTCAGGATCTGCTGACAGACGGCGGTGACGTGTTCACTCGGCACGTGGAGTAGAATTTCGCCGTCTTCGCAGAGCTTCGCCTCGCCGTGGAGCGGCTTCCAATCGGCGGGGAACGCCGCCTTCTCGCCGCTCAGGCCGGGACGTGGCTTGAACTTGATGATGCGCTGGCGCGCCCCCGCTCCGGAGATGCGAGCGAGCTCGCCGTCGTAGATTTTTTTGCCGTGGTCGATGACGATGACCCGTTCGCAGAGCTGCGAGATGTCGGCCATGTAGTGGCTCGTGAGGAGGATGGTCGTCTTGTAGCGGCGGTTGTAGCTGCTGAGGAATTCGCGGACATTTTTCTGGGAGACGACATCGAGCCCGATGGTCGGCTCGTCGAGGAAGAGCACGCGCGGTCGGTGCAGGAGCGCGGCGATCAGCTCCATTTTCATGCGTTCGCCCAGCGAGAGTTCGCGGACCTGGACGTTGAGCTTATGGCTGACATTCAGGAGCGCGACCAGCTCGTCGAGCGTCGCCTGCCATTCCTTGTGGTCGAGACCGTAAATGGCGCGCAGGAGGAAAAACGATTCGAGCGCAGGCAGATCCCACCAGAGTTGGTTTTTCTGGCCGAGCACGAGCGCGAAAAGCCGGCGGTAGGCATTCTCGCGCTTCGACGGGTCGAAACCGGCGACACGTGCGTGCCCGCTCGTCGGATAAATGAGGCCCGAGAGCATTTTCAACGTCGTGGTTTTGCCCGCGCCATTCGGTCCGAGAAAGCCGACAAACTCGCCTTCCTTGATCGAAAAGCTGACATTGTCCGCCGCACGCGTTTCCTCGAAGTCACGTTTGACGAGTCCCTTCACGCCGCCCCAAAAGCCGGGCTGCTTCTTGTAGGTGCGGAAGACGCGGGTGAGATTTTCGACTTCGATCATTCGCTGGAAAAGGAATCACGAGTGAGAATCCAGATTCGGGCAGAACGCAACCCGGCTTGTGCCGAGCGCGGGTGGAACAAAGCACGCCCGATTGGACGTGACCGATTTTAACCGGCGCGGCAGCAGTGCCGCGCGATGCCGGGCCGTTGCAACTCGCCTCACCTCAGCGCGAGATGCGGCCTACAAGCCCGAACACGACGCGGTTTCAAGCGCACGCATTTCGGCGGGCGTGAGCCGGAAGCCGAGAGCGGCAAAATTATCGTCCAGCTGCACGGGGCGACTGGCGCCGATGATCGGCACGACGGGGAACGCACGCGTCCACAGATACGCGAGCACGACGGCGTTGGAGGTCACGCCGCGCGCTCCGGCGATTTCCGCGACGACACGTCCGAGCGCGACGTTGGCGGGCGTGTGAAACTCGTGGCGGGCGAGTTCGAGCGGACGCTTCCAGAAGGGCAAATTGAGCTTCGTGAAAAAGCCCTTTGCCTGCGCGGTGTAGGGAATGACGGCGATGCCCGTCTCGGCGTGGAAGGCGTGCATCGCCGCGTCGAGCTTCACCCAACCGTCGAATCCAGGTGGCTTGGCCTGCAAATGACCGAGGCACCAAAATGGCTGATTGGCGACGAAGCAGAGTTGGCCGCTGCGCTGCGCGTAGTCATGGGCGGCGCGAAGGCGTGGGGTCGTCCAGTTGGATACGCCCCAGGCGCGAATTTTGCCCTCGCGGAGAAACACATTGAGTGTGTCCACGAAATGCTCGACCGGACGCGTGGGATCGTCGCGGTGCAGCCAATAGAGATCGATCGTCTCGATGCGCAGTTTTTGGAGGCTGCCCTCGAGATCGGAGCGCAGGTCGGCGGCGGAAGTGCGCGGCGAGGACGCGCGGTCGAGATCGGGATGCGCCCCCTTGGTTGCGATGACGAGGCCGTCGCGCGTTCGGCGCGCCTGGAGCCAGTCGCCAAGCACGCGTTCGCTGCGGCGCTTTTCACCCGGAATCCAGTCCGAATAGATGCGGGCGGTGTCGATAAAGTTGCCCCCGAGTTCCACGAAGTGATCGAGCAGCGCGAACGACTCCGCGTCGCTCAATGGCGCCCCGAAAGGCGCCCCGCCGAGACAAAGCGGAGAAATCTCGAGCGTGGTCCCGGCAAGAGTGACGCGGTCCATGACTCGCAACGATAAGCCTGCTTTCCCAGCGAGCCGATCAAGCATGTCCGAGGCGGCGGTAGTCGAGAATCGTGTGGCTGATGCAGCCTTGCTCGAGGCAGCGCACGTCGGTCAGCGGCTCGGGAGGCGAGACATCGACGATGTTGCCCCAGATGAGGCGGTGCGAGCCGTCGTCCGCGGCGGGACTGAACAGGCCGGGCACGTGGACTTGCGCGGGGACCGTGCGGCAGATGCGCGTGTCGGCGGTGCAGGGGAGGGGAAAGTTCACGTTGTGGACCGTAAAGCTGTTGGGTGGCACGGTCGGGGCGATGGCGGCGACCAATCTCTCGGCGCGCGCGGCGGAGGCTTTGAGCGTGGCGAGGAGTTCGCCTTCGGGCTCACCGCCCTTGTCCTTGAGGTGAGCGTAGGTGGCCTCGGTGACATCCTGCGAAAATGCGAAGGCCGGCAAACCGTGCAACGCGCCTTCCCACGCGCCGGCGACGGTGCCGCTGGCAAGCACGAAGCCGAGCGAGCAATTGAAGCCGACGTTGATGCCGCTGACGACGGCATCGAGCTTTGTGCCGCTGAGGCAGTGGGCGAGGGCGATGTTGACGCAGTCGGAAGGCGTGCCGTCGAGGATCCAAGTCGGGCAGCCGAAGCCGCGGTCAACGGCGGCGCATTTCACGGGGCGTGAGCGCGTCTTGGAGGCGCCGGTCCAACTTTGCTCGGTGGCCGGGACGGCAACGAACAGCTCATGTCCGCCGACGCGGAGCGCGTGAACGAGTTCCTGAAAAAAGAGCGAGTTGATGCCGTCGTCGTTCGTGACGAGGATTTTCATGGGGCGAGGGTGTGCGAAAGCCGAGGCAACACCCTTGGCCCGCGATTGGAAAGCGGGAACTCGTGGCCCGTGCTTAGCCGATGGCACAGGTCGAGCGCGTGGGCCAAGCAGCGCGCAGAGCTTCGCAAGCTGCGGTGAGTGACTGACCGCACACCGGGCTATGCTGCACGCTGCCATGGAACCGCCTGCTGCCGGTCCGCTTTTTGCCGAGTTTCCCGACGTCTCGGACGCCGAGTGGCGTCGGGTTGCCGAAGAGGCGCTCGAAGGTGCGCCGTTTGAGAAAAAACTCGTCACGCGCACGCCGGAGGGCATCGACCTGCAGCCGATTTACTCGCGGACAGCGGAAGCGTCGTGGGACCCGCCGGCGAGCGGAGGGGAGCTGCCTCCGTTTCTGCGTGGCGCGGAGCGGCGCGGTCCGCGGCCGAGCGCCTGGTTGATTTGTCAGGCGATCCCGGGCGAAACGCCCGCGGCTTTCAATGCGGCGCTCCGCGACGCGCTCGACCGCGGGCAGAACGCCGTCGTGCTGACGGAGGCGCAAGGTTGGACCCGGGACAGCGAACTCGCCACGGCCCTGGCCGAGGTTGATCTGACGGCGGTGCCGCTCATCGCTCACGTGCGGAGCGAAGGAAGCGCATTCGCGCGCGCGCTGTTTGCGTGGGCGACCAGCGCGGGCGTGTCAGCGCGCGCGCTGCACGGGGGAATTCTCAGCGATCCGCTTTCGAGTTGGGTGCAACACGGCGGATTGTCGCGCGCGTGGGAGCACTGTCTCGATGAAATGGCGGACGTGACGCAGCAGGTCGCCCGCCGCGGGAGTCCGCTGCGCACCATCGGCGTGGACGGTGCGATTTGGACCGATGCCGGTGCGAATGCCGTGCAGGAACTCGCGTTCGCGCTGGCGACGGCCGTGGAATACTCCCGCGCGCTCGCGGCGCGCGGCGTGAATCACGACGCCGCGGCCGCGCGCACGCTGTTCACATTCGGCTTGGGCTCACATTTCTTCATGCAAGTGGCGAAGCTGCGGGCGGCGCGGCTGCTGTGGGCGCGCGCAATGGAGGCAGCCGGCGGAAGCGAACAAGCCCAGCGGCTGGTGTGCCACGGGCGCACGACGCTCTGGAACAAGTCTGCGCTCGATCCGCACGTGAATCTGCTGCGCACGACCGCCGAGAGTTTCGCGGGCGTGATGGGTGGCGTTGCGGGTCTGCAGATCGCGCCGTTCGATTGCTGCTCCGAGAGATCCGGGCCATTGGCCGAGCGACTCGCGCGCAATCTGCCGATTATTCTGGCTGAGGAATGTCAGCTGGCGCGCGTCGCCGATCCGGCGGGGGGATCGTGGTTCGTGGAGACGCTGACACGGGAGCTCGCGACCAAAGCCTGGACGCTCTTTCAGGAAATTGAAGCACTCGGCGGAATGGCGGCGGCGTTGCGCCTGGGGCATCCGCAAGCCGTGATTCTGCAAAACGCCACGGGGCAGATCGAGGCAGTGGAATCGCGTCGCGAAGGCCTGATCGGGGTGAATTTGCATCCGAATCTGCGGGAACAGGTCAGCGCGCATCCTCGACGGTCCGCACCGCGGCCCGCAGCGCCGGTTGCCCCCATCACGCCGGTTGCGCCGCGGCGGCGCGCCGAACCGTTCGAAGAGTTGCGGCGGCGTTTGGCGGTCTTCACGGATCGCACGGGTCAGCGCCCGACGGTGTTTCTGGCGAAACTCGGTCCGCGCAAGCAGCACGCGGCGCGGGCCGAGTTTTCGGCGGCATTTTTCGCCGCTGGCGGGTTCGAGGTGCCGGTCAGCGCCGCTTGCGATGCCGTCCCGGCTGCGGTCGCCGCGGCGCGCGCCGCGCACGCCTCGATCGTGGTGATCTGCTCCACCGACGATACGCACCCGCAGATCGTGCCGGCTTTCGCGAGGGCCGTGAAATCCGCGCACCCTGCTCCGCTCATCGTGCTCGCCGGCTGGCCGGCCACACCGGAATTGCAGGCGCAGTTCCGCACGGCGGGCGTGGACGAGTTCATTCACCTGCGCGCGAACTGTGCGCACCTGCTCGCCGGTTTCATGGACCGGCTCGGGTTCTGAGGATCACACGATGAGTTTTCCCGATTACACCAAGGTCCCGTTCCAAATTCCACGGCAGCGGGCGGAAGGTGCCGCGCTGGCCGGTGCCGGTGCCGAAGAATGGGAGACATTGGAGCAGCTGTCCGTGAAGCCGATCTACACGCGCGAGAATTTGCGCGGACTGGAACATCTCGGCTTCACGGCGGGAGTGGCACCGTTTTTGCGCGGGCCCTACGCGACCATGTATGTGCAAAAGCCGTGGACGATCCGGCAATACGCCGGATTCTCCACGGCGGCGGAATCGAATGCGTTCTACAAGCGCAATCTCGCGGCGGGGCAGATGGGCTTGTCCGTGGCGTTCGACCTCGCGACGCATCGCGGCTACGACAGCGACCATCCGCGCGTCGCGGGCGATGTGGGTAAGGCGGGCGTGGCGGTGGACAGCGTCATCGACATGCAGCGGCTCTTTGACGGCATCCCGCTTGATCGAATCAGCGTGTCGATGACGATGAACGGCGCGGTGCTGCCGGTGCTGGCGTTCTACATCGTGGCGGCGCTCGAGCAGGGCGTGAAGCTCGAGCAACTGAGCGGCACGATCCAGAACGACATTCTGAAGGAATACATGGTGCGGAACACCTACATCTATCCGCCCGCGCCTTCGATGCGCATCGTGGCCGACATTTTCGCGTTCACGTCGCAGCAGATGCCAAGGTTCAATTCGATTTCGATTTCCGGTTACCACATGCAGGAAGCCGGTGCCACGGCCGACCTCGAGTTGGCCTACACCCTCGCCGACGGGCTCGAGTATTTGCGCACGGGTCTGCAAGCCGGCATCCTGATCGACGCGTTCGCGCCGCGGCTGTCGTTCTTCTGGGCGCAGGGAAAAAATTTCTTCATGGAAGTCGCCAAGATGCGCGCGGCGCGGCTGCTTTGGGCGAAGCTGGTGAAAGCGTTCGATCCGCAGAACCCGAAATCGATGGCGTTGCGCACGCACTCGCAGACTTCGGGCTGGTCGCTCACCGAGCAGGATCCGTTCAACAACGTCGCGCGCACGTGCGTCGAGGCGATGGCGGCCGTGATGGGACACACGCAATCGCTCCACACCAACTCGCTCGACGAGGCCATCGCGCTGCCGACGGATTTTTCCGCGCGCATCGCGCGGAATACGCAGCTCTTTTTGCAGGCGGAGTCGGGCCTGTGCAGCGTCGTCGATCCATGGGGCGGCAGCTATTACGTCGAGCGGCTCACGCACGAGCTCGCGCACAAGGCCTGGGTGCATCTGCAGGAGATCGAACAACTCGGCGGCATGGCCAAGGCCATCGAGACCGGTTTGCCCAAGCTGCGGATCGAGGAAGCCGCCGCGCGCCGGCAGGCGATGATCGATTCCGGCGACGAGACCATCGTCGGCGTCAATAAGCACCGCCTCGAGTGCGAGGAACCGATGGAAATTCGCGAGGTGGACAACTCCGCGGTGCGCGAAGCGCAGATCAAGCAACTGCACGAATTGAAGGCCGCGCGCGACACCGTCGCCGTGCAGCGCGCGCTTGAGGCGCTGACGGTCGCCGCCCGCAGCGGGCAAGGCAATCTGCTTGCGCTCGCCATCGATGCCGCGCGCGCACGCGCCACGCTGGGCGAGATTTCGGACGCTCTCGAAGTCGTGTTTGGACGCTACCAGGCGCAGATCCGCTCGGTGTCCGGCGTTTACCACCGCACCTTTGCGCAACGCGGAGAGGTCGAGCGCGTGCGCGAACTGACCAATGCGTTCGCCGAGCGCGACGGACGCCGGCCGCGCATCCTGATCGCGAAGCTCGGACAGGACGGACACGACCGCGGGGCGAAGGTGGTGGCGACCGCGCTGGCCGACATGGGATTCGATGTCGATATCGGGCCGCTCTTTCAGACGCCGGAGGAAGCGGCGCGCGATGCCGTGGAGAACGACGTGCACATTGTCGCGATGAGTTCGCTGGCGGCGGGACACAAGACACTCCTCCCGCAACTTGTCGCGGCGCTGAAAGTTCACGGACGTGACGATATCCTCGTCGTGGTTGGGGGTGTCATTCCCGCACAAGATTACGGGTATCTCTATCAACAGGGTGCCGCTGCGGTTTTCGGTCCCGGCACGCCCATTCCGCGCTCCGCGGCGACGCTGCTCGAGAAGCTCGGCGTCGTCCAAGTAGCATAGCCGCACGCAGCGCGGGCACATTCCGATTCCAACGACGCGATGACACCCTTCCCGCCATCACGCGCCGGTCCCAAGCGTCACACTGCCGTGGCGGTGCCTGCCCTGGCCGCAGGCATTCTCAGGAGTGACCGCACGGCGCTCGCGCGAGGCATCACGCTGATTGAAAGCCGCAGGTCCGCCGATCGGGCGCGGGCCGATGAATTGCTGCAACGGCTCGCGCTGCACGCGGGTGGCGCGGTGCGCGTCGGCATCAGCGGGCCGCCCGGCGCCGGCAAGAGCACGTTCATCGACGCGCTCGGACTGCAGCTTTGCTCGGCGGGGAAACGCGTCGCCGTGCTCTCCGTCGATCCGAGCAGCCCGGTGACCCACGGCAGTATTCTGGGCGACAAGGCACGGATGGAAAGACTCTCGCGTGAGCCGAACGCTTTCATCCGCCCATCGCCGAGCGGGGGTGAGCTAGGCGGCGTGGCGCGGCGCACCCGCGAGACCATCGCGCTGTGCGAAGCGGCCGGCTACGATGTCGTGCTGGTCGAGACGGTGGGCGTGGGTCAGAGCGAGGTCGTGGTGCGTGGCATGGTTGATTGTTTCCTCGTGCTGCTGCTCGCCGGGGCGGGCGACGAACTGCAGGGCATCAAGAAAGGCGTGATCGAACTCGCGGATGTGCTCGCGGTGAACAAGGCCGACGGCGAAAACCGCGGCCGGGCCGACGTCGCCCAGCGCCAGGTGAGCCGCGCGTTGCATTATCTTTCCGCGCCGGAGGGCCTCTGGCAGGCGCCCGTGCTGACGTGTTCCGCACTGACGGGCGAGGGTGTCGCGGAGGTTTGGCAGGCGGTGGAACGCTTCGTGGCCCAGGCGCGGGCGAGCGGTGCGTTCGCGGCGCGGCGTCGCGCGCAGGCGCTGGCGTGGCTCGACGCGTTGGTGACCGACGGCGTGCGCGAGGCGTTTGCCGCGCATCCGGACGTGCAGCGATTGCGCCGGGAATTGGAATTAAAGGTGGCGGCCGGGCTTGTGCCGGCGCCGGCGGCCGCGCGGCTGCTGCTGAACGCGACAGGGTGGACCGCGTGAGCTGCGCGTCGTTGTCGCCAAGATACGCGCAGTCCGCGCGCACCTCGTCGCGTATCATCCCATTGTTGGAGGAATCTTCATGATCACAGCCATCGATCACCTCGGCATCGCGGTCCGCTCGCTGGACGAAGCGGTGCCGCTGTATGAATCTGCGCTCGGACTGAAATGTCTCGGGCGCGAGGAGGTGCCTTCCCAGCAGGTGCGGACCGCGTTTTTCGACGCGGGTGGCGTGCACCTGGAGTTGCTCGAGCCGACTTCACCCGACAGCGCGGTGGGAAGATTTCTCAGCGAGCGCGGCGAGGGGATTCATCATGTGGCGTTTCGCACGGACGACATCGCGGGTCAGTTGCAGCAGGCCGCGGCGGCGGGCGTGCGGCTGATTCACGAGAAACCGTTCGCGGGAGCGGCGGGCAAGCAAGTCGCGTTTCTTCACCCGAAGTCCACGCGCGGGGTTCTGACCGAACTCTGCGCGCTCCAACCGGGCGCGACGGGCGCCCACTGAGGAACTGACTTATGCCCATTGACCCGGGACTGCTCCAGCAACTGGAGGAGAGGCGCCGCATTGCGTTCAATGCGGGCGGCGCGGATAAACTGGCCGAACGAAAAGCGAAGGGCCTGCTCAGCGCCCGCGAACGCCTTGCGGCGTTGTTCGAACCAGGGACCTTCCTCGAGTTCGGCGTGCACGCCCAGCACGACGCGCATCATTTCGGTCTGGAGGACAAGGTGCTGCCCTGCGATGGCGTGATCACCGGCGTGGGTTACGTGGGCGGCCGGCCGGTCGCGGCCTACGCGCAGGATTTCACGGTCGGCGGCGGCGCGGTTGGGCGCATCCATGCAAAAAAAATCTGCGACTTGATGGATTACGCCCAGCAATGCGGCATCCCCATGGTCGGGTTCAATGACTCGGGCGGCGCGCGCATTCAGGAGGGGGATGTTTCGCTCTCCGGTTATGGTCAGGTGTTTTTCCGCAATGTGCTGCTCTCCGGAGTGGTGCCGCAAATCTCCGTCATCGCCGGCCCGTGCGCCGGCGGCGCGGCGTATTCGCCGGCGCTGACGGATTTCATCATCATGACGCGCAAGAACGCACAGATGTTCATCTGCGGGCCGGACGTGATCAAGGCGGCGACGGGTCAGACCGTGTCGATGGAAGAGATCGGCAGCGCCGCGGCGCACGCGAGTGTGAGCGGGAATATCCATTTCATTGCCGAGGATGAGGCTCACGCGATCGCGCTTGTGCAGAAGCTGCATTCGTTTCTGCCCTCGAACAACGTGATGGACCCGCCGCATCGGCCGACGCCGGCGGTCGTCCTCGATCGCGACCCGGGCATGAATGATCTCGTGCCGGCGGATCCCAAGGCGCCGATTGACGTGCAAAAGGTCATCGCACGGCTGGTCGATGGCGGTGATTTCTTCGAGGTGCAACGGGAGTTCGCCAAGAACCTCGTCGTGGGCTTTGCGCGCATCCAGGGCATCGTCGTCGGTCTCGTGGCGAACCAGCCGCTCGTGAAGGCCGGCACGCTCGACATCGATTCGTCGGACAAGGGCGCGCGGTTCATCCGCTTCTGCAATATCTTCAGTATCCCGCTCGTCACATTGGTGGACATTCCGGGTTTTCTCCCCGGCGTGGTGCAGGAGCGCGGGGGCATCATTCGGCATGGCGCAAAAATGCTCTTCGCCTACGGGGCTTCGACGGTGCCGAAAATCACCATCATCATGCGGAAGTCGTATGGCGGTGCCTACCTCGCGATGTGTTCGAAGGACATGGGCGCCGACCTCGTCTATGCGTGGCCGTGCGCCGAAATCGCCGTGATGGGTGCCGACGGGGCGGTGAACATTCTTTATCGCAAGGAAATCGCCGCCGCGACCGACAAGGCGGCCAAGGCAAAGGAGCTCGCGAGTGAGTATCGTGAGAAATTCGCCTCGCCCTACGAGGCCGCGAGCAAGGCGGTGATCACTGACGTGATCGAGCCGGCGCAGACACGCGGCATTGTTGCGATGGCGCTGCGGCAGACGCTTTCGAAGCGCGAAACCCGGCCGCCCAAAAAGCACGGCAACATCCCTCTCTAGTCCTTTCCGCCATGAAAAAACTCCGTGTTACTGTGGATGGCCGTGCGTTCGATGTGACCGTTGAGGTGCTCGATGAGCAGGTGGTCGCGCCGTCGGCGGCGCGCCTCGCTCCCGAGCTTCCGGTGATTCCGCTCGCGCCGCCGGCGACCGTGCCCGCCGCACCGCGCGCGAGCGCCGCACCGGGGCAGATCTTGTGCCCGATTGCGGGCAAAGTCGTTTCCATCGCCGTGAAGGCCGGACAGGCCGTCGCCGAAGGCGCCGTGTTGCTCACGCTCGATGCGATGAAGATGAACACCTTCGTCTATGCGCCGCAGGCGGGCACGGTGACGGCGGTGCACGTGCAGCCCGGCGACGCGGTCGAAGAGTCCGCGGCGCTCCTCACTTTGAAATGACGTGACGCTTCCGACGATTTTCGACACGCTTGCCTATCAGTTCACTGGTTTGGCCGTGGTCTTCACGGCGTTGGGCTTGATCTGGGGATTGCTCGAATTGATCGGTCTCGTCTTCCGTCGGAGCACACGGGAGGTGGAGTCGGCGGTCGTTCCGCTCGCGTCAGAGGTTCCCGCAGCAGACGTGCTCACCCCTGCGGTGGTCGCCGCGATTGGGGCTGCCGTGCACGAGACGCTCGGTCCGGGGAAGCGCATCAAGGCAATCGTTCCCGTGGCGACGCCGGACTGGGCGCGTGAAGGACGGCGCCAGATTTTCTCGTCCCACCAACCGCGTTGAGGCGCCTATGATCGACGGACTCATTGAATTTTTCAGCACGACGGGCTTCACGCTCATCACATGGAAAATGGCGCTCATGTGGGTGATCGCGGGCGTGTTGCTCTGGCTGGCCGTCGCGAAGGGCTTCGAGCCGCTGCTGCTGGTGCCGATCGCGTTCGGAGCGCTCATTGCGAATCTGCCCACCCGTGGAGTCATCACCGCCGAACTCAAGCCGAACGGCGTCTATGAGAGTGCGACGTTCACGATCGAAGGACGCGTCGTGGCGCACGCACCTGGCGCCCCGGCGGCGGACCCGGCTGCGGACCCGGCGGTGCAGAAGCTGCACGTCGAACGCGTTGAGGGTGGGTTGTTCGACTTCATCTCGCAGGGGATAAAATTGGAATTATTTCCGCCGCTGATCTTTCTCGGCGTGGGCGCGCTGACGGATTTCGGGCCGTTGATCGCGATGCCGCGAACGTTGCTGCTGGGTGCGGCGGCACAGCTCGGCCTGTTCGTGACCTTCATGGGCGCGACGCTGATGGGCTTCACGGCGAAGCAGGCGGCCTCGATCGGAATCATCGGCGGCGCGGACGGTCCGACGGCCATTTTTCTGACGAACAAACTCGCTCCCGAGTTGCTCGGCGCAGTGGCGGTGGCGGCCTACAGTTACATGTCGCTCGTGCCGCTGATTCAGCCGCCGATCATGCGCCTGCTCACGACGGACAAGGAGCGCCGCATCCGCATGAAGTCGCTGCGCAAGGTGTCGAAATTGGAGAAGCTGATCTTCGCGGTGATGGTGATGGTTGTCTGCATCCTGCTTGTGCCCGATGCGTCGGCGCTGATTGCGATGCTGATGCTCGGCAACTTCCTCCGCGAATGCGCGGTGACGGAGCGATTGGTGAAATCCGCGCAGAACGAGATCATCAATGTCCTCACGATCTTTCTCGGCACGAGCGTCGGCATCACGATGGCCGCCGAGAGCTTTCTCGCGCCGGCCACGCTGAAGATCATTGTGCTCGGTGTGATCGCGTTTGGCTTTTCCACGGCGGGCGGCGTGCTCGCGGCGAAGTTGATGAATGTGCTGAGCCCGCGGAATCCGGTTAACCCGTTGATCGGGTCGGCCGGTGTTTCCGCCGTGCCGATGGCTGCCCGCGTTTCGCATGTCGAGGGACAGAAATACGACCAGAACAATTATCTGCTGATGCACGCGATGGGCCCGAATGTGGCCGGGGTGATCGGCACGGCGGTGGCTGCGGGCTATTTTCTCGCGACGCTCGGGCGCTGAACTGCCATGGCGGTCGAATTTTCTTCCGCGGCGCCGTGCGAGGTCACCGGCTGGGCGATCGAGCGCCATGGCATCGTGGATTCCACCCAGCGGCTCGCGCGCGAGTTGCCGGCCTGGTCGGCGGTAATCGCGACGATGCAAAGCGCCGGTGTCGGGCAGCAGCAGCGGGTCTTCGTTTCCGATCCTGGCGGGCTCTACTTCACTGCGGTGGTGCCGGTTTTGCCCGAGTCGGGCCAAGGACGCGGCTTCTCGCTCGCGGTCGGATGGGCCGTGCGCGCGGCATTGCTGAAGCTCGGCATCCACGGCGTGCGCTTGCGCTGGCCGAACGACCTGACGATCGATGCGCGCAAAGTGGGAGGAATTTTGATCGAGCAAGCCAGCCGCCGCACGTTGCTGGTTGGTGTCGGTTTGAACGTGACGAATCAACCCTGGTGCAGCGATCCGGCTTTGCGCGGCATCGCTTCCTCGCTTCGCGAGGGCTCCAATGCGTTGCCGACCGAAGGAGCTCTGTTGACGGCTGTGCTCGACGCCATCCGGTGGGCGCACGAGGAGTTCGAGCGCGTGGGGCTTGCGGGGATGGTGACGCGCCTCAACACGAGCTGGGGTGCGCCGCACGCGGTCGAACTGGAGTTGATTCATCCTCCCCAAACGGTGCGCGGCGATTTCCTCGGCGTGAACGGACGCGGCGATCTCGAGCTGGCCAACGGCGACGCTCCACTCGTGATCGTGTCGGCGCATCGCGTGACGCGGTTGCGCGAACTCTGATCGCGCCGAGCGGCGAAAAAGAAAAAGCCGCGACGGGTGTCGCGGCTTGGAAGAAGTCGGGACGTAAAGCCCCTTCAACCTTTGATCAGCTTTGCGCGGGCGTCTCGGCGGCCGGGGCTTCGGCGGCGGGGGCGGCTTGGCCGCCACCTTGCTGCTGCTGCTGCTTCTCGAGATCCTTCATCGCGGCGCGGCGGCTGAGGCGAACCTTGCCGGAACGCTCGTCGATGCCGACGCACTTGACGGTGATGGAGTCGCCGACCTTGACGACGTCTTCGGTGCGACGGACGCGGAAGTCCGCGAGTTCGGAGATGTGCACCAGGCCTTCCTTGCCCGGCATGCACTCGACGAACGCGCCGAACTCCTTCGTGCCGGTGACGCGGCCGGTGTAGATCTTGCCCATCTCGATCTGGGAACCGCCGCCGCAGAGGGCGTCGATTTCCTGCACGGCGCGGTTCATCGCGTCGGCATTGTTCGAGTAGATGAAGACCTTGCCGGAATCGTCGTCGGCGATGTCGATCTGCGCACCGGTCGTTTCCGTGATGCGGCGGATCGTCTTGCCGCCGGGTCCGATGAGCAGGCCGATCTTTTCGGGATCGATCTGGATCGTCTGGATGCGGGGCGCGTAAGTGCTGAGGTCCTTGCGCGGAGCCGGGAGCGCGGCGAGCATCGTCTTGAGAATCTCGATGCGGGCGTCGCGCGCCTGGAAGATCGCGGTCTTCGCGATCTCGAACGGCAGGCCCTTGATCTTGAGGTCGAGCTGGAAGCCCGTGATGCCCTTCGTCGTGCCGGCGAGCTTGAAGTCCATGTCGCCGAAGTGGTCTTCCTCACCGAGAATGTCGGTGATGGTCGTCCACTTGGTGATGGCGCCGTTGGCATCCATTTCGGTCATCAAGCCGCAGGAAATACCCGCGACCGGAGCGATGATCGGCACGCCGGCGTCCATGAGCGCCAAGCATCCGCCGCAGATCGATGCCATCGAGGTCGAGCCGTTGGAGGCCATGATCTCGGAGACGACGCGGATGGAGTAGGGGAACACATCTTCCGGCGGGAGCACCGGCACGAGCGAACGCTCGGCGAGGGCACCGTGGCCGATTTCGCGGCGGCCGGGGCCGATGAAGCGGCCGGCTTCGCCGACGGAGAACGGCGGGAAGTTGTAGTGAAGGATGAAGCTCTTCGACGTGGCGCCGCCGGTGAGGCCGTCCATGTCCTGCGCTTCCTTCGTCGGCCCGAGAGTGACGAGGGCGATGTTCTGCGTGTCACCGCGCTGGAACATGGCGGAACCATGCACGCGCGGGAGGACGCCGACTTCGGACTTCAGCGGGCGGAGCGACTTCGCATCGCGGCCGTCGGAACGCACGCCGCGCGCGAGCACGGTCTGGCGGTAGGCGACGTATTGGAGATCTTCGAACACGACGTTGAGGTCGACGTCCGTGAACTTGCCTTCGCCGAGTTCGGCGAGGAGAGCGGCCTTGGCCTCCTCCTTGAGAACTTTCACCGCGGCGGAGCGAGCGGCCTTGTCCTTGCCGAAGATGGCGTCGGAGATGCGCTGGGCCGGCACGACGCGCTCGATGATGGCGCGGGCTTCCGGCGTGGCGCCAACGAGGTTGAACTGCGCCTTCGGTTTGCCGGCGAGTTTTTGCAGCTCCTTGATCGCGGTGATGACGGGCTGGATGGCCTGCTGGCCGAACGCGAGTGCCTCGACGAATTTCTCCTCGGAGATCTGGTCCGCGGAGCCTTCGATCATGAGCATGTCCTTCTCATTGCCGACGTAGATGAGGTCGAGCGCGGAGGAGAACATCTGCTCGATGTTCGGGTTGGCGACGAACTGGTCGTCGATCAACGCCACGCGCACGCAGCCGATCGGCCCGTTCCACGGAATGTCGGAGATCGCGAGGGCGGCGCTGGCGCCGTTGACCATGGCGATGTCGGAATCGTGGATGAGGTCGGCCGAGAACAGCTGGCCGATGATCTGCACTTCATTGAGGAAACCCTCGGGGAAGAGCGGACGGCAGGGGCGGTCGCAGAGGCGCGAGATGAGGATTTCGCGCTCGGAAGGACGGCCTTCGCGCTTGAAGTAGCCGCCCGGGAAGCGACCGGCGGCGGCGTATTTGTCGCGGTAATCGACGGTCAGCGGAAAGAAGTCCTGGCCGGGGCGCATGGTTTGCGCGGCGCAGGCGGTGACGAACACATTGGTTTCGCCGACGTTGACGTTGACGGCGCCGCCCGCGAGCTGGGCGATGGAGCCGGTGGAGAACTTCATGCCCAAGCCGGGCACTTCTACGGTGTATTTCTGATTCATGTTTTCTGAGATGTGCGCTGCGGCGGGTAGCGCGGGGGTTGATCCCCGACTGTCGGGCATAATGCCCGACCTACAGGCCGCGAGACGCGGGGTTCGGACGGTTGGCCGTTTCGGTTCCCCTCTGAATCAGCTGCCGAGATATTTCGGATTACTGCTCCCGCGGGCGGAAGGAGTAAGCGGAAATGTCCCGGTAAAACTGGTCT
>PNJQ01000036.1 GCA_013821985.1 Opitutus sp.
TGCCGACGGCCGAGACGCCGCTGACGAATTTCTTCCGCGACGAGATCGTGGACGAGGATGTGCTGCCGATCTGCCGCTGCGCCTACACGCCCTGTTTCCGCCGCGAGGCCGGCAGCTACGGCAAGGACGTGCGCGGGCTGAATCGTCTCCATCAATTCGACAAGGTTGAACTCCTCAAGTGGGTCCACCCGACGCAGAGTTACACCGAACTCGACAAGCTCCGGGACGACGCCGAGCGCCTGCTCCGCAAGCTCGAGCTGCCGTATCGCGTCTTGCTGATGTGCGGCGGCGACATGGGTTTCGCGCAGGCGAAGAAATATGACCTCGAAGTCTGGGCCGCCGGACAGAAACGCTGGCTCGAGGTGTCGAGCTGTTCGAATTTCGAATCCTTCCAGGCGCGCCGCGCGCAGATCCGTTTCCGCAACAAGGAAACGGGCAAACCGGAACTCGTGCACACGTTGAACGGCTCCGGCCTCGCCGTGCCGCGCGTGCTCGCGGCGTTGCTCGAAAATAATCTCCAGTCCGACGGCCGCGTGAAGCTGCCCGCCGCGCTCGTGCCGTATTTCGGCAAGGAGTTCCTGAGTTTCAAATGAGCAACTTCTTGTAGGAGCCTGCTCGCAGGCGACCGCTCGACCCGACTCGCCTCGCCTGCCAGCAGGCTCCCACAAAATGGCCCGCTCACCGAAAACGCCGAAACCGAACTGGCCCGCCGTGGCCACGGCATTCGCGGCGCGCCTCTCGCACGCGCGATTGCATCCCGACGCGATGCTCACGGCGCTCGCGGAATACGACCGCGCCAAGAGGCGCGGAGTGCGCCCGCCGCGGTGGGCGCTGGCGTTCTCCGGTGGCGCTGACTCGCTGGCGTTGTTGCTCCTGCTCTGGGCGGAGGGTCCGGGCTGCTGGGGACGCGACTTCGTGGTGCTGCACTTCAATCACCGCCTGCGAGGGCGCGCCGCGAACGACGACGAAAAATTCTGCGCGCAGGTGTGCTCCGCGCTCGACCTAAAGTTCGTCGCCGGCGGGTGGCGCGAGGCACGCAGCGAAGCCAGCGAAGCCGAGGCCCGCGCGGCGCGGCACGCTTTTTTTGCGCGCGAGATGAGGCGGCGAAAACTCAACCTGCTTTGGCTCGCGCACCAGCAGGACGACATCGCCGAAACGATGCTGATGCGGCTCGCCCGCGGCAGCGGCACGAGCGGCCTCGCGGCGCCGCGCCCCGTGCAAAAACAAGCCGATGGCCGGCTCCATTTGCGTCCGCTGCTTACGCTGAAAAAGGCGGAGATTCTCGCAGCGTTGCAGGCCGCCGGCGCGCCTTGGCGTGAGGATGCGTCCAACGCCACCGATCGCTTCCTGCGCAATCGCGTGCGTCGCTCCATCGTGCCCGCGCTCGCCCGAGCCACCGGCCGCGACACGGTCGCGGCGATGGCATTGTCGCGCGACCGGTTGCAGGAAGACGACGAAGCGCTCGAAGCGTGGCTCGACGAACTCGTCCCGCTTGACGCCCGGCGCCGCACACTCGATCTCAGCGCGCTGGCGGGAAAGCCGCGCGCGTTGTGGCGGCGGGCGTTGCACCGGTGGTTGCGGGCGACCGGCGTGGAGACGGGCCTTGCGCGTGCGGGCTTCGAGCAGTTGTTGGCGGCGGTGGGGCGGGGAACCGACACGCGTTTCAGTCTTGGCGCGCGAAGTTTTGCGGTGGTGCGCGCGGGAAAATTATCCCTTCAGCGGACATGAGCCGGTTCCGATTTCGGGACGAAATTCCTTCAGCCCTTCATTTGACTTATCATAGGGGAACCTCCACGGTCTCCGCCCAGTCCCAAACACCCGAATGCCCGAACTCGACGACAATAAAAAGCGCCGCCCGCTGAAGAATCTGCCCCCCGAAGGATTTCAGCCGAAGGTCATGCTCATCTGGCTGGCCATCATCGCGGCGATCGTGGCGCTGTTCTATTTCAATCCCACCAAGGGCCCGCAACCGGCCACGCTCAAGAGTCTTCAGCAGGTCGTCGCGCTGGCCGACGAAGGCAAAATCGCCGAAGGCGTCATTCGCCCCGACCCGTCCGGCGGACGCGATTTCTACATCGTCACCGGCCGCCTGCGCGAAGCGACGCTGCGCAATGAGACCGGCCTGACGGACACGTTTTATGCCAGCGGCCGGTTGACCGACACCAGTTTCGAGCGTCTCCAAAAGACCCAGGCCTTCCTGGAAAAGCCGGCTCAAACGGCGATGACGTCGCTGCTCTACAACATCCTGCCGTTCATCATCGTCATCGGTCTGCTCTATTTCCTGTTCGTCCGTCAGCTGCGCAATGCCGGCAAGGGCGCGCTGAGTTTCGGCAAGAGCCGCGCCAAGCTGCTCACTCGCGAAAAAGACCGGCTCACGTTCGCTGACGTCGCCGGCTGCGACGAGGCGAAAGGGGAAGTCAGCGAAGTCGTCGAATTCCTCCGCGACCCGAAGAAATTCCAAAAGATCGGCGGCCGCATCCCGAAGGGCATCCTCATGGTCGGTCCTCCGGGCACCGGCAAAACCCTGCTCGCCAAGGCGATTGCCGGCGAGGCCGAGGTGCCGTTCTTCTCCATCAGCGGCTCGGACTTCGTGGAAATGTTCGTCGGCGTCGGCGCCAGCCGCGTGCGCGACATGTTCGAGCAAGGTCGCAAGAACGCGCCCTGTCTCATCTTCATCGACGAAATCGACGCGGTCGGCCGGCAACGCGGCGCAGGCCTCGGCGGCGGCAACGACGAGCGCGAACAGACGCTCAATTCGCTGCTCGTCGAGATGGACGGCTTCGATACCCAGGAAGGCATCATCATCATTGCGGCGACGAACCGTCCCGACGTGCTCGACAGCGCGTTGCTGCGCCCGGGTCGCTTCGACCGCCAAGTGAGCATCGACCTCCCCGACATCGTCGGGCGCGAGCAGATTCTCCGCGTCCACGCGCGCAAGATCGCCCTCGCCGACAATGTCGATCTCAGCGTCATCGCCCGCGGGACACCCGGCCTTTCCGGCGCAGAACTCGCCAATCTTCTCAACGAGGCCGCGCTGCTTGCCGCCCGCCGCAATAAGAAGAAGGTCGAGATGACTGATGTCGACGAGGCCCGGGACAAGGTTCTCTGGGGCCTCTCGCGCCGTCGCGTGATGGACGACGCCGAAAAACGTCTCATCGCCTGGCACGAAGCCGGTCACGCGATCATTCAGGCCGTGCTCGATGACGGCACGATGCCGGTGCACAAGGTCACCATCATCCCGCGCGGCCAAAGCCTCGGTTCCACCACTTACCTCCCGTCGAAGGACATTCTTACCCAGCCGAAGAAGCGCCTGCAGAACCAAATTTGCATGGCCATGGGTGGGCGCATCGCGGAAGAGCTCGTCACCGGCGATTTCTCCAACGGCGCCTACGGCGACATCAAGCAGGCAACGCGCATCGCCCGCGCGATGGTGTGCGATTACGGCATGAGCGAGCTCGGTCCGGTCGCGATGGGCAACAATCAGGACACGGTGTTCCTCGGCCGCGACATCACGCGTTCCGAGCATCTTTCTGAGGACACCGCGCGCAAAATCGACACGGCCGTCTCGGACATCCTTAACGGCGAATACAAGCGCGCGCAGCAGATCATCGGCGAGCACCGCGCCGTCCTCGACAAGATCGCGCAGGCGCTCCTCGAGTTCGAAACCATCGAGGGCAAGCACGTGCTCGAAATTCTCCAGCACGGCGAAATCAAATCCCCGATCGTCACGACCAAGCCCATCGGCAAGGACACGCCGTCGAAGCCCGCCGACCGAGCTACCCCGGCCCACGAACCGCCCGGAGGAGCCGCTGCTCCCGCGCCCAGCCCCGCGTAAACCGCGGGTCATCGCATTCTCCCAGCCGGGCACCACGCCCGGCTTTTTTATTGCCCAAACCAGTCTTTCCAAACCGCCCAATCCCGAAATCATGCCTCTCATGTCCGTCATCCCCGCCGCCCCGCCCCGCCTTTCCGACTTCGGCCAACGCGCGCGTCTGCCTGCCGTCGCCAAATTAATGAAGTCCGCGCTCGAGACGCCCGGTCTGCTCTCCGTCGCCGCGGGCTTTACCGACAATTCGACGCTGCCGGTCGCCGAGTTCGTCGCCGCCGCGCAAGCGCTTGCCGCGCGGCCAGGCGAACCGGAATTCCTCCAATACGGCACAACGCAGGGTCGGCCGAAGCTTCGCCAAATCCTCGCCGACCGGTTGCGGCACTGGGAGCCCACGTTGAACGAAACCGACCTGGACCGTCGCTTCATGGTGACCAACGGTTCGCAGCAGGCGCTCTACGTCGCCGTGCAATCGCTGTGCAATCCCGGTGACATCGTGCTCGTCGATCGCCCGAGCTACTTCGCGTTCCTCGACATCGTCACGAGTCTCGGTGCACGGCCCGTTTCACTGCCCTACGACGCCGACGGTCGGCTGCAGATACCCGAACTCGAGTCGCTCCTCGCCCAACTCAAGCGGTCCGGGGAAATCGCGCGCGTGAAGGCCGTCTATCTCGTCAGCTATTTTTCCAATCCGACCGGACGCTGTTTGAGCGAGTCCGACAAGGCCGCACTCGGTCGCACGCTTGCGGCGCACGACGTGATCGTGCCGCTGCTCGAGGATGTGGCCTACCGTGAACTATTCTACGACGAGCCGCACCCGGCGCGCAGCGCGCTCACCTTGCGGGAGTGGGACGTGTTCCCGCGGATGTATTTTGCGACGTTGACGAAGCCGTTCTCGACCGGCGCGAAGATCGGCTACGCTTACTGCACGGACGAGAAGTGGCTCGCGCAGATGCTCGCCATCAAGGGAACGCAGGACTTCGGCACGTCGAATTACGCGCAGGCGCTCTTCGAGGAAATTCTCGGCAATGGCGGCTTCGAGACGCACATCCCCAAGGTGCGTCGCGGTTACAAAGCCAAGATGCTCGCACTGCACGAAGCGCTCCTCGCCGGCGGCCTGCGCGACCTCGGCTGGCAGTGGGAAGTGCCCGGCGGCGGCATGTATCTTTGGCTCCGCGCTCCGGCGGGCATCGACACCGGCATGGACGGCGAATTTTGCCGGGCCTGCGTGCAGTCCGGCGTGCTCTACGTCCCGGGAGATCTCTGCTTCGGCGACCGGCCGGAAACCAACTGGATCCGCGCCAGCTACGGCGTGCTGTCGCCCGACCAGTTGCGCGAGGCCGGGCAGCGCTTCGCAGCCGTGGCGCACCGCTTCGCGCGGTAGGAGATTTTCTCCCCGCCGGCTCCGAAAAAATCGTCCTTGGATTCGGCGAGCGGGCCGGGCAACCTGCCCGTTCTCGCTATGAAAATTTGCTGCATTGGGGCCGGTTACGTGGGCGGGCCGACCATGGCCATGATCGCACTCAAGTGCCCGGACATCACCGTCACGGTCGTGGATATGAACGCCGCGCGCATCGCAGCGTGGAACAGCGACAAGCTCCCGATCTACGAGCCGGGCCTCGACGACGTCGTGCGCGAGGCACGCGGACGGAATCTGCATTTTTCCACCGACGTCGCCGGCAACATCAAGAGCGCGGACATCATCTTCGTGGCGGTCAACACGCCGACGAAAACCTACGGTGTCGGCGCCGGGCGCGCCGCGGACCTGCGTTACATCGAGTCGGTCGCTCGCACGATTGCGCAGCACGCCACCGGGGCGAAGATCATCGTCGAAAAATCCACGATCCCGGTCAAAACCGCGGACACGATCCGCACCATCATCGCCTCGAACGGCAACGGCCTGAAGGCACAGGTGTTGTCGAATCCGGAGTTTCTCGCTGAAGGCACGGCCGTAGCCGATCTGCTGGCGCCGGATCGCGTGCTCATCGGCGGCGAGCGTTCGCCCGAGGGCGACAAAGCCGTCCAAACGCTGGTCGATGTCTATGCCCGCTGGGTGAAGCGCGATGCGATCATCACCACCAACCTCTGGTCGTCCGAGCTCTCCAAGCTGGTCGCCAATGCGTTCCTCGCGCAGCGCATCTCGTCGATCAACTCGATTTCCGCGCTCTGCGAGGCGACCGGCGCCGATGTCGATGAAGTGGCGAACGCCATCGGCAAGGACAGTCGCATCGGTCCGAAATTCCTCAAGAGCTCGGTCGGCTTCGGCGGTTCCTGCTTCCAGAAGGACATCCTGAACCTCACGTATCTTTGCGAAAGTTTCGGCCTGCCCGAAGTCGCGGAATACTGGAAGCAGGTCGTGACGATGAACGACTGGCAAAAGCGCCGCTTCGCCTCCCGCATCGTCAAGGAGCTGTTCAACACCGTGGCCGACAAGAAAATCGCCGTGCTCGGTTTCGCATTCAAGAAGGACACGAACGACACGCGCGAATCCGCCGCGATCAACGTCTGCCGCGACCTGCTCTCCGAGCACGCGCAGGTGTGCGTTTACGATCCAAAGGTTCCGGCGGACGAGGTGCTCACCGATGTCTTGGGCAAAGGCTGCACTGACCCGCGGTTGAACGTCGCGCAATCCGCCTACGAGGCCTGCGCCGGCGCTCACGCGATCGCCGTGGTGACGGAGTGGGATGAGTTCAAGCAGCTCGATTTCGGGAAGATCTACGCCGCGATGCCGAAGCCCGCCTTCATCTTCGACGGACGCAACATTCTCGACCACGCCGCGCTGACGAGGATCGGTTTCAGCACATTCGCCATCGGCAAGGCGTGATTTCGGTCGGCGCTGTCGCAGGCCGGACCTGGCGGCCGCTCGGTTATCCAACGCACGCGCCCACCGATAGGCGGCGCCCTCCAATGGCGAAATCCAAAGTAGATAGCGCGCTTGCGCGCCATTCCGGGTCCCCTGTCATCCGGACGCGTGGATTGATTCAAGTTGCGCGTGAGCGCGCACGCGACCCGGCGCGTTGGCGACGTGTTACGGCTGGCGGGCGCGGCGCACTTGGGTAAGCTTCACGGTGTGGTGAAGGAACGCACAACATCCGGGAAGGTCGCCTCTGCGGCGCCGGCTCAGATCGGTCTCGTGCTTTCCGGTGGGGGCTCGCGCGGCATTGCGCATATCGGCGTGCTGCGGGCACTGCTGGAAAACGGGATCGAGCCCGACGTGGTGGCGGGCGTGAGCGCGGGTGCGATCGTCGGCGCACTCTACGCCCACGGCTACTCGCCGGACGAAATGCTCGAATTTTTTCGGGTCACGAATCCATATCGCTTCACCAATGTCGCGTTCGGCAAGCCGGGCATTTGGGACTCCGCGAAATATGTGCCGGATTTCCTCCGCTACTTTCCGGCCGATTCCTTCGAGGCCCTGAAGCGCAAGCTTTTCGTCGTCGCAACGGATCTGCTGCGGGGCGAACCGAAGGTTTTCGACTCGGGCCCGCTCGTGCTGCCGATCCTCGCGTCCTCCTGTGTGCCGATGGTTTTCTCGCCGATGGAGATCGACGGCCGACTCTACGGCGACGGCGGAATCGTGAATAATTTTCCGATCGAGCTGCTGGAAACGCGTTGTGCCGTCACGATCGGCGTCCACGTCAATCCGCTGAGCGAAATAAAAGCTTCAGACCTTGGCACCTCACTGGCCGTGCTGGAGCGCGCGCTTGATGTCGGCATGTTCAATAAATCCCGCGCGAGCTTTGAACGTTGTGACGTCATGATTTTGCCGCGTGAAGTCGCCGGCTACGGCATGTTCGACACGAAGCATTTCGTCGAGATCGAGGCGGCGGGCTACCGCGCGGCCCTGAAGCAGATGCCATCGGTCCAGCGTGCGGTGGCGGCGGCGCGAAAGCGCCGGCCAGCCGGGCTGCTGCGGAAAATGCGGGACGCGCTCGCTCAGATGAAACCGAGCGGCGCGTGAGTTGAACCGATGACCGCCGGCGAATCGCAGCCGAGCCAGCGTTGGAGGATCGTCGAATAGACGGCGCGGAAATCGGTGGAGAATTTCAGGTCCTCGTTGTGATCGACCGCGAGATTCGGAGCGTGGCCGTGCAGGCCGGCTTTCACGCGCGACCCGAGAACGAAGAGCGGTGCAGCCGTGCCGTGATCGGTGCCGCGGCTTTCGTTTTCGCTCGGGCGGCGACCGAATTCGGAGAACGTCATCGTCAGCACCTGACCGTCGAGCTGTTTGCTCTCGAGGTCGCGCTGAAACGCTGCGAGTCCCTCGCTCAGCGTGCGGAGCAGATTGGCGTGCTGGTTCGGCTGGTTGCTGTGCGTGTCGAAGCCGCCGAGCGAGACGTAGTAGACGCGCGTGGCATTGCCGGACGCGATGAACGCGGCGACGTTGCGGAGCGAGGACGCGAACGGATTGCCGGGATACTCGGCGGTGGCGCGGTAGTCTGAGAGGATTTTTTGGAAGCGCTTTTCCGTTACGAGCGCGTCCATCATGGTGTGGCGCAGGTAGCCGCCGTTGCCGTCGTGGTCGCCGTGGCCCGCCAAGCCCGGTTGCTGCAGCATCGCCTCGAGGAGCGCGAGGCTGGCGCGATTCTCGCGGCCGCCGCGCTGGTTCGGCAGCAGGCTGAACGTGGGGCGCGCACGCTCGCTGAGAAACGACTGCGGCACTTCGTTTGAGATATTGACGCCGCACGGCGTGCCGGCGGGGAGTCCGCCACAGGCGTTGTCGAAATAGCGGCCGAGCCAGCCCGTCGCGAGGGTCTGCTGGCTGTCGCTCGCCGTTTCCCAGATTTCGGTCGAGCGGAAGTGCGAGCGATTCGGATTCGGATAACCGACGTTCTGCACGATGCCGAGTTTGCCGTCGGAGAGCAGCGCGTGCAGCGGGGCACACGCGCGGTGGAACGCGACGGTATCGTTCACCTTCAGCAACTCGTCCTGCCCGAGCGCAAGCGTCGGACGTAATCGCCGATAATGCGGATCGGCGAACGGCACGACGGTGTTGAGACCGTCGTTGCCGCCGGCGAGCTGGACGAGCACCAGGATCGTGCGGTCCTTCTCGGCGCGCGGCGCCTCCGCGGCCACGGACTCGACGACGAACGACGGCGCAAATCGGCTGAAGGCGAGCAGACCGATGCCCTTGGCGCCGAGGTCGAGGAATTCGCGGCGTGTTGTGGGAAGAAAAGGATGCGGGTTTTTCATCGTCAGCAGAGTTGGTAGTCGGGCGACTCGAGCAGCGTGCCGAGCGCGGCGCGCAGGGCGTTGCGTTCGCGGTTCGTGCCTTCGGCGTCGGCCAGGAAACGGGCGAGTTGCTCTCGGAGCGCCTGGTCTTTCGCGCGGGCGGGCAACGCGAACTCGAGCAGCGCGCTCGCGGCGGCTTCAGCCGGGAGCGTGGCCCACGCCTCGAGGCGTTCCGGCGCGAGCGTGTAACGGCGCATGTCGCCGCCTGCGGCGCGCAACGCCGCGCGTTCGTCGCCGTTGAGCAGATCTTCCGGCAACGGGCTCAGCAATCCGCTGACCACGGCGCGTCGCGTGGCAAGCGTGGCGGAGTTGATCCAGTTCTTGCCGCCGACCCAACCGCGCACGTTGGGCGGGTTGAACGGCATCTGGCCCATCTGCCGCAGCGCGCCGATCACGCGGCGAGGGAGCGGGGCGGGCGTGACGTCGAGGTCCTGCATGAGGCCGAGGTAGAATTGCAGCGGGCTCTTGATGAAGTTGCCGCGAAATTCCGGCGCGTAGAACAGCCGCGAGCAGAAGAACGCGCCGAGCAGGCTGCCGAGTTGAAAATTCTTCTTCGCCCACCAGTCGCCGAGCGGGGTGAGGTAATCCTCCGGCAGCGGCACGTCGCTGAGATAAAATTTCACCATCTCGCGCGGCAGGAAGGTCGCGGCGGCGGGTTGCTGGAAGACGAGGTCGATCACGCCGTCACCGTCGAAGCGCCCGGTTTGGCCGAAGACGGTTTTTGATCCGGCGTCGTGCTGGCGGCGTTGCAGGGCGAATTTTCCATCGACCTGCCGATACCCGGTGAAGGCGCGCGCCGCCTGCTTGATGTCCGCTTCCGTGTAGTGGCCTTCGCCGAGCGTGAAGAGTTCGAAGAGTTCGCGCGCGAAGTTTTCGTTCGGCGCGTCGGCCTTGCTCTGTTGCAGGTCGAGATAGAGGACCATCGCCGGCGAACGAGACATCGCTTTCGCGACATCGCGATACGACGCGAGCGCGCCGCGGCGCAGCCAGTCCTGATGCTGGTAGAGCAGGGCGGCGTTCTTCACCTTCTCGAGGCTGACGACCCAGACGTCTTGGAGGAACAGCAGCCATTTCTCCGCTGCGGCGTTTTCGGGGCGCGCGGCAAGCGTCAGCCATTCGATGGTCATTTCCGCCATCGCCTCGCGGGAGCGTTCGCGCGCTTCGCGTCGGGCCTCACGTTTTTCCCGCTCGCTTCCGCCTCCGGCGCCGAGCTTGCGGCGGTAGCTCGGAAAGTCCTCCTCGAGCTTCGCGATCAGCGGCGGCTTCGGAAACTCCGGCATTTTTCCAAAACAGCGGCGCAGCGTGGCGGCCGGTCCGTCTTGCAAGGCGCGCGCGGTCTCGGCGGCGGTGGCGGTCCAGCCGAGGCGATTGAGGAGGTGGCGCGCGGCGGCTTCGTTCCAGTCGCTCGAGGGGAGCGGTTGCCAGGCTTCGACAGGAGACAACGAGAGTGCGGTGGCCATGAACGCGAGAGGTGAAGCTATGACGCCACGCGCCACCGCGAAGTTTCAGAGACCGAGCGGCGTTTTGTAGCGGCGGGCGACGCGTTTCGTGACGGACGTGAGTGTCTCCCACGGGATCGTCTCCGCCCACGCGCTGAATTCGCTCAGCGTGATCTCCGCGGCTCCTTGGCGGCCGACCAACACGACCGGGTCGCCGCAACGCACGTCGCTCGGCACGTCCGTGATGTCGATGATCGTCTGGTCCATGCAAACGCGGCCGAGGATTGGACAACGTTGGCCGTGGACGAGCACGGCGCCGCGGTCGCTCGCGGCGCGCGGGAGGCCGTCGCCGTAGCCGGCGGTGATGACGGCCACGCGTGAGTTGCGGCGCAGCCGGTGCGTGCGGCCGTAGCTGACGCCCACGCCGGCCGGGAGGAGTTTCACGAGACCGACGCGGGTGTGGAAACTGAAAACCGGCTCCGTGCGCACGCGCGCGAGCAGCGAGTGCGGGTGGGGAAGCACGCCGAATTGCAGCAGACCCACGCGCACGGCGTTGAACACGCCCCCTTTTCCCGGGGTCGTTTCGAGGCCAGCGGAGTTGTCGGCGTGGATGAGAACCTGCGCGGCATCGAGTCCCGGGAAAAGCGCGAGCGAGCGCAGGAAAAGCCCGCGTTGTTCGTCGGTGAATTCCGGGTCCTCGTCCGCACTCGCGAAATGCGTATAGATGCCCGCAAGACGCAGATGCTGCGCTTCGCGAATGGCACGGTAGAGTTGCGGCGCGCGATCGAACCACACGCCGAGCCGCCCCATGCCGGTGTCGATCTTGAGGTGGACGGCGATGGGCTTGCCGGCCGCGTGCGCGGCGGCGTTGAAACGTGCGACTTCATCGAGGCTCGAAACGGTGGCCGCGAGATCGTGCTCGGCGAGAAGGCGGTCCTCGTCCGGGAGCGTGGCGCCGAGCAGCAGAATTGGCCAGTCGGCGCTCAGTTCGCGGATCGTCAGCGCCTCGGCGATGTTTGCGACCGCGAAGAGATCCGCGCCGGCGTGCATCAGGCGCGCGACGGTGTGCGGCAAACCATGGCCGTATGCGTCGGCCTTGACGACCGCGACGTAGCGGATGTGCGCCGGGAGCGAGGCGCGGATCAGCTTCAGGTTGCGCTCGAGCGCGGCGAGGTCGATTTCGGCCCAGCAGCGCAGCGGGAGTTGCGCCGAGGGCGTCATCGCACGGGCTTCGTCGCCGCGCTGTGGACCTGCGCGGACCACTTTTTGTATTCGGGCGCTTCGTGCTGAAATGCGTCGGGCGCTGCAGCGGCGTGGAGCACGTCCGAGTTCGCATGATGCTCGAGTAAACTCGCGACGTCGTAGCGGCATTCGCTCGTCGGTCGCGGCGGCGGGCTCCACGCGCGGAGCGCAGCCGGTTGCCAAAGCGGCTGCGTCGTCGCGACGAGTTCCGCGGTCGGCACGCGGCGCAGCGGGGCAAGCGTTCCGTCCCCGCTCACCGCGACCACATGCCAGGAATCGCGGCGGGCGTCGGCGATAACGGAAAACGGCCGCGCCTGGCCGCGGTGGACGAGTTCGAGCGCGAGGAGGTGGAGACTCTCGTATTGAAAGGCGGGCCGCGGTGCGAGCGCCTGCCACGTGCGCAGGGCCATCGCCACCGTGCGCACGCCGAGCATCGAACCCGGACCGGCGCAGAACGCGAACGCGCGCACGTCGGCGAGCGTGAGTTCGGCTTCGCGCAGGCACGCGTCGGTCAGGGCGAAAAGCGCCCTGCCCGCCTCTTCGGGTGAATGCCGCCAGATCGCTGGCAAGCCGCGGCGGAGCAGACCGACTTGCATCTCGGTCGATGCCGCGTCGAGGACGAGGATACAGCCGTGACTGGCAAGGAGTTGGACGAGGGAAGCCATCGACGCGCGCAGCTTGGGTGGGGGACTTCAAAAGTCCAAGGCGGATTCCGTCCCGCGCTCTCGAAACGGACCTTGACCGGCCTTCGCGGCACGACTTACCTCGACTCTTTTCCGCTCGAAAATCCGTCCAAATTTAAAGCCGTGAACGTTCAAATCAACGACCTCAACGAAACCCGCAAGATGCTCACCGTTACGCTCGACCAGAGCGAGGTGGACGCCGAATACCAGACGCTGCTCGGCGAGTTCGCCAAGCAGGTCAACATCCCGGGCTTCCGCCCCGGCAAGGCGCCCGCGCAGATGGTGGCGAAGCGTTTCGCGAAGGAGTTGAAGGAGGAGTTCAAGGGCCGCGTCGTGAGCAAGGCCTATCGTCAGGGCCTCGAGGATTCGAAGTTGGACGTGATTTCGATCGTCGATGTCTCCGAAGGCGAGTTCGCGCCCGGCGTGTCGGCCGAAGTGAAGGTGACCGTCGATGTTCGTCCGACGATCACGTTGCCGGAATACCACGGCATCACCACCGAAGTGCAGCCGACCGAGCCGACCGATGCGGAAGTCGATGCAGTAATCGAAGGCCTCCGTTCTGAGCGCGCTGATTTCAAGGTCGCCGAGCGTCCCGCTGCGAAGGGCGACTACGTGCGCTTCGGCTACACCGGCACGCTCGACGGGAAGCCGTTGACCGAGGTGGTCGGCGACAAAGCCATCTACGCTTCCGCGCCGCAGACGTGGGAAGAAGTTGAAGGCACCAACGAAGGCCTGCTGCCGGGCATGACGCTGCAGCTCGCGGGCGTGAAGGCCGGTGACAAGAAGGACGTCACCGTGACGTTCCCGGCCGAGTTCGCCGCGGTGCCCGCGCTCGCCGGCAAGCAAGTCGTCTATGCGATCGATGTGCAGGAAGTCCGCGAACGCGCGCTGCCGCCGCTCGACGAAGCATTTTTCAAGGCCAACCAAGTCGATAGCCTCGAGGCGTTGAAGACGCAGGTGAAGACCACCCTCGCGATGCGCAAGGAGCACGAGAACCGCTCGGCGCAGCGCCGTCAGATCACCGATGCGCTGATCGCGCAGTCGAATTTCCCCGTGCCGGAGAGCCTCATCGCTTCCGAGCGCGATGGCGTGTTGCGCCAGTTCATCGAGGAAAACATGCGCCGTGGCGTCCCGCAGGAGGAGTTCGAGAAGAACAAGAAGGAACTCTTCGACAGCGCCTCGAAGGCCGCCGTCTCGCGCGTGAAGGTCCAGCTGATGCTCGCGAAGATCGCCGAGGCCGAGAAGCTCACCGTCGATGACAAGGATCTGAACAATTGGCTCATGCGCGAAGCGATGCGCTCCGGCCAGAAACCGGACAAGCTCGTGAAGGAGCTCGGCAAGGACCGCGAGCAACTCCGCGCGGTGCAGCAGCAGATCCTCTTCGACAAGGTCCTTGATTTCCTGGTCTCCAAGGCTACCGTCAAAGCGGCAACCGCCAAAGCATGAGCTACTACGTTCCCATCGTCCTCGAAAACACCGGCCGCGGCGAGCGGTCGATGGATATCTACAGCCGCCTGTTGAAGGATCGCATCATCTTCATCGGCACGCCGATCGACGATGGGGTCGCCAACGTGGTCATCGCCCAGATGCTGTTCCTGCAGATGGAGGACCCGAAGAAGGACATCCATCTTTACATCAATTCGCCCGGCGGCGTCGTCACGGGCGGCATGGCGATCTACGACACGATTAATTTCCTGCAGTGTGACGTCGTCACTTACTGCATCGGCATGGCCGCCAGCATGAGCACGGTGCTGCTCGCGGCCGGGACGAAGGGCAAACGCTTCGCACTGCCGAACAGCCGCGTCATGATCCACCAACCGAGCGGCGGTGCGGGTGGCCAGACGGCCGACATCGCGATCGCGGCGCGCGAAATCATTCGCTGGCGCCAGACGTTGAACACCATTCTGGCCCGCCACACCGGCAAGCAGGCCGAGCAGATCGAAAAGGATTCCGACCGCGACTACTACATGAGCGCGGATGAGGCCAAGACCTACGGGATCGTCGATCACGTCGTGGCTTCGACGCGCGACGCGCAGCAGATTTCCGGGCAAACCGCGGCCTAACCGCGGATTGCGTCACATTTTCGTCCGGCGGGAAAAACCCCCTCGACTAACGGGCACTCCCGGCCGATACATTTTTCCATGGCCAAGTCTTCCCGCATGACCCTCTGCTCCTTCTGCGGTAAGTCGCAGGCGGAAGTCCGCAAAATCATCGCGGGCCCAGGGGTTTACATCTGCGACTCGTGCGTAAACGTCTGCAAGACGATCATCGACCGCGAGGTAAAGGCCGCCCCGGCGGAAGCCGCGGCCGGAACTGCGACAAAGCCGGCATTCCGATTGGTGAAGCCTTCCGAGATCAAGAAGGTCCTCGACGACTTCGTCATCGGCCAAGATCACGCCAAGAAGGTCCTCTCGGTTGCGGTCTATAACCATTACAAGCGCCTCAACTTCGATCCGAGTCAGGCCGCGCGCGATGGCATCGAGATGCCGTCCGAGTTCAACGAGGTCGAAGTCGAGAAGAGCAACATCCTGCTTTGCGGTCCGACCGGCTCCGGCAAGACGCTCCTCGCCCGCACCCTCGCGAAGATTCTCGACGTGCCGTTTGCGATCTCCGACGCCACGACGCTGACCGAGGCCGGTTACGTCGGAGAAGACGTGGAAAACGTCGTGCTGCGCCTGCTGCAATCGGCGAACTACGACGTCAAAAAGGCCGAATGCGGCATCATCTACATCGACGAAATCGATAAGATCCGCCGCACCACGGAAAACGTCTCAATCACGCGCGACGTTTCGGGCGAAGGCGTGCAGCAGGCGCTGCTCAAGATTCTCGAAGGCACCGTCTGCAACGTCCCTCCGCAGGGCGGCCGCAAGCATCCGAATCAGGAATACATCCAGGTTAACACCTCGAACATTCTCTTCATCTGCGGCGGTGCGTTCGTGGGTCTGGATCACGTCATCAAAAAGAGGCTCGGCCAGCGTTCGCTCGGTTTCCATATCAACGACAAGGATCACGAACTCAGCCCCGACGAGATGATGCGCGCTGTCGCGCCCGAGGATCTCGTGCGCTTCGGCATGATTCCGGAATTCATCGGCCGCCTGCCCGTTGTCTCTGTGCTCGACGAGCTGAAGGTCGGCGATCTCGAACAAGTTCTCCTCCGCACGAAGAACGCGATGGTGAAGCAGTATTCCAAGCTCTTCGCGATGGACGGCGTGCAACTCACCTTCACGCGCGACGCGGTGCGCGCGATCGGCGCCCGTGCCATCGAGCTGAAGACCGGCGCCCGCGCGCTCCGCGCCATTCTTGAGAAGATCATGCTCGAGGTGATGTATGAGCTGCCGCAACGCGACGACGTGATCGAGGTGATCATCGACCAAGGCGTCGTCGAAGGCCGCAAACGTCCGCAGTTGAAGAAGGCGGCCAAGAGTTCCTCGACCACCACGAGCAAAGACGCCGCCTGAGATGGCGTTTGGCCGAGGGTTGCCGCCGTCCCCCAAGGGCCGTTGAGGGCGACGACCCCGACCGACTCTTCGACTCTTGGCGGCAAGCCCGCGCCGATTAGGCAATAAAAAGGCCGGCGCAAAGCCGGCCTGCGATTCGACGATCGCGTCACGCGCAGCTGGTGCGCCCGCGCTCGACCTCACCAGTTAAAGCTCTCGTCCTTCTTCACCGATTTCGCGAACTCGACGAACAGCTTCACGCAGTTCTCCACGTCCTCGAGATCCACGACTTCGCTCGGCGTGTGCATGTAGCGCAGCGGGATCGAGACGAGTCCGCACGCCACGCCGCCGCGCGCCATTTGAATCGCACGGGCGTCGGTGCCCGTCGGACGCGGGTCGGCTTCGAGCTGGTAGGGAATCTTTGCCTTCTTTGCGCACTCGACGAGGCGCGTATAAACCTTCGGGTTGATGTTCGGGCCACGGCAAACGATCGGGCCGCCGCCGAGCTTCGTCTCGCCGAACCGGCGGTTGTCGCAATCCGGGTGATCGGTCGCGTGGCCGACATCGACCGCCAGCGCCACATGCGGATCGACCGCGAACGCCGACGTCGTCGCGCCGCGCACGCCGATCTCCTCCTGCGTCGTGGCCACCGAAACGAGCTTGGCGCCGAGTTTCGCATTCTCCTGTTTCAAGCGGATGAGCGCCTCGCCGACGATGTAGGCGCCGACCTTGTTGTCGAAGGCGCGGGCCGTGCCAACCGAACCGTGAATCAGTTCGAATTCGTGGTCGTAAGTCGCGACGTCGCCGATCGCCACGCGCTTGAGCGCCTCGGCCTTCGATCCCGCGGCGATGTCGATCCAGATTTCGTGCTTCTTCGGCACCTTTTTGCGGTCCTCCTCGTCCATCAAGTGGATCGCGCGTTTGCCCGTGACACCTTTCACGGTGCCGGCGGCTGTCTGGATGATGACGCGCCGTCCCGAGATGATGCTCAGGTCGTGGCCGCCGATCGTGTCGAAGTAAAGGTATCCATCCTTGTTGACGTAGGTGATGATGAGGCCGAGTTCGTCGATGTGGCCCGAGAACATCAGCGTCGGTGCTCCTTTCGTGTTGAGCGTCGCAAGGCGGCAACCGAGCGCGTCGTTCGCGTAGCTGTCGGCGTGCGGCTTCACGAACTTGTCGTAAACCGCCTGGGCCTGGGCCTCCGCGCCGGAGGGCGACTTGGCTTTGAGAAGTTCGGTGAGGAAAACAGGGGCTTCGTATTTCGACATGCGTTCACCTCTGCCCAAGGCTTCGCCCTGTCGCAAAGGCAAAATGGCCCGATACGAGTCAGCCGAGCCGTCCAGCGCCACCGTCGCAACGAACGCCGCGCGTCCTCAGCGGGCGCGAATCGCGTCCGCGATTTCCTCGAGCGGATACGTGATAATTTCCGCCAGGGTGGGGTGATACCACGGCGCGCGGAGCATGTCGAAGACTGTGCCGCGCTGTGCCATGGAGACCGAGAAGCAGTGGATGAGTTCGCCTGCGTCCTTGCCCACGATTTCGGCGCCGAGGATGCGGCCCCGCTTCGGATCGGCGATCACCTTCACGTAGCCGTATTTCGCCTCCATCAGAATCGACTTCCCGTGGTCGTCGAACGGATACGACGCCGTCAGATACTCGACGCCCGATTCCTGGAGTTGTGACTCGAGCCGGCCGACGGTGGCGAGTTGCGGGTCGGTGAAGACGACGTTCAACAACAGCGCGTAATCGACGGGCTTGATCGGCTTCACGTCGAACGCGTGTCGCACCGCAACCTCCGCCTGCTGGATGGCGATGTGCACGATCTCGGCGGGCCCCGAGCAGTCGCCGGCGGCATAGATGTGCGGCACGCTCGTCTGCTGCCAGCGGTTGATCATGATGCGACCGTTCGGACGTGCGCGCACGCAGGCGGCGTGCAGGTCGAGTCCGGCCGTGTTGGGCTCGCGGCCGAGCGCATTGAATAAATGCGCGGCACGCCGGGTGATGAGCTTGCCGTCGTGCAGAAACTGCACGCTTGTGCCACGCTTGTCCTGACTGAGGCGCTGAATCTGCGTGCCGGCGAAGAGTTCGATGCCTTCATCGACAAAGGCCTTCTGCACGACGTTCGAGGCCGCTTCGGAGTGATCGCGGAGAATGTTGCGGCTGCGCTGCACCAGCACGACGCGTGAGCCCATGCGCCGGAGAAACTGGGCGAGTTCGCATGCGACGATGCCCCCACCGAGCACGATGACGCTCTCGGGCAGGAAATCCAGATCGAGGACGTCGTCGCTCGTCCAGAATTTCGCTTCCGCCAGACCGGGAATTGGCGGCACGCTGATTTTCGACCCGGTGCCGATGAGGACAAACTTTGCCTTCAGCCTTTCGCCGGTCGAAAGCAGGAGAGTGTGCGAATCTTCAAATTTCGCGAAGGCCCGGTAGAGGTCGAACTTGCCCGCGTGCAGCGCCCGGTCGCGATAGTCGGCAAATTCGCCGATGATCTTCTTCTTGCGCGCGTGGACCGCCGCCATGTCGGCTTCGGCCCCGCGCACACGCAGCCCGAACTTCGCCGCGGTGCGGGCGTGGTGGAGGATTTCCGCGGTGTAGAGCAGGGTCTTCGACGGCATGCAGCCGCGCAGGATGCAGAGTCCGCCGAGTTCCTTCGCGCCATCGACGACCGCGGTGCGCTGGCCGAGCGAGGCCGCCAGACGGGCGGCATTGAAGCCGGCGCTGCCACCGCCGATGCAGATGAAGTCGTAGGATTTGGTCTTGGCCACAGCTTACGGGTAATCAGACGAGCGCTTTATGCCAGTCGCGCGACCGATTCAGCGCCCCTTGCCGAAGAGCATCACGTGAATCGTCTTCAGCACGATCGAGGCGTCGAGCACGAATGAGAAAAAGCGGATGTAGTAGAGGTCGTATTCCAGCTTCCGCATCGTGTCTTCCAGATTCGCGCCATACGGGTAGTTCACTTGCGCCCAGCCGGTGATGCCGGGTTTGACGAGGTGGCGGAAGTGGTAACACGGGATCTTCTGCTCGTATTCCTCGACGAGCTTCACCCACTCGGCGCGCGGGCCGATCAGGCTCATGTCGCCACGCAGCACGTTCCAAAGTTGCGGCGCCTCGTCGAGGCGGATGGCGCGCAGGAAGCGCCCGAGCGGCGTGATGCGATCGTCGCCCTCGCGGGTGTAGGCGTCGCCCGTGTGGTGGACGCGCATCGTGCGCAACTTGTAGGCCTCGAAGAGCACGCGATTGCGACCGACGCGCGTCTGCTGGAAGAACACCGGCCCACGGTCCTGCAGCCAGATAATCGCGGCGATGAACGGAAATAGGGGGGCGAACAACGCGAGGCCGGTCACCGACAGCACGACGTCGCTCAGGCGTTTCAGCCGCTCGAATACCGGCTCGCGCGCGATCTGAAAGCCCTCCTGGAAGAGCCAGGTCTGGTTCAGCCGATAGAGGGGAATTTTCCGCCAGTAAACCTGATGAAACAGCTCAAGCGTGTAGGTCGGCACGCCGGAAAAATTCAGCTCCGTCAACCGTTGCGCCACCGCGGAGGGGAGTTCGTGACTCGATTCGCGCACGATGACGGCATCGATTTGCCCGGAATACTGATCGAGGTAGTGGACGACATCGCCGAACGGCGGGGTCGAGATCGTGCCGGAGACATCGGCGGTCCGCACAAAAGTCTCGTGCGTGGCAAACAGCACCGTCTGCGCCATTTGGTTTTTGCGGCACTCCTCCTTGAAGGCGATGCAGCTCTCCGGCGAGCCGAGGAAAATGAAGAACCGCGGGAGTTCGTGCGAATGCGCCCACTGGTAGATCAGTCGGCGATATCCGAGCGAAAGCGGGATGACGGCGAGGTAGGATACGGCGGTTACGAGACGGCTGGTTTGCAGCGGAAACCCGCTCGGAATAAACGCGTAGGTGAGCAGCAGGGTGAAGAGCAGCACGCCCGTTTGCGCGATGGTGTGCATGCTCGCATAGGTGATCGAGAGCATGTCCGTGCGGCTGCTGTAACCATCGATGAGATAAACGCCGAGGAAGTGGATCACGACCGGCAGCTGCAGCGCGCCGATGATCCAGACGCCCGGCTCCGCCAGTCCGCGTCCCCACGCCACGATGTTGAAGCACAACACCACCGCGAGAGCGTCGAGCAGCACGAGCAGCAGCGAGACTTGACGCGAGGATTTCATGCGGCGACCACAGCCAAGCAAACTGTCGGGGCGAGCGGGTAGCAACGCCGATTCATGTGTCGGCGGAGTCGGAGAGCAATTGGTCCCAGGCGGCCAGTTGTGCCTCGAATTGAAAATGGCGCTCGAACGCGCGTCGTGCGTGGGCGCGCAGAGCGGAGGTGATCGCGGCGTCCGCGCGCCAGGCGAGAATGGTCTCGGCCA
Source organism: Opitutus sp. (assembly GCA_013821985.1). Lineage (GTDB taxonomy): Bacteria > Verrucomicrobiota > Verrucomicrobiia > Opitutales > Opitutaceae > Didemnitutus. Next base: position 20,251 of record PNJQ01000036.1, read on the forward strand.
ATTCGCCGGCGGCTCCGGTCGGCACGGCCCGGCCACACCGCTCGCGCGTGATCAGCGCCGCGATGGCGCTGTCGGTCGGCCCGACGAATAACGCCGGCCGGCCCGCGGCCAGGATGCCGGCGAGCTTGCTCGGATTGACGAGGCGCTCGAAGCCGCCGCGCAGCGTCACGGCATGCACATCCGCCGCGGCCAGCGCCACGGCAAGTTGTCCGCGCGGCACGGCGGGAAGAAAACGGACATTTGTGAGCCGGCGCGCGGCGACCGACCGCCGAACCTCCGTCAGGCGCGGGCCGCTTCCGACGAACGCGAAGACAATTCCGGGATGAGCCCGCAGTCGCTCGGCGCCGTCGAGCAGCGTCGAGAATTCGTGCACGCGTCCCAGATTACCGGAGTAAGCGACGAGAAACTTATCCACCACGTCCCATGTGGCGCGCTGCGCTGCGACATCCGCCGGGCGAGCCGGTTCGGCGAGTTCGCGCGGCGCCCAGTTCGGCATCACGCGGACCCTCCCAGTCGGCACGCCCTGACGCACGACCGTCTCGTGCAGGTCGGCGCCGACCACGACGCAGGTCGCGGAGTTTCGCCATGCACGGTTGCGCGTCCAACGCAGCGGTGCGAGCAAGGGCGCAAGCCAGGCTCCGGTGTGCTGGGGCACAATCTCCGGATAGATGTCCTGAATCCATTGCACAACGCGCGCACCGCGTTGGCGCGCGAGCCCGGTCAGCGCCGCCGCCAGCATGGGAGGATCGGTCTTGAGGACGACCCAGTCGTCCGGTTGAGCGAGTTCCGAGACGACCCGCCGGGCTCGGACGAGAAACTCACGGTAATTCATCGCGCGTGCGAGCAGGCCATGGTGGATGTCTGCGCCGCCCGTGCGGTGGATCGTAACGCCCGCGTGGACGGCGGGTCCAACGCCCGCAGCCACGACATGCACCTCGCGTCCGCGCGCCGCGAGACCCTGCGTGAGATCGGTCAGCAATTGTGCCGTCGCCGCCTCGTTGGGCCAATAGACGCGGTTGACGAAAATGAGTTTGGGCTCGGACAAGATTCAGCGTCGCCGCCGCAGCTCCGCCGCCTTGGCGGCGCTGAGAAATTCATACCACGCCATCAACCGGCAAAAAACCAAACCGCGGTAACCGTCGAGGAATCCCGCGCGCCACACGTAGTGATAGAGAAAACGCAGCGTCGGCCGGAACGGGAGGCGCCACGCGAGGCGGCGCAGGCGGCGTTTGCGCGCGAGACCGGCGTCCAGCGCCGGCGAGGAAAGGTCATTCTCGGCCGCGACTTGCTGCTGCGCCTCCCAGTTGCTGTAGCGGTTGTGCTTTTCGACCCACGTCGCGACGTCCGGAAACGCGTAATGCTCCATCTCGCCTGGCAGATAACCGGCGCTTCCCTCGAGCAGAACGTGCTCGTGCACCTCGTTGTCGCCACTGCCGGTGTCGGTGCCTGCCGCGCGCTCGTAGCGGCCGAGGCGGTGCCGGAAGAAGCGCAGGTTCCAGCTGGGAAAATAACCGCAGTGATTCAGCCAACCATCGAGGAACCAGAAGCGCCGGTTCACGTAATAGCCGGTGTGCGACGAATTCGCCGCGGTGGCGATCGCGCGCATCGCCGCTTCGAGTTCGGGCGTGGCGCGTTCGTCCGCGTCGATGATGAAGACCCACTCGTGCTTCCAGGCGACGTTCGCCAGTGCCCAGTTCTTCTTTTTGGGGAATTCGCCGTTCCACCGGAAATCAACCACGCGCGCACCGGCCCGCTCCGCGATCGCGGCCGTGCCGTCGGTGCTGCCGGAATCGACCACCACGACCTCGTCGCAAAACGCCACCGACGCCAGACACGCCGCGAGATTGGCCGCTTCGTTCTTCACGGGAATGAGCACCGAGATGGGAGCGCGGTCAGGCATGCGGGGCGCCGTTCTCCTCCTGTTGGGACACGAAATCAAGGCGCGCGTAGCGGCCGGCGACGAAGAGGCCGAGCCAGAATCCAACCATCACGGATGGGTTGGCGAATGGAAACTCGACCCACGCGTAAAGCAGCACGAGTCCGCACCCGGCGAGCAGGTAACGCGGCAGGCTCGAGGCGACGCGTCGCCACTTCACCCGCCAGAGCGGGGCGACGCCGAGCAGCAACAGACACACCGTGCCGGCAAATCCGACTTCCGCCAACGCTTGAAACCAGTCGTTGTGCGCCTCGCGATAGACGCGGGCTCCGAACCAGAGTTCACCAGGCCGCTGCGAGTTGAAGATGCGGAATACATCGCCGTAGCTCTCAAGACCCCAGCCGAACACGGGCTTCTCCGCCGCCATGCGCCACGTGTCGGCATAGAGTTGCAGCCGCGAATTCAGCGTGTCCTCCGCCGTGATCGCCTGGATTTGCTCGGTCGTAAGCTGGGCGCGGCTGCGGATGACGTCCCGGCTGAGATAAAGGATGCCTGCGAGCGCCACGACCGCGGCGAGGACAATCGCGCCGATCTGCAAGGCGGCCGATTCGTGATGCGCGCGCCGCCGGCGCACGGTGTAGGCGAGAAAATGGGTCAGCGCGCCGGCGAGGAACAGCATCTCAAGCGCTGTGCTGGAGCGCGAGCCGCTCAGCGGCGCGGTGGCGGCGATAAACACCACGGCCACCGACCCGAGGAAAACCGGCGAGTGCCAGAAATCGCGGTGTCCACCCCGACGCAGCGTGTGAAAGAGCAGCGCGAGGCAGGCCGCGAGATTCAGCGTGGTGAATGCGCCCCAGTGATTGTGATAGACGAAGGTGGCAAAGAAGTAGGGTTGCAACGTCGGCACCATGCCGAACCAAAGACCGTTCGCTCCGGTGAGTTTCTGGAACGTGCCGAACACCGCGAGTGCGAGCGCATTCACGGCGATGACGGTGAGGAGGACGCGCAGCGACCGTTTGCGCTGCAGAATGAGAAACGCGTTGTAGCAGGAGAGCACGATGCCGTTGAACTGCCAGAGTTCGCGCCACGACAAGTCCGGTCGCGCCGAACTCGGCAGCCAGCTCCAGTGGGGCGTGATGTGCTGAAACATCTGCTCGCCCTGGTGCATGACAATGCGCGTCGAGGGATTGAAGCAGCTCACGACCACGAGCAGGTCGAACAGGAGGAGCGGCCAAAGGTGCCGGAACGGTCCGTTGCCCGCCGCCCCGACCTGGCGCAGACTGCCCCACGCGACGAAAAAGAGCAGCGCACCAAGGGTGGCCCAAACCAGCAGCCCTTGCCGCGCGCCCGGTGACTGGCCGCCGAACCACCACGACAAGCCGACGACCAGCACACCCAGGTGGAACAACACCAGGGTTTCCCAAATGCGCGGCACCCGGGGCTCGCGCGGCATGGGCGCATTCGAGAAGGCGCGCTGCACGGGTGGAGGGGAATCGCGCTCACTCATGCCGGAGTTGCCGATAGAATTCCGCGAGCCGCGCGGCGGCACGCTCCCAAGTGAAGTCGCGCCGCATCCACGCGCGACCGGCCGCGCCGCGTTGGCGCAGCACGTGGTCGTCCGAGGCGAGCGCGGCCTGCAGCGTCTGTGGCCACTGCTCCCACGCACTGCACCAGCCGGCCTGGTGCGTGTGCAATTCCCTCCACGGGGTCTTGTCCGTCACGAGCGCGGGGACTCCGGCCGCGAGAGCCTCGGCGATGACGAGGCCGAAGTTTTCCGAATGCGACGGCAAGACGAAGAGCGACGCGACCGCGAACGGCGGTGGCGTGATGGCACCGTCGAAGGCCGCGGCATTTTCCCGCGCGCCGGCGTCGGCGATCCAGCGGTTGATCTCCGTGGCATCGTATTCCTCGGCCACGCCGACGAGCAGCAGGAACCAATCACCCCGATTCCGGCTCATCCAGAGGTCGAACAATTCCCGCACGCGCTTTTTGCGGTGAAACCGGGAATAGAACACCGCGACGCGGCGCCCGCGAATGGTTGGACAAAGTGCGAACCATGTCTCGCGCGCCGCTACGAGTTCGGCCTCGGTGGGAAGCTCGACGCCGTTTGGTGCCACGCAGATCGGCTGACGAAAACCGAGCTGTCGGATGTCGTCGGCCTCGTCCGGACTTGTCGCATGCCAACCGGCGGCAGCCGTGAACGCGCCGGGATGCACGAACCGTTCCGCGAGACGCTTGCGCCAGCGCCGATGCTCGTAAGCCCAGCCGCTCATCATGCCGCGCGGGGAAACCACGAGCGGCGCCCCGTGCGTGCGTGCGCCTTGTTGGGCATAGTGCAGCGTGCGCAACCACAGCGCGTGCGCATGCACGATCTCGTAGGCGGCCGTCGCGAGGTGACGCTGCAGGCCGGCGGAGCGGCAGAGCCAGCGCGGGACATCGCGCGGAAACACGTGGATGCGGGCTGCGTCATTCTCCGGCGGCAGCATCGACTGGCCGGCTTCCAACGTCGTGAGCAAAGTCGTGTCGATGCCGGAGCGCGCCGTGGCATTGGCCAGCGCCCGCACGGATTTCGACGGACCGCCGTGCCTTTCCTCCAGACTGGGCACGATGTGACAAAGACGCATGGGGCGGATCAGCGGGGCAAAGTTCCGGTCAACTCCGCGAAATCGGCGAGCAACGCCTCGGCGAATGCCGGGAAATCGTAACACTGCACATCCGCGCGCGCCTGCTCGGCTAGGCGGCGACGCAAAGCTGCGTCGCGAATGAGTGCTTCGAGCGCACGCGCAAGGCGGAGCGCCGCATCCGGCGCTTTGTGGTCGAACACGAGTCCGTTCTCTCCGTCGCGCACGAAATCGCGGAAGCACGCAAGATTCGAGACGACGGGCGCCGCGCCGGCGGCCATCGCTTCGGCAACCGCGACGCCAAACGTCTCGCCCTGTTCGGCGAGGCTCGGATAGCAGAAGACATCCATCCGCTGATAGATCGCCGCCAGCGTGCGCTCGTTGAATTGCGGATCGAGCAGGTGCACACGGTTACTATAGCCGGCGAGTGCGAGCTTGCTCAGCAGCTTCCCGCGGAACACCGCGCCCGAACCGCCGCGTTCGACGTCCGATGGTCCGCAAAGAATGAGACGCCAGGGCGGCAGGCCGGCCTGCTCGCTGACGATCTTTAGCGCGTCGGCGAGCAACACGAGGCCCTTCTCTTCGTGGATCCGACCGGCGAAACCGAGCGTGACTTCGGCATCGTCCCCGCGGGGCGACAGGAAATGCGGCACCGCCTGCGGTTGGGCGAGCAGGCTCCAGTTGATCGGGTATCCGGTGATGCGGATGGCCGGAGCGAGCGCGGGGTTTTCTTCGAGGACCCGCTCACGCACGAGTGAACTCGGGGCCAGCACGCGTGCGAGATGCGAGTAGCGGCGATATTGTCCCTTGGGCATTCGCCCGGTCATCACCACGACTTTGCCCGCGCGCGGCAGCAGGCGTCCGAGCCAGACGGGCAGCGCAACGGCGTTGCAGACGATGATGTCGGCCTCGGGAATCCGGCGAGACACCCGCCAGCTCCAGAGGAAATCGCAAAGCAAGTTTTGCCAGATCGAGCGCTTGTGGTCGTAGCCGCGCAACCTCCGGTGCGTGACGCCATCGACGGTTTCCTCGTCGGGAAACCCGCGCCATTGGCGCGAGTAGCTGACGACCTGGTGGCCGCGCGCCGCGAATTCGCGGCCAAGGTGGAACCAGGATTTTTCGGTCGAACCCCCGCCGAGGGGCGGCACGGGCAGGAAGAAGCCGTTGACGATGGTGATGCGCATGGGCTTCAGACCGAAAAACGCTGCAAAGCAAACGCCGCGCAGGCGAGGGAAACCGCCGCGGTCACCGGTGCGAGCCAGCGCCAGGTTGCCGGCGGCAGCCACAGCCACAGCGCCACCAGAGCTCCGGGCGCTCCCCACAGGAAGTAGCGGTCGAAACTGTGGAAACCCCAATACGGCCCGGCGCAGACCGCGAGGGCACCGTTGAACACGAAGGCGAGCAGCAGGAAATTGCGCGCACGGTGCGCCGGGTCGGTCCGATTCCGCTGGAATCGATTCCACGCCACCGGGGCGAGCACCAGCAGCGCCGCGACATGGGCGTAGATGTAGCCGATTTTCCAAAGCGGAATATCGAGCCGCCACGGCGTGAGCAACAGGTGGCGGAACGGGAAATCCCAGTGACCGCTCGCGCCGCCCAATGCGGCGACGGTGGTCGGATCGAGGTTCATCTGCGCCAGGTTGCCGCCGTAAACCCGCAGTTGATGAAACAGATCGCCGTAGGCCCAGAGATTGAACGCGGCCAGCGGCAGGGCGCCGAGCACGCAGCCGAGCGCGAAGCGCAGCGACATCGGTCCACGGACCGTGTGGGTTGCACCCAGCCACGCGCACAGTAATCCCGCCGCAACCCATGCGACGCCGAAGGGCCGGGTGGCCACCATCATTCCTGCGAGGACACCTGCGCCAAGCCAGCGCTCGCGGCCGAAACTCACTGCGGCCGCAAGTCCGAGCGTCAGATAGATTGCCTCACTCATTGGCGAGAGGGAGGAAAGCAGCCACACCGGCGGTGCACATCCGACGAGCAAGGCGAGCATTCGGTTCGCGGTGATACGGTAGAAAAGCCAACTGACGATGCCGCTCAACAGCGGTGCGATCCCCAACAGCGCCGCACTGGAGACACCGGCGCGCAGTGGCACCGCCAGCAGCGCCGGCCAGAGCGGAAAGAAGCGGGTGTCATTCATCGCCACGGTGCCGATCGTGTTCGGATGCGCAATGGCCGCCGCGAGCCGGAGAAATGAGTCCGCATCGCCGCCACCGGCGAGCAATTGTTCCGTCGTGACGCCGCGCGACATCAACCAGCCGATCGCCCCAACGCGCAGCAACACCGGGGCGCCCAGAAGCAGGAGCAAGGTCCGGGTTCCACCTTGCTCGGGCGCCGGATCGACGCGGGGAATCGTCATTTGCTGAAAATCGAGCGCAGACCAAGCAGGGGCACTCCGATGGCGATGCAGGCTTGGTAAAGGGAGGAGAACCACACCGCGAGGGTCGTCTCCGCGCTCAAACACCACACGAGGCAAAGGATGCGGAAAAGACCGGCCGGGGAAAGCGTCGCGGAGTGCTCAGTGACCAGCGCAAGGCGGCGAAAGAGCCAGCCAAAGATCGCGCCGAGCAGCGCGACGTTCAACATGCCGAAGTTCGCATACGCCTCCGTCAGCATGCCGAAGCCAACGCTCGTCGATTCAGCTTCCTCCATGCTGAGGACACCGAGCTGCACGGACAGGATCTTGACGCTCAAGTGCGGGCTCGGCTTGTTCGGCCAGAGAAAACGGGGCGCGATTTGCGGCAGGAGGATGGAGTAGGTTTCGCCGTGCAGGAACGGCGTGCGGTCGGGCATCGTGTCCACCGCGACGCAGACAATCTGGAAAAGTGACGCGCGCCGCATCAGGCCGTAGGTGAGGGCCTGGGAGTTTTTTTCCTCGATCTCCTCACCGCGCGAAAGTCCGAGTTCGATCCATTGCGTGAAGTAGGCGGGGAGTTGCGCGAGCGAAGGCGAGGCCTGTTTGCCCTCCCAGTAAAGGAGGCGCATCTGGCTCTTGCCATTGTGCAGGATGGCCAGCACCGGCAGGATCAACACCACCGGCAGCCAGGGCACGCGCCGTGCAACCGAAAAGTAGCCGATCCCCGCGGTCAGGAGGAGGCTCATCCCGTTGATCAGAAGGAGCGACACGAACGTCAGCCCGACCTGCAGGGCGATGTTAAAGACAAACAGCGTCTTCATTCCGTTCGAAAGCTGGCCCGCGCCCCAGAGCCGCGCCTGCACGAACACGCTGATGATGCCGATGCCAAAAAAGATCGCGCGCAACGTGCCGATCCACGCCGGGGGCACCACGCTCGTGAACGTCGCGATTGCGACCCAGGCGGTTGCGACCAGCGCCGTATAGGCGGTGAAGCCCATTTTCTCGTCCGGCATGATCGCGGTGCGCCACCAGCTCTCTCCGGATTGCGCGCGCGGCCGGTAACTCTGCGCGGCCACGATGCTGCCCCCGATGCACGAAAGCTGAAACGCGATCACCACGAGGGCGGAGCGGAGAATGATTTCCTCCGGATAGTTCACGAGCGCCTCGTGGTTCGTGAGCGCCGGGATCGCGTAGAACGGCACCGTGGTCAGGAGCAGGAACTCCATGATCGGATACGTCGCGTCATTGCGCTGCAGCCACCGCAGCAACGGAATAATGCCGAGCGCGAGCATCGTGAGGTTGGCGATGCCGAGCAACGGATTCTCCCACTCCTGCTTTTGCCAGAGGAAGACCAGCGCCACCGCCAGGCTGACGTAGCCGAGTGTCACGAGGCGGCGAACGTGTTCGGGCGCGGCGGGAGGATGGGCGGGATTCATGCGCGGGAGAGCAGGGCGCGGACGGTTTCCACCGTGCGCTGCGGAGCGTGGGCGCTGACGATGGCGCGCCGGGTGGCGATAGCGGAGGGCTGGTGCTCGCACCTGACGATTGCATGCGCCAGTGCAAGCGTGTCTCCGCCCGGAAAAACGTGATCGGGGCCGAGCGGCCGGGCGAGGTCCTCTGCGCAGCCGCAGCGGTCGCTCACCAGCACGTCGAGTCCGCTCGCGAGCGCCTCGTTGACGACGAGCCCCCACGTTTCCCAAGCCTCACTCGGCAGGACGAGACAGTCGGCCGCGGCGTAGGCGGCGGGCACTTCGCTTTGGTTGAGAAATCCGATGACGGTCCCGGTCACCCGTCGCTCGACGAGCGCTGCGCGCACCGCGTCGGCGAACTCGCCGTCCCCCGCAAACAACAGGTGGAGCGGCCGCGCCGTGTCGGCCGCCGCGAGCTGAGCGGCGGCGACCAGATCGAGCGGACGCTTCTTCGCGATCAGCTTGCCGCAGAACAGCAGCACGAATGCCGCGGATGCGATGTTCCAGCGTGCCCGCAATTCCGCGCGGCGCGGCTGCAGTTCGGCGGCAGCACGGGCAAACCTCTCGTTGTCCACGCCGTAGGGTGCGGATGCCAGCTTCGCCTCCGGCACACCGAGCGCTTGGTAGAAGCGGCGGTTCGACGTCCCGATGCACAGAAAGCGGTCGATGCGGGCGAACAGCCAGCGCAGCGCCAGCCGCCGCGCGAGATCGCGCACGCCCCCGCGCGGCACGAGATCGTTGTTTTCACCCCGCAACCAGACCTGCAGTCCGCCCGCGTGCGCCGCGCGAACTGCGTTCCAGAACTCGCGGAAGCGCCAGCCTTCCACCCAAAGGTGCGTCACGCCGCGCGCGGCGAACTCGTCGCGCCAGCGCGCGGTCAGGCGCACGCCGTTGAACTCGTTCATGCTCCAGCCTTCCCCGATTGGGAGAAACCGGTGCGGATAACCTTCGAGCAAATCGACATCCCACGCGAAGCTTCGGCCGAACTCGCGATCGAACGACGCCTCCACCGCATGTGGGGTGAGAAACCACACTTCGAATTTCACTCCGGCCTCCGCCAGCGCGCGCCACAGCGGCGCCTGGTATTGAATCGGATGACTGGTGAGGATGGCGAGCATCAGGACTGTTCGGTCAAGAGTGCCGCCCAGCGATCACCGTAGGCGGACCAGCTGAATTCAGCGTGCAACGCCTGCGTCGCGCGCACCACGTCCGCACGCGGCGGCGAATTTTCCAAGGCCCGGCGCATCGCTTCGACCAATGCGTCGAGGTCGCCGATCGGAATGATTTGTCCGAGACCCGGGCGGAGGAGAATTGTCTCCGCGCCGCTGTTCGGCGTTGTGATGACCGGCAGCCCGGCGGCCAACGCCTCGAGCACCACCAAACTGAAGCCTTCGAAAAAAGTCGGCAGCACCAAGACGTCGCACTGCGCGTAAATCGCGGGCATTTGCGCCCCGGTGATCTGCCCGAGCAGTTTCAACCCGGGCAGCTCCGGGATCAGCGTCCGCGTGTGCTCGCTGGTGCGCCCGACAATCCAGAGTTCGGCGCCGCGCGGCTGCAGCGCGCGCCACGCCTTCAGCAGCAGCGGAACGCCTTTGCGCGCGATGACCGAGCCCACGAAGAGAAATCGCCGGGGTCGCGCGCCGGCGGGCGGATTCGAGGCGGACGCGGCGAAGCGTTCCCAGTCCACACCATAGGGGTTGACGCGAATCTTTTCAGCAGCGACGCCCGCTTCGTGCAGCGTGCGCGCGACGAACGGGCTGCCGACCACGATCCGGTGCGCCAGCGTGTGCTCGCGCTGTTCGGCGGCCATCACGTTGGGGAGGCGCGGTCCCACGCCGGCCGCCCAGTCCGGAAAACGGGCCGCCACGTCGCGCATGATCCGTTCGTGCGCTGCCGGATGCGCGATGCTGCGATCCAGAAACAAAGGCCGCTCCAGTCGGGCCAGGCGCTCCGCGAGAATCCAACTCGACGTGTCGAACCCGATCGTGGCATCGGTGGAGGTCAGGGTCGCGTCGGGGATCGCCTGTTGAAACACGGCGTTGCGCTCATGCACCACCGTGAGCGATTCCTCTCGCCGCAGGCGCGCCAGCGCGCGCAGCTCGTTGATCGCGACCCGGCGGATTTTCGCCGCGGGAATTCCGTCCACGACGCGCGAGGCGAGGCCGCCCAATTTCGGCAGCCGGCTGGCCGCGAGCGCCGAGCGTCCGGCGAGACTGTCGGCGGCAAACGCGAGACCGGTCCAGAGTTCCCCGAGCAAACCGTGACGCTCCAGTTGCACTGCCAGTTGTCGCGCATGTTGGGTTCCGGGATGGGCGAGGAGGACTTTCATTGGGCGGCGAGGCCGGCGCGAACGTAAATGGCCAACTGGTAGGTCGGCACGCGTGACCAAGGCAGCGGCGCGAGCGGAGGCTGGACGATCTGCTTCAGCACAAACTGTCCATCGCGCAGGGCCGCGCCGAGCGGCGGATAATTGTTTGCGGTTTCTTCGATGCGGTCGCGGCGCAGGACGAGGTAATCGAGTTCCTCCGCCACCCGCGGGGAATACGCCACGCGGGGGCGTTGGTGCGCGGTCGTGTAGCCGACGACCAGCAGGTGAAGATTGTCCGCTGCGACGTGGGGTCGCAGCGCGAGCCACGCCTCCTGACTGACCGCGAAGCGCGCCTGCGGGTCCACCGCCGCGAGCAGGTCGCGCGCGACCGGCCCGTAGTCGCGACCCTCGCGCTGATGCCACGCGGTGAAGAGCGTGAGACTCATCTTCGCGACCGCGAGCAGGACGAGTCCTGTCTGCGCCAGCATCGGCCATCGGGTCGTCCAGCCAAAGAGCAATACCACCGCCGCGACCGCCGGGAAAACCTGCGGCGAAGGATCGTAGCAGAACATTGGTGCGCTGCCGATCAATGCGAACCACCCCAAGGCACGCCGGGCGGCCCCGCGCTCGAGCCACAGCGCGAGCGCCCCGACCGCCAGCACGAGCCATTTTTCGGTTTGTTGCACGCGATCGACGAGCGAGGCCGGCGGCAGCAGCGCCGTGAACGGACGCAGGACGTTCGATGCGGAGAAATAGCGGTCCGACCCGGTGTGCAGCACCTGCTCGCGAAACAATTCCCAATGCGGTGCAATCCACATCGCCGCAAGCGCCGCCACCATTACTCCGCCGGCACCGAACTCGAGCAGCGCGCGCGCCGAGCGCTGACCCGATGCCCAGACTGCGACCGTGCTGGCGAGGAGCAGGAACGGCGCTTGCGGATAATACGCCATGACGCCGAGACCGGTGGCGCACCCCGCCAGGAAAAGCCGTCCGCGCAGCGCGGAGAATAGCAGCGCAAAGAACAGCGCGGCGCACAGCGCGGTGAGATTTTCCATCCGCACCTGCAGCAGACGACGCTCGACGATCAGCAGTCCGAAGAGCGCGATCGCGGCGAAGATCGCGCGTGCGTGAGTGAAGCCGAGCAGTTGCCCGTGGCGGAAGACGACGAGGAGGAGCAGCGTCGCGACCAGCGATGATTGCATCGAGACGCCAAACGCGGTGACGCCGAACACGTGCATCGCCCCTGCCTGCAGCAGCGGGGAGAGCGGCGGCCAAAAACTCAGGACCGCGCTGCCCCGTTCGTCGTCGAGACAGGCCCAGCGCAGCACGCCGTCCTGCAGCCATTGGTAACCCGCTTCACTCCACCACACCTCGTCGCCGCCCGAAGGCGACGGCACCCAGCCAGTCCGGAGCCAAAGCGCGGTGACAAGAAATACCGCGGTTGCGCCCGCGAGGGCGAGCGCGTTGCCGCTCCGCATGATGCGAAATTCATTCATCGGAGCGGCTCGCGCCAGGCGGCGAGCCAGCGATTGTGCGGCACGACGCGGTGTTCCGGCAGCAGACGGCGCCACCACGCGTTCGCGATGACTTTAATCGTGTAACCGAGCCGATGCAGTTGGTTCCCGCAGTCGTGTTCTGCTTCCGGGCTGTGCGTCTCGATCAACAATCGGCAATCCCGGGCCAGGAGCCGTGGTCCGGTGGCGAGCACCTGCGCCTCGGGGCCATCGATGTCGATTTTGATGAAGATCGGTTCCGGCAGGTCTGCGCCGAGCGCATCCAGCGTGCGCCATTCCGCGCCGGCTCCCGCACCAGCAAACCCGGGGTGAATCCGCAGACGCGGATCCTGGGCGAGGGAGTTGAGGGAAAGATTGGAGCGAAACTGGGCGAGTTCCTCGACGGAGGGTTCCACCGCGAGGACCTGACTCACCCCCGGAATGCGCAGAAAGCGGATGGCGAGTTCGCCCTTGGCTGCGCCGAGGTCGATTACGCTGCGGCAGCCGCGCCCGAGCCGGCGCAACGAGGGAAAGGTTTCGGCTTCGTAGAGCCCGACGTAGTGCTGGAACTCGCAGCGGAGATCGAGCCGCAGCCGCAGTCCGGCAAAATAGCCACCGAGCACGCGACGGGGGTGCCGGCCGGTCGGGAGAAAAGGGCGGAGCGGATTCATGTGACGCGACGGCCGGCGCTCATTTTCCAAAACGTCGCGCGGCGCACCGGCCCGCGCGAGATCTCCGCCTTCGGCAGCGCGAGGATGGCGTCGCACAGTCCGGCGATTCCGGGCGAAAGGAATTGCGGCCGACGCAGCCAAAACCAACCGAAGCTCACGATCTTCAACGGCAGCACGAACGCGAGATCGGGCCAGGGACAGCGGCGCATGGTCATGAACAACTCGTTGCAGACACCCGAGCGATGGAGAGGAAACCAGTCGCGGCCCGTCCATGCCTTATCGTGCCAGACGTGCACGCCGGGCAGCAGGTCGATGCGGTAACCGAGGTCGGCGAGACGTAACGACAGATCCTTTTCTTCCGAACCGTAACGCCCGGGCGTGGGCGCATAAAAACCCGCATCGCGCACCGCGCTCATGCGCAGCAAGTGACCGCAACCGATGAACATCGCGACTTCCCGCGCCGCACCGCGCGCCCGCTCGGTGGGTTGGTCGGGTGAAGCGATGTCGAAGGCCACCGCGCCGAGCCTTGCGTCGGCATCCATCGCGGCGACGGCGAGCGCGATCTCGTCCCGACCGAGAAACCACGCGTCATCGTCGAGGCTGACGAAAAATTCGGCGGGCGTGGAGCGCATCAGGTGATTGCGCGCTTCGATGATGCCTTGCGGCGATTTGTTGCGCTGCCAGTGAACCTGCGGGAATTGCGCGCGCAACTCCGGCGTCGCGTCCGTCGAGCCGTCGTCGAGCACTGCGACCGCGACAAGCGGATACGTTTGGTCGAGTGCGGACCGGATGGCCTTGGCCAGGATGTGCGCGCGATTGCGTGTCGTGATGCCGACCAGGACGCGTGCGGAAAATGAAGGAACGGAATTCATGGCCGGGCGCGCCAGACCCCGCGCAACTCCTCGCGCCAGCCGGCGGGCCGCCGCAGCGTGTGCACGGCGGTGAGAAACACGCGATGCAATTGCCAGCGCCACCAGAGGGCGAAACCGCGCAGCCCTTGCACGTCGCGGGCGATGATCGCCATGTTGTGGAGTTTGCCCGCCGTGAGGGCGGCGACATCGCGTTTGAATTCGCTCGTCAGGGAATGGTGCAGGAGCGTCGGCTCGCGGAGGAAATACAGCTCGGACTCGCGCGCCACCCGGGCTGTGAGATGAACGTCCTCGGCAAAACTGTATCCGGTGAACGCGGGAAATTGATGCCTGCGAAACAGCTCAGTCCGTAGGAACAGGCAGGTCGAGGGCAGCCAGTCGGCCCGAATGCGCGCCGGCGAATCTTTTGTGAACACCGGAAGGCAATTCAATCCCACGCCGAACAGGCGCGCCCCGTAGTCCGCATCGCCGTAGCCAGCCTGCATCCGATAATAGAGACGGGTGAGGCGGCCGGGTGCCGGACGGTCGCTGTGGGCGATACGGGGAGCCACCCCGCCCACCGCCGGGTCTGCAAAATGCACGAGGGTGCGCGCAAGAAGGTCTGGGCCGAATTCGATGTCGTCATCGAGGAAGGCGATCACCTCGCCGGCTGCTTCGGCCGCGGCGCGATTGCGCTGAAGCGCGGAGCTCTTTTCGGCGCACGCGATCACCCGGGCGGCAAAGGGGAGCGCGGCGTCGCGCACGAGTTCACTGACCGGTCCGGTCGCACCAGCAGCGGCGATGATCAATTCGCAGGGCACGGTTGTCTGCGCGCCGAGGTCGCGCAAGACGACGCGAAGACTCTCGATCCGGTCGAGGGTCGCGATCACGACGGAGCAACGCGGCGGCGCGGTTTCGCTCATGGCCAGATGCCCGTGCCGTGCAGCGCGAGCTTCATGGCGCGCTGCCACGGCCGTTCGAGATGCCGCGGAATGATTCGCTCCTCGATGCGCAGCGGATCGGGAGCATCCATCGAGTGACAGGTCGCAGCGGACACGACCTTTTCCCGCCAGTCGTGTTCGTCACAGTAGCCTTGGAATGTGCCGCAGCCGTCCGCCATCGCCTTCTGGCGCGTGCGCAGTCGCAGGTTAATTTGCTCGGGACTGCGATATTGATAGTGCTTGAAGCGGATGCGCCGCGGATGGACGACGCCCAGGTGGCGTGGCGCGGAACCGTGGTCCCAGACGAGACCGCGCCGGTAACGGAAGAACCGCACCTCGGCGTAATCGCAACGGTAGTAACGCAACGCTTGCTCCGCCGGAGTGTGCGGAGGATACGCCCGTGAATCTGATGCCCAGCGCGCGGCGTCGCGATCGGTGAAGTAGAATTGGAAGTTCACCCCCCAGACGACATGGTGGCGGTGCGGCACGGCGGCGAGAAATGCCCGCGGATCGTCGTGGTAGAGTTCGTCGGCATCGAGCTTGCACCACCAGTCGCCGTCGGCGCATTCGTGACGGAACGCGTTGAACGTATCCATCCGCAGGCTGTCGCGATACGGCACGGCGGCGGATTTGAACGGCACGACGCGCGGCTCGCGCTGGGCCAACTCGAGCACCTTCGCCCAGGTGTCGTCGGTGCTGCCGTTGTCGAAAACAAAGATGCGGTCGCACCAACGCGCCGCATGCACGAGGGTTTCGACGATCATGTCGCCTTCGTTTTTGACGAGACAGTTGCCGAAGATTTTCATGCGGAGGGTTTGCTCGCTTCCACGTAGAGGCTTTCCCAGGCGCGATCGGCGCGGTCGATCAGCAGCCGTGGCTCGGCGCCCGTGCCGAAGCGCGCGGGTGTCACATGGGTGAAGCCGGCCGCTTGAAGATTTTCGGCAAGGCTGGAGAAATCGTGGA
>PNJQ01000037.1 GCA_013821985.1 Opitutus sp.
GCGGCGCAGCGCAGCCTGCGGCGCATGGCTCCGAAAAAGCGTGCTCCCCAAGTTTGCATCCTCGGCAGCGCGGAGCCCGGCTCCGCCGCCTATGAACTCGCGGGCGCCGCGGGAGAATTCCTCGCGCGCAGCGGCGTGACCGTCGTCAGCGGCTGTGGCGCGCCGGCGACGCGCGTGGCCGCCGAACGCGCGCTGGCCGCCGGCGGCACCGTGGTTTCCATCGTGCCGCACGACGAGATCGGCGTGAAGGATTGGCCCTGTTCCGTGCTGATTCCCAGCGGGATGGGCGATGCGCGCAATCTCCTCATGGCTCTCGCGGGCGACGCCTGCCTCGTGATCGGCGGACGCGCCGGCACGAAATCAGAAGTGTGTCTCGCGTGGCTGCACCGGCGTCCCCTGCTCCCGCTCACCGGGTGCGGCGGCTGGTCGGACACTCTCGAACGCGATCCGCCCGACGAACGGAATAACTCGCCCATCCTGCCCTGGAGTTCCGTCGCGGAACTCGAAGCCCAACTTACGTCGCTCGGCCTGTTGCGCGCATGAGCGCATCCGCCGACCGGCGCCGTCAACGCGCGGGCCGCTCGCTCATCCACGCCGCCGCCACGGCCCGGCCCTTCGCGACATCGTCGACGACGAGCACCAATTGGTGATCGTGGTCGCTGTAGAGCACCTCGATGTTCACGCCGGCTTGCGCCATGCGGCGCGTGAGCTTGCCGAGTTGACCGGGTTCGTCCTGGCGCAGACGTTGCACGACGACGTCGCGCACGACCACGACGCGGATGCCGGCTGCAGTCAATGCCCCGCGCGCGGCCGCGCCGTCGGCCACGAGAAAATGCGCCACGCCCACGCCCTGCACGACCCAGGCACCGCCGCCCTCGACGCTCACGCCGGCGCGACCGAGCGCTTCGCCCATATCCGCCAGCGTGCCCGGGCGGTTGTCCAATTCGATGGTGACATCCTGCATTCGACCATTCGGGCGAGCCGCGGGTCGCGATGCACGCGCAAACTTCCCGCGCACGCGGTGCACCGCAGGTTGCGGCGGAGCGCTGTATCGCTCGGCCATCGAGGCCCCGCGCGACGACTCACCAACGCCGGTCGTAGCGCGGATCGTAGCGGTCGCCGGCGCGACGCCACCCACGCGGGTAATTGCGGATGACCTCGCGATGATGGCGCACCGGCGAGTCGCGGAATTCGAGATGCACGGACGGTGTGGACAGCAACACGTTCACATCGAATCCCCGAGGCCGCGGACTGCGCACCCAGCGCCCGCGATCGACGTAGATATACTCGCCGCGGTAACGGTCGTAATAGACCTCGTAGTCCGGAAAATAATCGTAGCCGGCGCGGTGAACCGCGGGACCCGGAGCGGGCGAGGAAAAGCCCGGACCATCGTAGCCGATCGGACGCTCGCGTTCGTAGTAGCCGTAGCTCGGTCCACCGATCTCGCTCGCGCAGCCGGCCAGCCAAAGCACCGCCGCCCCGAGCCCGAGCGCACGGCACCACGACGCGGAAAAATTGGAGTGCGTGTTCATGGAGCACCCTACTCCGCCCCGCCGCGCCCGCTATGGGGCGCCCTGCGGAGGCGCGCCGCCGTGGTTCACCCCGGGAGCGTCCGGCAATCCTCCAAGCCGCTCGCCTCACCGCGCGCGGCGCAACCTTTCCTGCATCATCGCCACGATCCGGTCGTGCTCGCGTCCGAACTCCCCGGATTGAAAGACCAGCGGCGTGCCGGATTGGAATTGCCGCATTTCGAAAAGCGCGTGCAGGGCCAGAGGGCGGCGGGCAATGAAGGAGCGCGGATCCTTCAGATAGACGCCGAGCACCTTGCGGCGGTTCTGGTCGCCGTTGCCAGTGGCGACCGTCGTGTATTTGAGCTCCTCCACGTCGGCCCAGCGCACCCAGCCGGTGCTCACCCCGGCTGGCGCATATTCGAAGCCGTCATCCGTCAGGCGAAACGTCACCGGACGGCGGATCAGGCGATACAGCGTCACACCGGTGAAAAAGACGCCGATGAGCGTGAACGTGCCAAACATCACCTGTTCGAACAGGCCGACCTCCACGGGCTCGAACTCGAACGGCAAGAGTTCCTTCTCCGGCAGAAAAATCACATCGATGAACACCGCCGTCAGTGCGACGGTGGCGACGAGCACGATCAGTTGCGGCCAGCGGGGCGGGCGGTATTCGAAGGAGGACATGGGGTTCGGGTCCGCGATCATGCGGGCTCGACGTTCGAGGAAAAGCGATTTTTCGTCCGCCACCGCACCGATCACGCGCGCGCCGGCAAATCGGCGACGAAGACGCCGCGGGCGTCCGCGCCCCGGCTAATCCGGCCGGCGCTCCGACCCGAACGCCCGCGCGAGGGCGGCGACGCCCAGCGTGACCAGCGTGCCGATCAGCGTGAACCACGGCCAGAACACCTCGCCGCCGAACGTCGCCAGCCACCATCCGCGCAGCGCAGGAATGTTCGCCGGCCAGTAAAGCAGGTTCATGGTCGCGACCGACACGAGCATGCCGGTGATGACGGCGCGCCCGCCGATGCCGCGCACAAAGAGCGCAAGAATCATCCCACCGAGCAGCGCGCCGCTCGCCAGCCCCCGCAACGAAAACGCGGCGTTCAACACGAACTGCACCTCGCGTGTCAGCCACGCGACGCCCACGAGCGCGGCGCCCCAGAGCACGGTCGAGCGCTTGCTCCACGCGAGCAGCGTCGCCTCAGTCATCCGCGGCACGAGCGGACGGACAAAATCCATTGTCGAAACCGAAGAGAGCGCGCTCAACGCGGAGCTGATCGATGACATCGCTGCAGCCAAAATTGCCACAATGAGAAATCCCTTCAGCACATGCGGCACCTCCGTGAGCATGAAAATCGGAAACACGAAATCCGTCGCCTTGATGCCCGGCCGGCTCTCCGGCAGCGGAATCTGCATCGGATGCGCTTGGTAGAACGCCCACAGCAGCACGCCCACGAGCAGGAAAATGAGCATGAGCGGAAAAATCAGCGCCGCACTCAGGATGAGCGCCTTCCGGCCCTCGGCCACCGTGCGGCACGCGAGCACGCGCTGCACGATCAGCTGCTCGGCGCCGTGCGAGGACATCACCATCACCGTGCCGCCGAGCAGACCCATCCACAGGTTGAACGGCATGCCGAATGAAAACGCGGTGTTCAACCACTCGAGTTTACCCGCCGCCCGCGCCGCTTCCATCGCGCCCGCCCAGCCGCCGTCGATCAGCGTCGGCACGTAGCCGAGCACATAGAGTCCGCCGCCGAAAAACAGCGCGAACTGCACGGCGTCGGTCCAGATCACCGCCTTCATCCCGCCGAGGTAGGTGTAGATCAGCGAAAGCACGACGAAGAGCAGGATCGCGCCGAGGATCGGATCGACCAGTCCGCCGAGACTGCACACCGTTTCACCCAGCAGGAGCCGCACGGGGATGCACGCGACATAGACGCGCACGCCCGCCGAAAGGGTTTCGAGAAACAAAAACAATCCGCCTGCGAGCCGGCGCGGCGCCACACCGAGCCGTTCTTCGAGCAGCTGGTAGGGCGAATAGATTTCGCCACGAAGGTAGCGCGGCACCATCACGACCGCAAGGATCACCCGCGCGATCACGTAGCCGATGATCATCTGGATGAACATCAGGTTGCCGCCGAAGGCGATCGCCGGCACGCCGATGATCGTCAGCGCGCTCGTCTCCGTCGCGATGATCGAAAAACCGATTGCCCACCACGGCGTGTCGCGGCTGCCGAGAAAATAGTCGCGCGTGCTGCGCTGGTCGCGTCCGAACCACACGCCGAGCGCGATCATGGCGCCGAGGTAGAGGAGAATGACGACCCAATCGCCGGCGCTGAAATAGTCGTTCATGTCGCGGCGCGAGGAAGCGCGAACCCCGCGAGGTTGGCGAGCGGAAAGCCGCGCGCTTCAGGGATTCACCGCGAGCAACTCGACTTCGAAAATCAGCGCGGAATTTGGCGGGATGTTGCCGGCCTTGAGTCCGCCGTAGCCCAAATGCGGCGGGATATAGAAGATGCCTTTGCCACCCGGCTTCAGCGCCGGCATCGCCGCTGCCCAGCCGGTGATCAGGTGCTGCACGAGAAAATCGTTCGGTTTACCGCGCTGGTAGGAGCTGTCGAACTCCGTGCCGTCGATCAGACGGCCCACGTAATTGACGCGCACGCGGTCCGTGCGCGTCGGCGCCGTGCCGTCGCCCGGCACCAGCACCTCGATGCCGAGGCCGCTGTCGCGCCATGCGATGCCCGGCTTGTGCGCGAGCTCGACGCCGAACCATTTCTCGCGCCGCTCCTCCGCCACCGACTTCTGCGGCGTGGCGGGCGCCTCAGGTTGTTTGGGACCGCAGCCCGCCAGAGGAATGAACGCAAGAACCAGGACGACTCGCAAAGCGCGCATGTCGTCAACGATGACTTTCGAGCGCATCAGCTCCAGCCTGAAGCGGCGGGTCAGATAAAACGGTCGAGCGCCTGCGAACGCCAGGTCGCCGATTTGTGAGTCGTGCTGTGCGAGACGAACCAAAGTGGCAGGACGTGTTCCGGAATCGTGCCGGGCGGAAACCGTTGTCCTCCGCGATCCGCGAGGATCACGAGATCGAATTGGATACGGATGGATTGAACCGAGCCGACATTGGCGAGGCATGGTTGCCGCATCGGCGCGCCCCAATGCACCGGACAGCTCAGCAGCAGCAGCCGGTCGATCTGCAATCCCCACCACGTCGCCATCATCGTCATGTTGCCGCCGTGGCTGTGCGTGATGACATCGAGCGCGAGGTCCTCGTGGCACGATTGCCAATGCACGAGATTCTTCGCCGCGACTTCGTGAGCAAAGAGGCTGTAGCCGCCCTCCCACTCGTAGAAATCGGGCGCATGGTAGGTGTCCGGCCGGGACCCGCGCAGCAAATAATCATGCAGGTCGCCGCCCGGGCGCCACCAAGTGTCAGGCATGCCAGTGTGAATCGACCAGCTCGGAGGCATCGTGCCGTTCACGATCAGGCAGGTCTTCTGGCCGCCGCGGTGTCCGGATTCCGGAGCGGCCTGGCGCACCGATTCGACCGGCAGCGTCTGCCAGCGGGCGAGCGCGGTCGTGGCGATTTCTGCGACCAACCGGTCTTCGGTCTCGACGAGTTCCCGCACAAGTTCACGCCGGAAAAATCGGTGCGGAGCGAAATGGTCGCCGGCCGAAACCAACGCGGCCACCCGCACCAGCTGATTGGGTGAGGACAATCCCAACTCGATCGCAACTCCGGCGTTTTCGGGCGTCGGTTCCTCAAACGTCGTGCGCGCCGCTTCAAACGCCGCCTTACGCCATTCCTCGCTCGGCACGAACGGGAACGAAAACCGTCCGCGCCCCGCGTTGCGAATTCGCTCGTAAGTGAAGGGTTCGTTCCGCGGCGGAACCCGCGGGAGAGGATACTGCTCCGCATGCAACGCGGACGTGAGGACCTCATCGCGCCAACGCCGGTCGAGCAATGAACCCAGCGCGAGATAGAACGCGGCCTGTGCCGCTGCGGCAAACAGGCCGTCCTCGAGAAATGCCTCGGGCGCTCGCAAAGGGACTTCGATTAACGGGTAGTCATCCTTCATAGGTATTTCGCCGCGTGGCCCGACGCGAGGATGGGGGCATGGTTGGCACGGCGCGGCCCGGTGCGCAACGGTCAATCCGACCATCGCAGGCGGCCCGCCGCCCGGTAGCCGTCCGGCCCACTCCGGCCGGCCCGCTGCACGGACGAGCGAAAGTCGGTAATCTCGGCGTTCCTCCACGCCATGATCTTCAATTCACTCACGTTTGTCGTGTTCTTCGCCGTCGTGCTCGGCGCCTACTGGGCACTGCGCAGCTGGTCGGCCCGCAAGAACCTCCTGCTCGTTGCGAGCTATGTCTTCTACGGAGCCTGGAATCCGCCGTTCGTCCTCCTGCTGATGCTCTCGACGCTGATCGACTATGTCGCCGGTGCCCGCATGGCGGCCGAGACTCGACCCGCCGCACGCAAGACCTGGCTCGCGCTCAGTCTCATCGCGAACCTCGGCCTGCTGGGCTATTTCAAATACGGCAACTTCCTCCTCGAAAATTTCCAGGCGCTGCTCGCGCTCGGTGGCATCACTTATGTCGTGCCGAAGCTCAGCATCGTGCTGCCGGTGGGCATTTCGTTCTACACGTTCCAGACGCTGTCCTACTCGCTCGACATCTACCGCGGGCACCTGCAACCGGCGCGCTCGCTGCGCGACTTCGCGCTCTACGTCACGTTTTTCCCGCAACTCGTCGCCGGCCCGATCGTGCGCGCGGTGGATTTTCTCCCGCAAATGGTGCGCGAGCGCACGGCACAAACGGGGCGTCTCAGCTGGGGGCTGTTTCTCATGACCCTCGGCCTGTTTCAAAAGGTTGTGCTCGCCGACGTGTTGCTCAGCGGCGCGGCGGACAAGGTCTTCGGCTTCCAGGGGCCGCTGGCGAGTCTCGACGCGTGGGCCGGTGTGATGGCGTTCTCGGGCCAAATCTTCTTCGACTTCGCGGGCTACTCGACGTGCGCCATCGGCGCGGCGCTGTGCTTCGGTTTTTCGATGGGCGACAATTTCCGCGCGCCCTACGCCGCCGTCGGCTTCTCGGATTTCTGGCGCCGCTGGCACATCTCGCTCTCCACGTTTCTGCGCGACTACCTCTACATTCCGCTCGGCGGCAATCGCGCCGGACTCGCGCGCGCGCTGCTCAATCTGCTGATCGTGATGTTCCTAGGCGGACTCTGGCACGGAGCGGCGTGGACCTTTGTCGCGTGGGGCGTCGTGCACGGCCTCTGTCTCGTCATCGAGCGCGTGCTCGCCGCGGTCTTCAAGCCCGCCAGGTGGACCGACTCGCTCGCGGTGCAAGTGGCGCTCGGGCTCGTGACGTTTGTCGTCGTCTCGTTCGCGTGGGTGTTTTTCCGTGTGCAGGATTTCGGTGCCGCGATCCGCGTCCTCCTCGCGCTGGTTGGCGGCCTCCCCATCGCCGGCGAGGCCGTGCTGCCGATGCGCGAAATCGTGCAGGTCGCCCTGGTCATCGGCGGCTTGCTCGGCGCGCACTGGACGCTGCGCCACACGACCATCGAGCAATTCGTCAGCCGCACGCCGCGCTGGGCGTTGACCGGCGCGTGGTCACTCATGCTTTTCACCCTCATTCTCACGCAAGGAAACGGCAATGCATTCATCTACTTCCAATTCTGAATTCACCCGCGACATCCCGCAGGTGCCCTGGCGCCGCGTGCTCGCGACGGTCACGGCCCTAACGCTGCTCGCCACCGCCAGCTGGGAAATCGCCGCGCGCTCGATGGGCTACGGTCCGTCGATCGACGACAACCCCGACCTCTGGGCCGAGCAGCGCGCAAAGGTGCAGCCCGACTCCATCGTGCTCGTCGGCACGTCGCGCATGCTCTTCAACGCCGACCTTGATGTCCTGCAACGCGGACTGGGCCAGCGGCCGATCCAGCTCGCGCTTGCCGGCAGTTCGCCGTTCCCGGTGCTTGAGGATCTTGCGCAGGACGAAACTTTCCACGGCACGGTCATTCTCGATATCGTCCCCGCGATGTTCCTTGCGCCCGCCGGGCCGCCGATGGAAGTCTCGCAAAAGGCACTGCAGCGTTACCGCGAATGGAATCACGCGCAGCGCTGGAGCCACGAGATTGGCAAGCTCGTCGATTCGCGGCTCGCGTTCATCAACAAGGACGACCTGGCGCTCGACAAGCTGCTTGAGCGGATCGAACTCCCGGAGCGGGCCGCGTTCCGGGCGCCGCCGAAGATTCCCCCGTATTTCTTCGCGGTCGATGGCGAGCGCCGCGGCCGCATGGTCGATGAGGCCGCGATCATCGGCAGCCCGCTGCAACAGCGCGTGGCCCACGGGTGGCTGCCGCTCTTCTCGCCGCCGCCGCCGCCGTCGTTCATTCCCGCAGAAAAATTCGGCGCGATGATGCAGGCGGCCATTGAGGCACGTTTCGGCCAGACGCAGAAACTCATCGCGTCAATCCGCGCGCGGGGCGGTAAGGTGGTGTTCGTCCGCATGCCCGTGCAAGGCCCGCTCGTCGAACGCGAGGAAATGCTCGCTCCGCTCGCGCACACCTGGGCGCGACTCGTGCGCGAAAACCATGCCGCCGCGGTGAACTTTGCCGACCACGCCGAGCTGAGTTCGTTTGTTCTGCCGGAATGGTCGCACCTCAGCGCGCCGGATTCGGTCGAGTTCACCAAACGCCTCGTGCCGCACCTGCAGAACGCGCTCGCCACCGAGAGCGCCTACGTCGCGCAGCTCACCGCTCCCTTCCCCGCCGGCTCGCCGTAACGCCGCCTCACTCTGTCAGTTTCGCCGTGTCCCGCCGCAGCTGCCCGCTGCGGCGGTTTTGTTTTCAATGGAAGGAACGAACCCATTCCGGAGAAAAGCGATGCCCGAGCGTTCGTCCCAGACGCCTGTCCGACGGCGCGAACGATAAATCCCCAAACGGCACTGCCTGGTAGAGCCAGGCTTACCTCCTACTAAATACTGGGTATTTTCCCTCATTACAGTTTGACTAGTCCTCCCCAGAAAAAGAAGTTCTCCGCACTGCACTATGAAAAAGCTTCTTACCCTCGTTTGTCTGTTCTTCGCGTCCGCGTTGAGCGTTATCGCTCAACGGGGTTCGCCGATTAGCTACTCAGTTTCACTTGCCTCCTCAACCTACGACGCGACCGCGAACACCACCACGTTCACCTACACGGTGACCTCAAATCCCGCCGGCGGTCCGGCCATCAGCCATTGGGTCATCGGCATCCCTCCATCCTGTGGAGGTGCCGAAATCCTCGTGAACTCGAACGACGCGCTCGTCACCTGGGTTAATTCCGATCCGACGACGGGCGTGCGGGGCATCAAATTCGATACCGGCTATGACGACGTCGAAACGCGCACGGTCACCCTGACGTTGGCCGGCAACTGGTCCACCGGCACCGTCGAGATCGCGGTGAAATCCGGCAACGGCTTCGTGCTCGGCACGACGCAAGGCCCGGTGTGCGGCGGCACGACTCCGCCCCCGACCTACACGGTCTCGGGACTCGTTTTCTTCGATGCAAACTACAGCGGCACGTTTGGCGCGGATGAAATCGGCCTCGGCAACATCACCGTCACTTTGCTCGATGGGGCCGGCAACGTCGTTGCCTCCACCACGAGCGCGTCGGACGGCTCCTATTCCTTCACCAGTCTGCTGGCGGGCGACTACACCGTCGTCGTCGGGGGGGCGAACGGCCTCGCGCCGACGACGCTCACCGATCACGACCTCGCCGTTTCGGGGAACAGCACGGCGCCCGACACGGGCTTCGCGCTGAATTTCTCCACCATCGGCACGATGTCCGCCAACGGGTTCACCATCGGCTATTGGAAGAACAACCTCGAGAAGGCGCTCAAGGGCACCACCAAGGGTGTCCAGGTCAGCGCCGCGACATTGAGCAGCTACACCACGACGGTCGGTTCGCTCGCTCTCTCGCCGTTCACGAGCATCACGATGGCTGGTGCGAACAGCACCCTGTCCGCGACCGGTTCGGACCCGAGGACCCTGCTCGCCAAGCAACTCCTCGCCTCGGAATACAATTATGCCAACGGCGCCTACCTCAACGGCGACGCCAGCCTCACCTACCTCTTCGTCTATTACGGCGAATACGTGCTGAAGAATGCCTCGTCCTACGACAGCACTTACCTGCTGAACGTGAAGAACTGGTTCGACGCCTACAACAACACGCACGGCGGCGTGATTGTCGGACCGGCGCTCTGAGCGCCTCGGCCTCTGCGACTCTTCAACCGGGCACCTGCGGGTGCCCGGTTTTTTTGCGCCGGTTGTGCATTGCCTGCGTCGGCCGCGACCGCGGAGGCGGATCGCGCGCACGGAGAAAACACATTGTCACTGCGCGACGCCCGCGCACGCTCGCCCCCGGAAAATGATCGGCCTCGCCCCGCTCCTCCGGTTCGCCCGCGCCGCCTTGCTGGCGGCGGCATGGTCGGCGATCTCCGGACCGGCGCACGCCGCAAGCGTGGCATTCGAGCCGCCGTCCGAAAACGAGCGCCGACGCGCCATCGGCAATCTGTTCGAGGAACCGGAAACGATCCGTCCGCTTTTTCAGCCGAGCGACGACTTCGCGCCGATCACGCTGCCGGGTCGCGGCGACTGGCTGAATTATCACCGCGAGACCGGTCAGACATTCGACGAATTCCGGGAGTCCGGCGCAAATCGGCCGGACGAATATCGCAAGGTCATCTACCTGCTCCCACTCGGCGAGTTCCCGGAGGACGACGCACCGCCGCTGGAATTGTTGCGCGCCTACGCGGCCGCATTTTTCCAACTCGAGGTGCGCGTTATCCCGGCCTACCACCCGCACGGGCTCGAATTCGGGCCGCGGAACAATGAATCGACCGGCCGGCGCCAGCTCCACTCGGCGAGCATCCTCGCGTGGCTGCAAAAGCGGCTGCCGCCCGATGCGTATTGCCTGCTCGGTGTGACGATGGAGGACCTTTACCCGTCGCCGTCGTGGAATTTCGTCTTCGGCCAGGCGTCACTCGACGAACGCGTGGGCGTTTACAGTTTTGCGCGTTACGATCCGGCGTTTTTCGGCCGCGAGCGCCGGGCCGCGTGGCGGGACACGGCGTTGCGCCGCGGGTGCAAGGTGCTCGCGCACGAAACCGCCCATCTGTTCGGGCTGCCGCATTGCATCTACTTCAATTGCGTGGTGAACGGCGCCAACCACCTCGACGAGTCGGACGCGCAGCCGCTGCACGCCTGTCCGGTCTGCCTCCGAAAACTCCGGCTCGGCGCGGGCTTCGATCCGGTGCGGCGCTACGAACAGCTGCGCGCCTTCTATCGTGGGCAACGCTGGTATGAGGACGCCGATTGGGTCGAGCGCCAGCTCGCGCGTGTGGCGACGCGAACGGCGGCGGACGAAAAGCCCTGAGTCTCCGAGGCCGGAGAAACGCGCTATCCCGCCGCGGGCAGTTCGACCCAGAAGCAGGTGCCGGTGCCGCGCGAGGCGGGATCGACGCCGATGCGGCCGCCGAGACGCTCGATCGCGCGGTGCACGATCGGCAAACCGATGCCGGTGCCCGGGTGCGTCGGATGGAAACGCTCGAAGATCCGAAACACCCGATCGCGCGCCTCGGGCGGAATGCCGAGGCCGTTGTCGGTCACGCGCACCGTGACCACGCCCTCGCGGTTGGTGCAGGTGATTTCAACGCGCGGACGCACGCCGGGCGCGACGAACTTCAGCGCATTGCCAATGAGATTCTGAAACACGACCTGCAACAACGTCACGTCGCCGCGCACGGCGCACAGGTTTTGCGGAAGCAGGATTTCGGCGTCGGCCTGTTCGATTTCGGCCTGCAGAAAATTCAGCGTGACGCCGAGAACCTCCTCGAGTTCGACGGCGCGCAGCCGCAGTTCCTGCCGGCCAATCGTCGCGTATTTCAGCAGATCCGAGATGAGTGTGTCCATCCGCTCGGCCGATTCCTGCATGCGCGCGATGTAGTCCTGCGCCGCCGGCGGCAGCTGGGCGGAATAATCCTCACGCAAGGCCTGGCCGAATCCGCTGATGCCGCGCAGCGGGGCGCGCAAATCGTGCGCGACGGAGTAGTTGAAGCGTTCGAGCTCGAGGTTGAGTTGCTCGATCTGCGTGCGGCGCTCCTCGCTTTTCCGCGCCTCCGCGATGAAGGCGAAGACTTTCGGCAGCAGCGGAAACAGCGCGATCGCCGTCGCGACCGACGCGGCGGCGGTCACCACCTTCACGTAACCGGAGAGCCAATAGACCGGCTCCCAGATCACCCACACCTCCATGAAGTGCGTGAGCCCGCACGAAACGATGAAGAGTCCAAACGCGAGGAAGACCCAGTTGAAAGGAATGTCCTTGCTCGCCCGATAGACGAGATACGCCAGCGTGACTGAAATCGAAACGTAGGCCGCGCCGATCAGCACATCCGCCGTGACGTGCAACCACACGAGCTTCGGGTCGCGCAGATAGCAGAACTCGTGCGGCATCCCAATGCGGGTGAACACCGAAATGTTCAGCGCTTCGAACACCAGCACGCCGCCCAGCACGGCCGCGAGGATGGCGACACTGCTGCGAAAAAACGTTCCCCGCCCCCACCAGCTTCCCGTCGTCGTCGCGGCCATGATCAGTTCAGGGACGGAGCGATGAGATTGTGTTGCCCCCACCACTCGTGCAGCGCCTGCACCATGCTTTCGAGGCGCGCGGTGCCGGTGGGTTTGGTCACAAAGGAGTTCGCGCCGAGCGCGTAGGCGCGCTCGATGTCTTCACTCAAGTTCGACGAGGAGAAGACGATGACGGGCAGTCCCGCCAGCGCAGCGCGCTCGCGCCGCCAGCTCAACACCGCGAAGCCGTCGCACTGCGGCATCTTGAGATCGAGCAGCACGAGTTGCGGCGCCGGATGGCGGACCCGGTCGGCAAAATCACCTTTCCCCTCCAGATAACATTTTAATTCGTCGCCATTGCACACGCGCACCATGTGAAAGCCCGCTTCCGTGCGCCGGATGGCGCGCTCGAGCAGCATGGCGTCCGTCGTGTCGTCCTCCGCCACCAACAGCACGTGTTTCGGCATGGACCGATGAATTGCGAAACGACGCCGCACGGCAAGTCGTCGCAGCTGGGGAAGATGCCTCACGGACTTTCTCCGGTCGCCCAGATTTCGTCTTTACTTAATTAAGTTATTACTTAAACACTCCTCATGCAGTCCTTCGCCGCCCTCGCCGATCCCACGCGACGCCGCATCGTCGAACTGCTCGCCCAGCGCGAGCGCCCCACGGGGGAGATCGTGGATGAGTTTGACGTGAGCGCCCCGGCCATTTCGCAACACCTCAATGTGCTGCGCGAGGCCGGCCTCGTCGTCACCCGCGCGGAGGGGCAGACGCGCATCCAATCGCTCAACCCGCGAGGCCTCGACGAACTCGGCGCCTGGCTCGAACACACCCGCCGCGTCTGGAGCCGGCGACTCGACGCCCTCGAGCGCGAGCTCCGTGCCGACGACGCGAAGAAAAAATCCTCCAAATCATGACCACGCCCAACAACGACTCCGACGCCGAGTTCCCCGTCCGCGGCGAACTCCGCATTGTCCGCCTGCTGCCCGGTCCGATCGAACGCGTCTGGGAATTCCTCACCGATCCCGAAAAGCGCGCCCGCTGGTTTGCCGGCGGCGTCACCGAGCCGAAGGCCGGCGGCAAGGTCGTCTTTGCGATGCACCACGCCAAGCTCTCTCCCGGAGAACAGCCGCCAGAGCGCTTCGCCCACGTGCAGGATCCCGGCGTCACCTTCGAAGGCCGCGTGCTCCGCTACGAACCGCCACACGTGCTGAGCTACACCTTCGGCGAGGACAATTCCCAGGTGACCTTCGAGCTCACGCCGCAGGGCAACCAAGTGCTCCTCGTCCTGACCCACCGCTCGACTGGCGAAGACATCGCGGAACAAAGCAATTACGCCAGCGGTTGGCACACGCATTTCTCACTGCTCGTCGCGCAACTCGCAGGCACGCCGCCACCGCAATTCTGGGCCACGCACGCGCGGCTGCACGCGCACTACGCCCAACTCGCTCCGCGTTGAAGTCAGCTCCGCCTTCCGGCGCGCGCTGATCTGACGCGCCAGACTCCCCGCTTCCCGGCGCGTTCGCACGCCGCAGCTACCGCTTTGCCAAGATTTCCCATGAAAACCACGAAACCCAACATCGTCTCATCCGCCGAGTGGCTCGCCGCCCGGCTCGAACTCCTCCGCGCGGAGAAGGAGCTCACCCGCCAACGCGCCGCGCTCGCCGACCGCCGGCGCGCGCTGCCGTGGGTGCGCCTCGAAAAGAAATACGTCTTCGCTGCGCCCGCCGGGCCTGCGTCGCTCGCCGATCTCTTCGGCGATCGCAGCCAGCTGATCGTCTATCACTTCATGTTCGCGCCGGGTTGGGAGGAAGGCTGCAAAAGCTGTTCGTTCGTCTCCGACCATTTCGACGGAGCACGGCCGCATCTCCACGCGCGCGACGTCTCGCTGGCCGTCGTCTCCCGCGCGCCGCTCGGGGAAATCCTTCCGTTTCAGCGCCGCATGGGCTGGCGCTTCCCTTGGGTTTCTTCGCACGACACCACCTTCAATTCCGACTTCGGGGTTTCGTTTGCCGCTGATGTCATCGCGGCCGGCGGCAACGTCCGCTACAACTACACCGACATGGCGTTCCCTTTCGAGGAGGCGCCGGGTTTCAGTGTATTCGCGCGCGATGCGACCGGCGAAATTTTCCACACTTACTCCACCTACAGCCGCGGCTTCGACATGTTGATGGGTACTTACAACTTTCTCGACCTCGTGCCGAAGGGCCGTGACGAAGACGGCCTCGACTACACGATGCAATGGGTGCGCCATCACGATCGCTACAATGTCCCCGCCGCCGTCCAAGCCTGAGCCGCCGCGGGGATTCTGGCGCACGGCGCCGTGGA
Source organism: Opitutus sp. (assembly GCA_013821985.1). Taxonomy (GTDB): domain Bacteria; phylum Verrucomicrobiota; class Verrucomicrobiia; order Opitutales; family Opitutaceae; genus Didemnitutus. The sequence continues at coordinate 14,452 of PNJQ01000037.1, forward strand.
CGCTCGTTGTCCTCGGGCTTGCGCCGAAATGCGTGCTCTGCGTCGTCGGCTACGTGAGCGGCGGCGCCGCGCTGGCCGGTCTCGCTCCCGAACTATGCGGAGGCGAAGATCGGAATGTGGCGGGCGTGGTGGCAATGATCGCAGTCGCCGCGGGTGTCGTGCTCGCCGCGCGAGGGCGCCGGGCCGCGCACGCCGCTCACGGTCGGACGGACAATTCGATCAAGTCCCAGCGATTGCCGTAAAGGTCTTCGAACACCGCCACGGTGCCATAGCTCTCGCGCCGTGGGGTTTCGACAAAACGGACGCCGCGCTCCGTCATCGCGGCGTGGTCGCGCGCAAAGTTGTCCGTGTGCAAAAACAGGAAGACGCGCCCGCCGCCCTGCCGCCCGACAACCGATTCCTGGCCCGGCGTCACCGCGCGACCGAGCAGAAGACACGTTGCCTCCGTTTGCGCTCCCGGCGGCCGCAGGCGCACCCAGCGCTTTCCTGGTGCGACGGGCGTGTCCTCGACCAGTTCGAATCCGAGCCCGCCCGTGAACCACGCAATCGCTTCGTCGTAGTCGCGCACGAGATAGGTCAGGCTGCCGAGATGCTGGGGCATCGGGGAATTCTCTGTCGGAACCGCCGGGCGTCAACGAGCCAGACGCCCTTCGCGCCCCGCGCGAGAACCCGTCGCCCCACGCGAAAATATCGCGCCGCCCCGAAAAATTCCGCGAGCCACAGAGGAAAATTTTTGAACGCTGCGGCCAAGCGACTGTGCCTCGCTGCCGCGCGATCGACGCGGACGTTTGCCCGCCAGCCGTTTAGAGAATCCACGCCGATTCCCGAGTGAGATCACGCGTCGTCGTCGTGCAAAATGCACCGCGAAGAAATGAGAGATTTGTGTGGCAATCTCGTCCGGGGAATTTCTGTTGTGACCTCAGAAATTACCGATGCCCACTCTACCGAGATTTCCCCGATGCTTCCCCCGAGAATTCGCCGCCCGCGGCGCGCCCTGGCTCGCAGCCGCCCTGCTGGCATTCGGCTTTGCGACTAACGCGCAAGCGCTGCCGCTGCGCGCGGAGAAGGAATCCACCATCGCCACCTATCGCCACGAGCTGCCGAAAACGGTCCGGGCCAACCACCCGGCCATCACACCCGTGGCCGACGCGATTCGCGCCGTGACGAAGAACCCGCTCGAACAACTCGTGATGGTCAACGATGTCACACACCTCCTCGTGGATTTCGACGAGGACTGGCGCGTTTACGGCCGCGAGGAATATCACGCGACGCTCGACGAGATGATCCAGAACCGCCGCGAGAACGGCTGGCTTTATCTGCGCGACGATTGCGATGGCCGCTCCGTGTTCGCGGCGCACCTGCTCGCGGCGCTCGGCATCGAGTGGCGCTTCGAGGCGTCCCGCGTGAAGGCGCACGCGTGGATCGTCGCCACTGTCGGCGGCAAGGAATACGACCTGCTCGACTACCAGCCCGAAGGCGCGCCGGTGAACACCGCCTATTACAAGATGTGGAGCTGGACGCTGCGCGACCCGGTGCATCCGCCGCTGTTCGAGTGGCGCCGCGAGTGGGCCAAGCGCACTGGATTCGACGTCGGCGTGGGGGTGATGCTGGGTTTGCTCGCGCCCGATTCGACGCGCGACAATCTCCGCGAACGCCGCTCCACCGACTGGGCCAAGCTCTCGCCCAAGACGCCGACCACTCCGCCCGACGAACGCGCGCTCGCGTTGTCCGTGGCCGGTTTTCCGCTCGGGGAATCGCTCCAGCCGATGCTGAGCTCGGCGCCGGCGATCGGCAGTGCCGATTCCGCCGCCGCCCCGGTGCGCGCGCCGCTCGGGAGCAACTGAGTTCGTCTCGCGCGGCTTCCGCCCGCCCCGTCGTTCGCTTCCTTCAAGGCCGGTCGAAAGACCGGCCTTCCTCTTGCCTGGGCCGCGGCGTCGTGAGCTGCGCGATCAGATCGGCGAACGCGGCGCGGGCTGGCGAGGTGGCCAGATAGCGCTGCGCGTCGGCCTTGTGCCCGCGCGAACAGAGCGCGGCCCACACGTGCAGCTCGAATTGTGCGCGGAGCCGCTCGTGTTCCGCCGTGAGCCCGAGCGCCTCGTGCAAAAACAACAGCGCTTCCATCGTCGAAAATCTCCCCTCGCCCGCCTGCCGTCGCAGCCAGTAGCGGCTCTCGCCGGTCATCGGCAGGCGCACGCGCCGGCCCCACAGCCCGACTTGGTGCGCCATCTCCGTCGCCTGCACCCATGTGCCGTCGAGCAGCAGCACTTGCAGCTTCGCCGGATCGCTGGTCGCCGGAGGGTCCTCGCCCTGCGGATGCAGGATCCACAGCTCGCGGTCCGCGTCCACAACCTCCGCGCGGGTTGGCGCAGACTCCTTGCGGAACTCGTGCACCCGCGCGCCATGGACGATGCGGCCAATGAGATGACCCGTGCTGCTCGGCCGGTAGCTTTCCATGAAATGCATCAGCACGGTGGTGCGCAGGGGCGTCGCGACGGGCTGCAACCCGGCGCAGATGCACCAGCGCGGAGGCAACTGGCAGCGCGGGCAGCGGGGAGCACCTTTCAGGACAACGGAACGCGACACCCCGCGAGCCCGCCCGATTCGCCGCGGACGGTCAACCCCCGGTTCCGGCGCGACCGGATGTTCGTCGCGTGCCAATGGTGGGTGATTTCCCCGTTTTTAGCTCGGGGCGCGCACCGGCGCGCTCCTGCCGGGTCAACACGCGCTACAGTTCATTCCGTGCGGTGCATGTCGTGCCGCCGGACACAACCACTCGACCACCCGAAAGTCATGAAAAAGATCATTCCTCTCCTCGCCGTCATCGCCGTCTTCTTCGTCGGCTGCGGCAGACAAGACAGCACCCGCGGCAGCACGAGCGAATCGAATGCCACCAGGAGCGACACGACCGCCACGCCGCCCGCCGGCACGGCCACGGTCACCTCCGACGGCACGACCACTCAGCCCAGCACAACGACGCCGACGGATCCGAACGCGCCGAAGAAAAACTGAACATCCCCGCCTGCAACTTCTCCCATGAAAACCCTCCTCACGTTGCTCACGATCGCTGCGTTCGGTCTGACCGGCTGCGGCCGCCAGGACACGGCGAGCAATTCAGGCGAAAGTTCCGCGCAACCGGCCGGCTCCGCGGGCGGCTCGGGCACGCGGGCCTCGACCTCCGCCACGAATGCCTCGTCCACCAGTCCGGCCACCGAAAGCTGGACCGAGCTGCGGACGTATTCCTACGACCGGCGGGGTGAATTCAACTCCAGCCTCAACGCCATGAGCGCGCGGGTGGACGCCGAGATCAGCCAGATGAAGGCCGACGCCTCGAGCGCCCAAGCTTCGCAAAGCCGCAAGGAGGCGTGGGAGGAAGTGCAGAGCGCGAAGTCCGACTTCGACGGCAAGGCGGCCGCGCTCGGCCGCGCCACCCAGGACACCTGGGCCCAGTCGCGCGACGAACTCGCGGCCGCCTGGGACCGCCTCCAGGCCGCGCTGCAGAAAGCCCGCTCCGATAATTGAGCCGCCTCCTGACCGCCGCGTTCCGCTGAGCGCTCCCCCGGGAGCAGACAGCGGTGCGAGCGGATTCCGGAGCTCGCTCCAGCCACACCCATGGCTCCGGTCGCGCCCGCGGCCGGAGCCATATGTTTAATTCGCACACTTTTCGCAGAACCTTGGCTATATTCCGCAGTCTTCCTTTCACCGTGGCCATCGCTGCCAACACAACCAGTTCAACTCCTTCTGCCGCCAGCGGCGACGCGAAATCTCTGCGCGTGCTCTACGCGGATGACATGAAGGAACTGCGTGACCTGCTCACGATCGTGCTTTCGCGCGACGGGCACCGCGTCGAGACAGTGCCGGACGGCAGCGTCGCGTGGGAACGCCTCCGCTCCGACCCGCACTGCTGCGACCTGCTCATCACCGATCATCACATGCCGAAGATGAACGGCCTCGAACTCGTCCAACAGGTGCGCACGAGTCCGTTTGCCGGCAAAGTCATGGTCTTCAGCTCCGAACTCAGTCCCACCGTGCATGCCGCTTACCGCGACCTCGCGGTCGATCAGGTGATGCTGAAACCGGTGTTCCCGCACACGCTCCGCGGAGCGCTGCGCGAATTGTTCGCCTCTCGGCCGGCCTGACGCGTCGCGGGCCCGCTGGCGGGTGACAGGCGAAGGCGTCCACGCGATTAAGCCCGCTAACAATCGCCGCGGAGCGTTCGCCTTCGGCCGAGGCCGCTTGCGTCGCCAGCGCAAGAAGCCAAGACTCCCACCTCCATTCTGCACAACTATGCTGCGTCCCACCCTCCCCTCGTTACGCTTGTCCTTGCTGTCAGTGACGCTCGCCTTGAGCGCCACCCTGCTGCCTGCCGCGGACAACCCTTCGCCACCCATGGATAACCCGTTGCTCGCCGAGAGCACCCTGCCGTTCAACTACCCGCGCTTCGACCTCGTCAAAGACGAGCACTATGCCCCGGCTTTCGCCGCCGGGATGGCGGAACAACGTCGCGAGATCGACTCCATCGCGTCCAACACCGCCGCCCCGACCTTCGAGAACACAATCGTCGCACTCGAACGTTCGGGTCAGCTTCTCGGCCGCGTCAGCCGCGTATTCTTCAATCTGTCCGGGACGAATACCAATCCCGCGATGCAGAAAGTGGAAAAGGAAATGGCGCCGAAACTCGCCGCGCACGGCGACGCCATCCGGTTGAACTCCCAGCTCTTCGCCCGCCTCCAAGCGCTCTACGATCAACGCGAATCTCTCGGCCTCGACGCCGAGTCCGGCCGATTGCTCGAGCGTTACTACAAGGACTTCGTCCGCGCCGGCGCCAAGCTCTCCGAGTCGGACAAGACCGTCCTGCGCGCGCTCAACTCCGAACTCGCGACGCTGCATACGAATTACGCGCAGAACGTCCTGAAGGAAACCAATGCCTCCGGCGTCCTCGTCGCAATGCGTGAGGAACTTGCCGGCCTGTCCGACAACGCCATTGCCGCCGCCGCGTCCGCCGCCAAGGCCGCCGGCCACGAAGGCAAGTATCTCATCCGCCTCCTCAACACCACCGGCCAGCCGCCCCTCGACGCGCTCACCAACCGCGCGCTGCGTCAGCGCATCTACGAGGCGTCCATCAACCGCAACAGCAAGGGCGGCGAATTCGACAACCGAGAACTCATCGCGAAAATCGTCAAGACCCGCGCCGAGCGCGCGGCGTTGCTCGGCTACAAGCACCACGCCGACCTTCAGATCGAAGAACAGACCGCCGGCTCCGTCGCGAACGTGAACAAGCTCATGGCCCAGCTCGCCCCCCCCGCCGTCGCCAATGCGCGCAAGGAAGCGGCCGACCTCCAAGCCGTAATCGACGCCGAAGGCGGCGGCTTCCAACTCGCGCCGTGGGATTGGTCGTTCTACTCGGAAAAAGTCCGCAAGGCCCGCTACGCCTTCGACGCGCAGGAAGTCCGGCCGTATTTCGAAATGAACCGCGTGCTCAAAGACGGCGTGTTTTACGCGGCGACCCGCCTCTACGGCATCACCTTCCACGAGCGCACCGACCTCCCGAAATACCACGAGGACACGCAAATCTTCGAAGTGCGTAACGAGGATGGTTCGCCGCTCTCGCTCTTCATCGTCGATTGGTATGCGCGCCCCTCGAAGCGCGGCGGTGCCTGGGCCAATGCCTACGTCTCCCAATCGCACTTGCTCGGCATGAAGCCCGTCATCGCCAACCATCTCAACGTGCCGAAGCCGCCCGCCGGTGAGCCGACGCTGTTGACGGCCGACGAGGTGCGCACCGCCTTCCATGAATTCGGCCATGCGTTGCACGGCATGTTCTCCGACGTGAAGTTCCCGCGCTTCGCCGGCACCAGCGTGCCGCGCGACTTCGTGGAATTCCCCTCGCAGGTGAACGAGATGTGGGCGAACTGGCCGGAAATGCTCGAGCGCTTCGCGAAGCATTACCAAACCGGCGCTCCGCTCCCGCGCGAGATGCTCGAGAAGATCAAGGCCGCGGAACAATTCAACGAAGGATTCCGCACCACCGAATACCTCGCCGCCACGCTGCTCGATCTCGCCTGGCATCAACTCACGTCCGACCAGGTGCCGAGCCCCGATCAGGTGCTCGCCTTTGAGGCGGACGCGCTCCGCCGCGCCGGCGTCGATTTCGGTCCGGTCCCGCCGCGCTACCGCAGTCCGTATTTCAGCCACATCTTCGCCAGCAACGGCTACGCCGCCGGTTACTATTCCTACATCTGGGCGGAAGTCCTCGATGCGGACGGCAGCGCGTGGTTCGCGGAAAAAGGCGGTCTCAATCGCGAGGCCGGGGAACACCTGCGCAAAACGGTGCTCTCGCGCGGCGGCAGCCTCGACGCCATGCAGATGTTTCAAAACTTCGCCGAGCGCACCCCGGACGTGAAGCACCTGCTCAAGCGCCGCGGCCTCGAGGCGCCGGAGAAAAAATCCGAGTAAGCGCGCTCCCGCCCCGCAAAATCGTTTTTTCTGCCCCGCAGCCTTCCCGGCTGCGGGGCTTTTTTATCCGGGGCGGAGGATTTTTCGTAAGCCGCCCTCCACGACTGCTCGCCCCCGCGCAACGCGGCGCTTCCCCCGCCTTGTTGCCGGCGTCGCTGACCCCGGAAGGACCCGCGCTGTTCGAAGCTACGCCGACCCGGCTCAGCGAGCCCGGCTACAGAAAAACCGAAAACGTTGTAAGGCCTACGCGCCCTCACTTCGCCTCCGCGCAGCGCACCCAGCGCATCCCGCGGGAACCAAACCGGTGCGCGCGGCGTCATATCCCCCATGCGCCCCTCGCGTCTTGCCCTCCTGTTCGTCGCGTCGCTCGGATTCGCGGCCTCCCTGTTCGGTGCGGAAGGCGGTTTCATCGCTACACTCAGCACCGCTGAGCAACAGACCGCGGGGCTCACCCGGCTTTCGGCGGAGCAGCAGCTCGCCCTCAACACCCAAATCGCCCGCGAAGTCTCGCTCGCCCGCCAAGGCGGCGTGAGCGGCTTCGCGGGCACTTTTTCCAAGCGCCGCAAACCGGCCGAGCTCACCGCGAGCGGGCTCGATCGACTCACGCCCGCCGAACACGTCACCCTCGACCAATTGGTGGCCCATTCCCTCGCCGCGGCGCCCGTGCCGATTTCGACGGTCCGTCGGATGCGCGCCGAGGAATTCGAAAAGCAAAACCGCTTCGAAACACACGGCGAAATCTCGTTCGTCTATGGTTGGGGCTCCGGCCGGCGCAGCCTGATGGGCGGCTCGGTTTACACCGAGGTTTACGATCGCGAAACCGGCGCGACGATTGGCATCGGCCTCAGTCGCTACGACGGCAAAGACTGGTGGATAGACGATGAATTTGCCTACTCGCCATACGGGCTCATCGACGACCGGCCGATGCCTCTTGGACGGCCGCTGCACCGGCCACGCCGCTGACGCCGGAACCGAGTCCCCGCGCCCGCGGCGGCGGCGCGACATCGTCGGCAACACCGTAGTTCTACGCCCCGGCCCGGCGTAGCTTTGCGACCGGAGAAAGGCTTGGCGCGCGAGCGCATTCGGATTTGCTCACGCCACCCCGATGCCCCCGCCGATTCCCGACGCCGTCAAGGACGCGACCGAACATCCCTCGACTTACGGGCTGCGTCAGTGGTCCGGCTGGATTCTCGGCCCGGGCGCGTTGCTCCTGACTTTGATTCTGCCGCCGCCGGAGGGATTGAGCGTCGAAGGCTGGCGCACGGCTGGAGCGGCAATGCTCATGGCCGTGTGGTGGATCACCGAAGCCGTGCCGATCCCGGTGACCGCCCTCGTCCCGCTGGTGCTATTTCCCGCGCTGCAATTGGGCGATATCCGCGAAACAGCCGCGCCGTTCGCCAATCCCATCATCTATCTTTTTCTCGGTGGCTTCGTCATCGCGCTCGCGATGCAGCGCTGGAATCTGCACCGGCGCGTCGCGATCAATCTCATCGGCGTGATGGGCACGCAGCCGGCGCGCATCGTGGCGGGCTTCCTCTTTGCCTCGGCGCTCGTGAGCATGTGGGTGAGCAACACCGCCACGGCCCTGATGATGCTGCCGATTGCGCTGTCGGTCGTGCAACTCCTGCCGCCCGACACGGGCGACCGGCCGGAACAAAAGGCCTTCGCCACCGCGCTGCTGCTCGCGGTCGCCTACGGCGCCACCACAGGGGGAATGGCCACGCTGATCGGCACGCCGCCCAACGCGCTCCTCGCGGCCTATGTGGAAAAGGTCTATGGATTCCAGATCGGGTTCGGACAGTGGATGCTGCTCGGCGTGCCGGTGATGCTGGTGACGCTGCCGCTCGTGTATCTCGTGCTGACGCGCCTGGCGTTTCGTCTCGCGCCCGGCGAAGTGCCGGGCATGGCCGACTTGCTGCGCACGGAAAAGGCGCGACTCGGTCGGTTCAGCCGCGGCGAGTGGTGCGTGTGCGTCGTGTTCACCGCCACGGCGCTCGCCTGGGTGTTTCAACCGCTGCTCGCCCGCCACCTTCCCCTGGTGACCGATACGACGATCGCGATGACCGGCGCGCTGCTGCTGTTTGTGCTGCCGGTGAATTTCCGGCGCGGCGAATTCGTGATGGATTGGGCGACCACCAAGGCGTTGCCCTGGGACGTGCTGCTCTTGTTCGGCGGCGGCCTCAGTCTCGCCGGCAATATCGAAAAACACGGACTCTCCCGCTACCTCGGCGATCTCGCCGGGGCATTGCAGGGCATCCCGATGATCGCGACGCTCGCCGTGATTTGCTTCGGCATTCTCATGCTCACCGAATTGACGAGCAACACGGCCACGGCGGCGACCTTTCTTCCCATCACCGCGGCGATCGCCTTGAGCCTCGGACAGAACCCGTTGCTCTTCCTCATCCCCACCGCGCTCGCCGCCAACTGCTCCTACATGTTGCCGGTCGGCACGCCGCCGAACGCCATCGTCTATGGCAGCGGTCAGATCACCCTGCCGCAAATGGCGCGCGCCGGCCTCTGGCTGAACGTCATGCTCGTGCCCGTCATCGTCGGCTTGGTCTGGTTGCTGGGCATGTGGGTCTTCGATCTGCGGATCGGCGAAATCCCCGCGTGGGCGAAATAATCCGGCGCGAGTCGGACCATGGTGGAACTTGAATCGCTGAAGGTGGACGCGCAGGTCCCTCTGCGCGTCATGCCCGCAGCCACTCACCGTCGCTCGACCTGCCCCCGGCCCGAACCACTCACGCGCCGGCCTCCACCGGCCAAAAAGTGTAGCCGGGGTCGCTGACACCGGGAGGACCCTCGCCGAGCTAGGAAACGCCGGTCGGGCTCAGCGAGTCCGGCTACAGGAAAACTGAAAGCGCTCTAGCGTCCGCCGCTGTTCAGCTGCGATTGCACGTTCGCCACGCCGTCGGTGTTCTTCGCCAGTTCGACCGCACGGTTGGCGAGGCTCTCGCTGGCGACCGTCCCGAGCAGGACGACGTTGCCGTCCTCGCACGTCACCTTGATGTCCAGCGCCGAGAGATCCCGATCGAGCGCGAACTTCCCCTTGATCATCGCGACGACGCGGGCGTCGTCGATCTTCTCGCCGGCGGTGCGGGCTTTTTCGCGCAAGGTCTCGCCGGTGCGCGAAAGATCCTCGCGCAGGTTGTCCGCCGTGAGCGGACGATCGGTTGTGCGCGCCGACTCGCGCCCCGGCTCGGTGGCGGAGGCGGTGTGGTTTTCGCTCGTGCTCCGCGCGACCGGGGACGGCGCGCGCTGCGTGATGAAATAAACGGCAACACCAATGACGACGAGGGCGAGGAGGAATCTCATGGTAGCGCCATGGACAGGGCGGGCGCGCCGTGGTTCGCGGTTCACGGACCGGGATTTCCCCGAAGCAACCTACGGCGGACCGCGCGGTCCCAAGCGACAATCCCGTCCGTCGGGAATTCCGCGCATGAACGAAACCAAACCCCGCGTCGCCCGCCGGCTCCGGCTCCGCCTCTACACGCGGCGCTTCGCGCAGTATTTCCTCCATGGCGTCCTCGTGATTGCGCCCGTCGCGATCACCATCGCCGCGTTGGTCTGGGTGTTCACCGCCGTGGACAAGCTCCTGCGTCCGCTCATCGACATTCCCGGACTCGGCTTCATCACGGTCATCGCGCTCATCGTGTTCACCGGGTGGCTAAGTTCGTTCTTCGTCATCGAGCAGGTGATCGATTTTTTCGACGACTGGCTCGAGCGGCTGCCGGGCATCAGCCTCGTCTATTCGCCGGTGCGCGATTTTCTCAAGGCGCTGGTCGGCCGCAAACGCCGGTTCAATCGCACCGTCCTCGCCAGTCTCTTCGCCGACGACGTGTGGGTCGTGGGCTTCCTGACGAACGAGGACGTGACCCGCTTCGAACTCGGCGAAGACTATGTGTCGGTCTATATCCCGCAGGCCTACAACGTCGCGGGCCAGGCCTACCTGGTGCCACGCCACCGCATCCGGCTGCTCGAGAGCGTGCCGGCAGGCGAAGCGATGCGCTACGCCGTCACCGGCGGCGCCGCCGAGGGCACCAAGTCCGCCGTCGGCACCGCCGCCGCTCCCGCACCGTTGCCCTAAGCGGCCCACCGCGCCGCGCGCACCCATCGCCGCGCCCATGCGCGGCGGAATTTATTCGAAGAGCGTCGCTGCGGGATAAATGTTGGCGGTCCGCACCCGACTGCTAAACCAGACGGATGCAAATCGACACCGCGGACCTGCTGGAGCGTTTCCTGCGCTACGTGCAAATCGACACGCGCGCCGACCCGGCGTCCGACACGTGCCCGAGTTCCGGCGGCCAGTGGCTTCTCCTGCAGCTGCTCGTGACCGAATTGAAGGAAATCGGCGCCAGCGATGTCGAGATCACGGAGTTCGGCTACGTCACCGCGACGATTCCCGCCACGCCCGGCGCCGAAAACGCGCCCGTCATTGCCTGGTGCGCCCACGCCGATACCGCGCCCAACCTCCCGGGCGGCGCCAAGCCGATCGTCCACCGCAACTACGACGGCCGTCCGATCATTCTCCCCGACGACCCGACGCAACAGCTCACCGTCGAAACCATTCCGTTTCTGCGCGACGCCATCGGGCAGGACGTCATCACCGCCAGCGGCACGACGCTGCTCGGCGCCGACGACAAGGCCGGCGTCGCCATCGTGCTGCAGGCCGCGCGCTACCTGCTGCAACACCCGGACATTCCGCACGGCAAAATCCGCCTCTCTTTCAATCCCGACGAGGAAATCGCCCGCGGCGTCGATAAGCTCGACCTCGCGCATCTCGGCGCATCGTTCGCCTACACGCTCGACGGCGCGGAACGCGGCGAGATCTGCCACGAGACCTTCAGCGCCGATGCCGCGAAGCTCACCATCGCCGGTGTCTCCGCGCACCCCGGCTGGGCGAAGGACGTCATGGTGAACGCGCTCCGCCTCGCCGGTCGCTACCTCGCCGCGCTGCCGATGGCGCAATCGCCCGAGCGCACGAGCGGCAAGGACGGTTTTATTCATCCCGTGTCGTGCTCCGGCTCGGCCGAGGAGGCGACGGTGTCGTTCATCGTGCGCGACTTCGAGGTCGCCGGCCTGGCCGAAAAACGCGCACTGATGGAAAAAATCGCCGCCGAGCTCCGCGTCGCCGAGCCGAAAGCACGCATCGAACTCAAGTTCACCGAGCAATATCGCAACATGCGCTACTGGCTCGAAAAGGACATGCGCCCCGTCGAGTTCGCCCGCGAGGCGGCGAAGCGCGCGGGCATCACGCCGTTTGCGCAACCGATCCGCGGCGGCACCGACGGCTCGCGTCTCACGCAACGCGGCCTGCCCACGCCGAACATCTTTACCGGCATGCACGAGGTGCACAGCCAGCGCGAGTGGGTGACGCTGCAGGACATGGCGAAATCCACCGAGACGCTCGTCCATCTGGCGCAGCTCTGGGCGGGGAAGTGAGGCATTCGTCCCGGGAGGTTCACGCTTCAACGGGCCGACGAGGAGTGAGGTCGCAGCCCCGTTGCCCGTCGGCGCCCCCCACGTTCAGCGTCGAGCGCATGAAGCTTCCCCACCTTCTTTCTCTCGCTCTGGCTGCGCTGTGCGTCGCCGCCCTGCCCGCGCAACAACCCGCCGCCGCACCGGCAAATGCCGCGCCCGCCCCGCTCGCCATCGCGGGCGCCTGGCACGGGGAAGTCTCCGCACCCCAAGGCGCGTTCGAAATCGGTCTCCGCTTCGCGCGGCTGCCTGACGGCAAGATCGAGTTCGGCCTGCACCTGCCGTCGATGCACATTTTCGACCAAAAAGTGGGACCCTTCGCCGGGGAAAAGGACGGCGCCTACCTGATCCCGTTTCTCGACATTGTCCTGAAACTCGCGGGCGACCAACTCACCGGCACGTTCGGCAAGGCGCACCTGCCCGTCACGCTCGCCCGGGGCGACGCGTTTTCCAAAAAACCCGCGACGCCGCCCGACCCCGCCGCGCCCGCGCCGCTCTGGGAATATAATTTCGGCACGCTCACCTTCGGCTCGCCGATCGTGCACGACGGCATCGCCTACATCGGCGCACGCGACGGCCGCTTCCACGCCGTGCGCACCAGCGACGGCACCGCCGCCTGGACTTTCGCCAACGGCAACCGCATCGACGGCCGCGCCGTTGTCGCGGGCGACTCGATTATTTTCGTCGATGGCAAAATCGAACTCGTGTGCCTCAACCGCGCCGACGGCACGCTGCGCTGGCGCACCCCGCTGCACGACGCCGCGATCGCGGGCGGACCGGCACCGGAAAACCCGACCTTCAACCGCCGCACGGCCACGCCGCTCGTCCTGGCCGAAACCGTTTACGTTGGCTCGAGTGATGGCGGACTCTACGCGCTCGACCTCGCGACGGGAGCGAAGCGTTGGCGCTTTGCGGCGGGCGCGCCGGTGTTCACGGGTGTCACGCCCCTCGACGATGGTTCGCTGCTCTTCGGCGCGATGGACGGTTCCGTCGTCCGGATCGATACGAGCGGCAACGAACTCGCGCGCCTGAACGCCGGCGGAGCGGTCAGCACCACGCCCGTGGTGATCGGCGGCCTCGTCATCGTCGGCTGCCGTGACTACATGATGTATGCGTTCCGCCTGAGCGACGGCGCGTCAGCGTGGAAATTCTCCTACGGCTTCTCGTGGGTCGAATCGACGCCTTCGGTGCAGGACGGCGTGTTCTACGTCGGCGGCTCCGATTGGGCGCGCGTCTCGGAATTCGATCCGGCGACCGGCCGGCCGCGCTGGGCCACCGCCGTCGGCGGCATGACGTGGGGCACGCCCGCCGTCACTGCCGACACGGTCTTCGCCGGCGTGACCTGTCAAAAGGGCGCGCTGATCGAACACCGCGGCGGGATCGTCGCGCTCGATCGGCGCACCGGGGCGATCAAATGGCGTCACCCGATGACGTTTTCCGGCGAGAAGATTCCGTTTGGCGGCATCGGCGGCTCGATCGCGCTCGACGGCGATCGCCTCCTCGCCGCCGGCTTCGACGGCAAGCTGATCGCGCTCCCGGCAAAGTAAGCTGCGACGGGTTTCGGCCGGTCCGCGAGGACTCTCTTCACCAACCGCGACAAGGTGGACGCGCGGGCAGAGGACCGGCCCAGCCACCCGAAAGCACGCAATCACGCGCCGGCTCAGATCTTCACCACACCCGTCGTGAGCTTGTCCCCGAGGCGCGCCGACGCGCGCTCGAGAACGATCGGCATCGCGGCCTCGAGCAGGTCGGAAGTAAACCCCCACTCGCGCAGAAACGCGCCGTGCACCGCCGTGAGAAAAGAGTCCTCGTTCACGCCCGGCCCCATCGCCATCGCGAGGTATTTCGCGGCGTGCAGATGAGCGAGCAACGGCAGCGCCTCAGGCGGCGCCTCGTGCGGCCGGGTGTGGAATTCCGCCATCGTGCAGAATATCCTGGGAAAATTCCACGCCTTGAGCAGCTGTCGCGTGGCGTCGGCGTGATGGTAGCCGAGCACGGCGCGCTCGGCCTGGTCCCAGTTGCACTGCATGCGTTCGCGAAACGCGCGGACCGCCGGATAGAATTCGCCGCACGAGTGCGCGAGCGCGAGCTTGCCGAGATCGCACACGAGGCCGGCGGTGTAGGCGAGTTGCGGATCGAGCCGCTCGGTCGATTGCGCGAGCACTTCGCCGGCGATGGCGGTGCAGAGCGCGAGCCGGCTGAAATCGCCCGGCTCCCACCGCAGCGCCGCCACGCCGCCGGGGCTTTCCCAACGGCTGACGAGCACGAGCGCGGCGAGCCGATAAATTTCCTTCGCGCCGAGGCGGAACACCGCCGCCTCGACTGTCTCGACCGTGCCACGGGCGAACATCGCGGAGTTGGCGAGGCGCAGCGTCGCCGCCGCGAGCGAAGCATCGAGCGAGATGAGGCGCTCGATCTGCGCCGCGGAACTGTTGTCGCTCTGCAGCGCGACCGCGAGTTGCGGCAGCAACGACGGCGCACACGGCAACCGCAGCGCCTTTTCGCAGACTTGATCGAGCGTCGGAGGAACCGGAGCGGCAGAGGAGGACATGAAAAGGCGATGCTCCGCGAAACGGAGTTGAGTGGTTAGGCGGCCGAGGCCTGGAGGAGCGAGGCCGGGTCGAGAATGAGGGCGATGTTGCCGTCGCCGAGGATTGCGCCGCCGGCGACGCCCGGCAGGCCCTGCATGAAGGCGCCGAGATTCTTGATCACGACCTCCTGCTTGCTGACCATCTCATCGACGAGCAATGCGGAGACCCGGCCCGAATGCTCGACGAGGACGACGATGCCTTCCCAGGGCTGCATCGCGTCGGCGGGAATGCCAAATCGGCGGTGCAGGCGGTGCAGCGGGAGAATCTTGCCGCGCAACTCAAGCACTTCGCCCGTGCCGTGCACCGTCGTAATCGAATCCTTCGGCGGGCGCATCGCCATCTGCACGGATGTGCTCGGCAGAATGAACCGGTCCGTGCCGACGCGGACGACGAGGCCGTCGATGATCGCCATCGTGAGCGGCAGCTTGATCTTGAAGGTGGAACCCTTGCCGATCTCGGAGGAGATCTCGATCTTGCCGCGCAATTTATCGATGTTGCGCTTCACGACGTCCATGCCGACGCCGCGACCGGAAACGGCCGTGACCTTTTCCGCGGTGGAAAAACCCGGAGCGAAGATGAGCGCGTAGATTTCCTCGCGCGTCAGCGTGGCGTTCGCGGCGATGATCCCCTTCTCGACCGCCTTCGCAAAAATGCGGTCGGGGTCGATTCCGCGGCCGTCGTCCTGGAGTTCGACGACGATGTTGCTGCCCTGATGGTAGGCGAGCAGATGGACGGTGCCCTGCTCGGGTTTGCCGGAGGCGACGCGCTGCTCGGGCAACTCGAGGCCGTGGTCGAGCGCATTACGCACCATGTGCACCATCGGGTCGGCAATCTCCTCGACCACGGTGCGGTCGAGTTCGGTGTCTTCGCCGCTGACTTGGAAATGCACCTTTTTGCCGAAATTTCGCGCGAGGTCGCGCGAGAGGCGCTCCATTTTCTGGAACGTCGGCTTGATCGGAATCATGCGGAGCGACATCGCAGTGTGCTGGAGTTCCTTTGCGATGCGGGAGAGCTGCGCCACATTGCGGTGGAGCGGCGAGCCGTCGTCGCTCAAGCCGCGGGCGGACTCGATCAGCTGGCTTTGCACGATCACAAGTTCGCCCACCACGTCCATGAGCGAGTCGAGCTTCTCGGTGTTGACGCGGACGGTCTGGCCGCCGCTCGTCTGCTTGGTCGCGGCATGCGCCTCGATGGCATTGGCGGCGGCGACGGAGGCGACCGCGGCCGTCGGTTCGACGGAGGCGGACGACGACGGCACGGGAATTTCCATCGTCGCAGCCGGAAGCGCGACGGGCGCGGAGGTTTCCGCGACGGCGCCGGGCGTCGGGGCGTTGCTGGAGGCGAGGAGTTTCACCGCGCGGATGAGGTGGCTGACGGGAACCACGCTGCTCGGCAGCTGGCCCTTTTCGAGTGCGACCGCGATTTGCTGCGTGAGGAGTTGCAACGCGTCGCGGCTGCGGAGGATTTCCGTGATGATGGCGGGCGTCAGGCTGAGTTCGCGGTTGCGCGCGAGATCGAGCAGCGACTCGACTTCGTGCGCGAGCGATTGCATCGGCACGAGGCCGAGGAATCCCGCGTTGCCCTTGATGGTGTGGAACGAGCGGAAGATCGAATTGAGCGCCTCGGGATTGTCCGCCTGCTGGTCGAGCACCAGCAGCGCGGCCTCGATCTGCTGCAGGTGATCGACGGCCTCGGCGTGGAACTCGATGAGCAGTTCCTGGTTCTCGCCAAGATTGAGTTCCAACAAAACATCGGACGGCGTCTCCGCGTCCACCGGCGCGGCGACGGAGCCTCCAATCGCCATGCCCTCGGCGCGTCGCACGAATTCCCGTGGCGTGCGGCCGGCCTTCGCGTCCGTCATGGCGTTCGGCAGCCAGCCGATGAATTCGCGCAGCCGCTGGAGCGTTCCCGTGTCGAACGGCTGGGCCGCATCGAGCAGCTGATCCAGTTCTCCGTGCACCGTCCGGACGGCGGCAGCGAGCACCGGCTCGGAGGCGCAAAGATCGCGCATTTCGCCGAGCAGACTGTAGGAGGGAATCAACCCGTCATCCCGACCGGGTTGGGCAAAAATGGACTCGGTCGCCAGACGACTCAGCAAGTCATCCAACGGCTGGAAGGATTCCGGGGCAAAAGACATGGCAGGTTGCGCGATGGCAGGGGCCAAATCGGCGCAGAGGGAGAAAACTTAAAGAATCGGGAAAATCTCCCGCGGCGCCCATTTATCCTTCAGCGCGCACGAGGACGCGCCGAACCCATGGGCGGATTGGCGTGAGATCAACTCGGCTGGGACGTTGTCCCCGCCGGCAACCTTCCTTGTTATGCAAAATTGGACCATTGGCCGGCGGCTCGCCGTCGGCTTCAGCTTACTCGTTCTCCTCTCGGGCGTCCTCGCGGGCGTCTTCCTCGTGACTCTGTCACGCATCGACCTGCGCGTCGTCTCGATCACGAGCGACAACATCCCGGGCCTCGCGCTCAGCAATGGAATCCTCAAAAGCGCCCTGAACTACCGCGTCCTCACCCTGCGCCACGTCGCCACGACGGACGCCGCGGAGATGAAGCAGATCGACGCGGAATGCGACGTGCTCGCCACGGATGTGGTGACGACGCTCGCGAAATACGAGAAAACCATTCTTCAACCCGAGGATCGAGTCCTGTTCTCCAAGGTCGGCCCCGCCTTCGAGCAATACCGCCAGCTTGCCCGGCAAGTCCGCGAGCTCAGCAACGCCGGGAAATCGACGGAAGCGCTCGCCGCCGCGAACGCGGGTGCACAATTCTACAAGGCGTTCGAAAAAGCCGTCCTTGACGTCGTGGCCTACAATCAGAGCGAGGCGGAGAAGTCCGGCGTCGCGATCACGCGAGACATGGCGGGCGCGCGCACGACCACCATCGTCCTCGCGTTGATCGTCGTCGGCCTCGCCGTCGCCGGCGGCATCGTCATCACGGTCGGCATCAACCGCGCCATCCACCGGGTGGCCGGAAATCTCGGCGACGCTTCGAGCCAGGTTTCGTCCGCCTCCCAGCAGGTCTCCGCCTCCAGCCAGTCGCTGGCGGAGGGTTCTTCCGAACAGGCCGCCTCGCTCGAGGAAACCAGCGCTTCGCTCGAGGAAATCAACGGCATGACTCAGGCCAATGCCGAGTCGGCCAAGAATGCCAAGAGCCTCGCCGAGCAGACCCGCGTGGCCGCCGACGAGGGCAACACCCAGATGCAGCAGATGATCACCGCGATGGACGCGATCAAAAATTCGTCCGACAACATCGCGAAAATCATCAAGACGATCGACGAGATCGCGTTCCAGACGAACATCCTTGCGCTCAACGCCGCGGTCGAAGCCGCGCGCGCCGGTGAGGCCGGTGCCGGCTTCGCGGTCGTCGCCGACGAAGTCCGTTCGCTCGCCCAGCGCGCCGCGCAGGCCGCCAAGGAAACCGCCGAAAAGATCGACGACTCCATTTCCAAGAGCGCCGTCGGCGTGCAGCTCTCCGGTCTCGTCGCCTCGTCGTTAAAACAGATCGGCGAACGCGCCCGGCGCATGGATGAGTTGGTCGGCGAAATCGCCGTGGCCTCCTCCGAACAGTCGCGCGGCATCAACCAGGTGAACCAAGCCGTTTCCCAGATGGACAAAGTCACGCAGTCCAACGCCGGCAACGCCGAGGAGACCGCCGCCGCTTCCGAGGAACTCAACGCCCAGGCCGCCAGCCTGCTCGAGAGCGTCGGCGAGCTGGGCCGCCTCGTCGGCCTCACCGCCGCCCACTCCCCCACCACGGCAGCCCACCTCGCCCCGCAAATTACGCAAAAGTTCAGCGCGGCTGTGCCGAAGAAGGGCGGAGCGCCCGTCACCATCCGCGACACCCGACCTGCCCGCTCCGCGCTGGCGCAGCCGGCCGTCGCCGCGACAGCGTCCGATTCACACTTCCTCGATTCCTAACATGAGCACTCCCTCCGCCCCCGCTCCCGCGACGCAAACCAAACACGCCGGCAAATACCTGACCGTCGTGCTCGACAACGAGGCCTACGGCATCGCCGTCCTCAAGGTGCGCGAAATCATTCGCATGCAGAAAATCACGCCCGTGCCGCAAATGCCGGAGTTCGTGAAAGGCGTGATCAATCTCCGCGGCCGCGTCATCCCCGTCGTCGACCTGCGCGTGAAGTTCGGCCTCAAGGCCGAATTCGCCGAACGCACCTGCATCGTCGTCGTTCAGGTGAAGCTCAGCAACGACACCCTCGTGCAAATGGGCTTGATTGTCGATTCCGTCGAGGAAGTCGTGCACGTGCCCTCCGAGGAAATCGAGCCGACCCCGGAGTTCGGCACCAAGGTCGATACGAGCTACCTGCTCGGCATGGCCAAGGTGAAGGGGCAGGTGAAGACGTTGCTCGACATCGATCGCGTCGTCTCCCCCGAGACCATGCAATCCATTGCCACGAGCGCATAGTCACCCGCGCCAACCTCACCCTCTGCACCGGCGGGAGTCACCCGCCGGTTTTTTTTGGCCGGTCCTCAAGTCGCAGCGATCCGTGCCGATGCGGGTGGAGCGATTGCGGCGTGCCCGACACGCCTCTGCTCGTATTGGCGCAAGGCCGGATCAGAGACAGAGCCGCTCGCTCGACCCGGGCTGCCCCTCTTGTCCGGCCCGCGCCGCGCCATTCCCCACAAACTGACCGCCATCCATGAACAATCTCACCATTGCCAAACGCATCGGCCTCGGCTTCGCCGCTGTCATCGCCGTCGTGATCACCCTCGGCGCCTTTGCCACCTATCAGCTTCGCCTCATCGACACCGATGCCGAGCATGTCACCGTCGATTGCCTGCCCGCCATGGCGACCATCGCACTCGCCTCCAACGTCGTTCAGGAAAACTACATCCTCACGCTGAAGCACGTGCTCTCCCGCGACGCGGCGGAGAAGCGAACGATTCTCGCGACCATCAGCACCAACATCACCGAGATCGACCAGCTCCTCGTCGATTACGACAAGACGATCACGATCGCACGCGACCGCGAGCTGTTCGAGCAGATGAAGCGCGCCCGGGCCGGCTACGTGGCGGCGTTTCGCGACGTGACCGCGATCAGCGATCAGAATGACGCGGTCGCCGCCCTCGCCACCCGGCTCGAGCCCGCCTACGCCCCACTCGACAAAAGCATTCACGACCTCATTGACTTCAATCGCACCAACGGCATCGAGGCCGGCACCAACATCACGAACAGCGTGAATACGGCGCAGACGGGCGTGGCCACCGGCATCATTGTCGCCCTGCTCCTCAGTGTCGGCGTCGGCTTCCTTATCACCAGGACGACGAGCCGCGCACTGTCCTCCGCCATCGATCAGATCGACGCCGGCGCGCAGCAAACCGCGTCCGCCGCCCAGCAAATTTCCTCCTCCAGCCAGTTGCTCGCCGAGGGTTCCAGCGAGCAAGCCGCCTCACTCGAGGAAACAAGCGCCTCGCTGGAGGAAATGTCCGGCATGACCAAGCGCAACGCCGAGAGCGCCCAGCGCGCGAAGGAAACCGCCGGCCGAGCGCGCCACACCGCCGACTCCGGCGCGAGCCGCATGCAGACGATGCAACAGGCCATGGACGGGATCCGCTCCGCCAGCGAAGACATCACAAAAATCCTCAAGACGATCGACGAAATCGCGTTCCAGACAAACATCCTTGCGCTCAACGCCGCCGTCGAAGCCGCCCGCGCGGGCGAGGCCGGCGCCGGCTTCGCCGTCGTCGCCGAGGAAGTCCGCGCGCTTGCCCAGCGTTCGGCCCAGGCCGCCAAGGAGACGGCGGAGAAAATCGAAACCTCTGTCACGCAAAGCCGGCAGGGCGTCGAGATCAGCGCCGAGGTCGCGAAAAATTTCAGCGAGATCCAAACCCGCATCCGCGAACTCGACGAGATCGTCTCTGAAATCGCCACCGCCTCGGCCGAACAGAGCCAGGGCATCGGACAAGTCACCGGCGCCGTCGCACAGATGGATCAAGTCACGCAGGCCAACGCCGGTTCCGCCGAGGAAACCGCCGCCGCCGCCGAGGAGCTCAACAGCCAGGCCGCGATGCTGCAGGACGCCATTGGTCAGTTGCAGGCCCTCGCCGGCGGACGCGCGTCCGCTCACCGCGCGTCCGAAATGCATCGCCCGGCTGTCGGCGCCAACGGATCCGCCTCCCCGGGTCGCACTGCAGCGCCTGCCCCGCGGCGGCGGGAACCGGCGGCGATCCTCACCTGATGGCTGGCAGCCACCGCGCCGCTTGATGGCGCTCGCGGAGCACATCGGTCTCGTCGCCGTGCAGGTCTGTTCGGCCCGGCATTCGGCGCGCAAATGGACCTAACCACGATCGCCGACGAGGACGCGGTCGCCAACGAGCCGGCCGCTTGAATCTCGCGGTTGCGGGGAAACGAAAGCGATTCTCCCGGTGCGCTGCATCGGCGGGGTTTTCGTGCCGATGGGTTAGATCTGCCTCGCATCGCTTCGACCGGCGTC